>NZ_JBHLYT010000006.1:0-522833 GCF_042431665.1 Mesorhizobium kowhaii
ATCATCAATGGCAACAGTGGCAACAACATCATCGATGGCCTTCTCGGCGCCGACACGATGAGCGGCGCGCAAGGCAACGACACCTATTATGTCGACAATGCCGGCGATCATGTCATCGAGGCCAATGGTAGCGGCACCGACAATGTGCAGGCCTACGTCTCCTTCAGCCTCTCCGGTCAGGAACTGGAGAATCTGGCGCTGCGCAGCGCGGCTTCCATCAACGGCACCGGCAACTCCATCGCCAACATCATCACTGGCAACAGCGGCAACAACATCATCAACGGTCTTCTCGGCGCCGATACGATGAGCGGCAGCACCGGCAGCGACACCTACTATGTCGACAATGCCGGCGATCATGTCATCGAGGCCAATGGTGGCGGCACCGACAATGTGCAGGCCTACGTCTCCTTCAGCCTCTCCGGCCAGGAGCTGGAGAACCTGGCGCTGAGAGGTGGCGCCTCCATCGATGGCACTGGCAATTCCATTGCCAACATCATCACCGGCAACAGCGGCAACAACATCATCAATGGCCTTCTCGGCGCTGATACGATGAGTGGCAGCACTGGCAGCGACACCTACTATGTCGACAATGCCGGTGACCATGTCATCGAGGCCAATGGCGGCGGCACCGACAACGTGCAGGCCTATGTCTCCTTCAAACTCTCCGGTCAGGAGCTGGAGAACCTGGCGCTGCGCAGCGCGGCCTCCATCAACGGCACCGGCAACTCGATCGCCAACATCATCACCGGCAATACCGGCAACAACATCATCGACGGCCTTCTCGGTGCAGATACAATGAGCGGCGCGCAAGGCAATGACACTTACTATGTCGACAATGCCGGCGACCATGTCATCGAACTCAATGGCCAGGGCACCGACAATGTGCAGGCCTATGTCTCCTTCAACCTCTCCGGTCAGGAGCTGGAGAATCTGGCGCTGCGCAGCGCGGCCTCCATCAACGGCACCGGCAACTCGATCGCCAATGTGATTACCGGTAACAGTGGCAACAACATCATCAACGGTCTCCTCGGCAACGACACGCTATCCGGCAGCACCGGCAACGATACCTTCGTCTTCACCTCGGCGCTCGACGCATCGACCAATGTCGACCACATCACCGACTTCTCGGTGGTCGAGGACGCCATCCAGGTCGACAATGCCATCTTCGCAGCGCTTGGCGGCAACGGCACGCTGACGGCGGACCAGTTCATCAAGAACACCACCGGCCTTGCTGGTGACGGCAACGATCACATCATCTACGAGACCGACACCGGCTGGCTCACCTATGACAGCAACGGCAGCACCGCAGGCGGCTCAACCCACTTCGCCACGCTGGCCGCCAATTTGGCGCTGACCAATGCCGATTTCGTCGTGGTGTGATCCGCTCGAAAGATAGAGCTCCCCACGCAATCGCAGGCGCCCGATCACGGCGCCTGCGATTGCATGGGCATGTCTCCTGCGCCTGCGGTTCAAGCGTTGAACGGCACCGGTTTTTGAACAGTCTCGCTCCGAGCCGACTGGCGTTTCGGCAGTATTTTGACTAATAATACTCGGACAATACCAAATGGAGAAAGGCAGTGGCCAATCAGAGTGCTGTCGAGCAGGCAATCCTGGAATTGGTCAATCGAGCGCGGCTCGATCCCGCCGCGGAGGCCGCACGATACGGCATAAGCCTCAATGAGGGGGTCCCGTCCGACGAGACCATCTCCACAGCGATGAAGCAGCCGCTGGCAATGAACGACACGCTGCTCAGCGTGGCGCGTGCTCATAGCCAGGAGATGATCGACAACGACTATTTCGGGCATAACGATCTGGGCGGCCACGATCCATTCTACCGGATGACGCACGCTGGCTATAACTGGGACACCGCAGGCGAAAACATCGCGTTTCGATCTACTTCCGGCTCCGTCACACCGGCGATGTCTCTGCAGCTTCATCAGGATCTGTTTGTCGATTCGGGCATCACTGGCCGTGGCCACCGCGTCAATTTGATGGATCCGGACTTCCAGGAAGTTGGTGTCGGTCAGGCCCAGGGCATCTATCAGGGCCTCAACGCGACGATGCTGACCGAAGATTTCGGCCGGCCAGGCGCCAACCACCAGTTTCTCACCGGTGTCGCCTTCAACGACACCGTGACTGCCGACCAGTTCTATTCGATCGGCGAAGGGCGCGCCAACATAACGGTTTCCGTCAGCGGTGGTCCAAGCACGATCGGCGGCAGCGCCGGCGGCTATTCCGAGGAGTTGACGGCCGGTCTCAAGACCATCACGTTTTCGGGCGGCGATCAGGTGACAGCTGCGGTTCTCACCGCGACGATCGCGGCCGGCTTCAACGCCAAGATCGACCTGATGGGTCAGTCGACAATCCGCACGTCGGTATCGGTGACGGCGGTGAGCGGCATTTCATCTATCGTCGGACTTGGCACGAATGCCTTGACGCTGACCGGCGCTGACGGCACCCAAGCCATCTATGGCGCCTCGGGAGGCGACCACTTGGACGGCAAAGGCGGCAATGACACGCTGGATGGCAAGGGTGGCGCCGACACCATGTATGGCGGGGCGGGCAACGACGCCTACTATGTCGACAATGCCGGCGATATCGTCAGTGAAAGCACTGCCGGCGCCAACGGCTCCGATACCGTCAACGGCTACATCTCGATCAATCTCAGCGACGGCAACCACTTCACGGGCAATATTGAGAACGTCGCACTGCGCAGTGCGGCCTCGATCAACGCCACTGGCAACAGCCTGGCCAACGCGTTGAACGGCAATTCGGGCGTCAACACGCTGACCGGCCTTGGCGGCAACGATACGCTGGACGGCAAGGAAGGTGCCGACACCATGCAGGGCGGCATCGGCAACGACACCTACTATGTCGACAACGCCGGGGATCATGTCATTGAGGTCAACGGCCAGGGCGCCGACAATGTGCAGGCCTATGTCAGCTTCAATCTGTCCGGCCAGGAGTTGGAGAGCCTGCAACTGCGCAGCGCCGCGTCCATCAACGGCACCGGTAACTCGATTGCCAACATCATCAATGGCAACAGTGGCAACAACATCATCGATGGTCTTCTCGGCGCCGATACGATGAGCGGCGCGCAAGGCAACGACACCTATTATGTCGACAATGCTGGTGATCATGTCATCGAGGTCAACGGCCAGGGCACCGACAATGTGCAGGCCTATGTCAGCTTCAACCTTTCCGGCCAGGAGCTCGAAAACCTGCAGCTGCGCAGCGCGGCTTCCATCAACGGCACCGGCAATTCGATTGCCAACATCATCGCCGGCAACAGTGGCGCCAACGTTATCAACGGTCTCCTTGGCAACGACACGCTGTCCGGCAGCACCGGCAACGACACCTTCGTCTTCACCACGGCGCTCAACGCCTCCACCAATGTCGACCACATCACCGACTTCTCGGTGGTCGACGACACCCTCCAGGTCGACAATGCCATCTTTGCAGCGCTTGGCGCCAACGGCACGCTGACGGCCGCACAGTTCATCAAGAACACCACCGGCCTTGCCGGCGATGGCAACGACCACATCATCTACGAGACCGACACCGGCTGGCTCTACTACGACAGCGACGGCAATGCGGCGGGCGGCTCGACCCACTTCGCCACGCTTGCCGCAAACCTCGCGCTGACAAACGCCGATTTCGTCGTGGTGTAAGGAGGTGTGCCGGTCCGTCCCAAGCGGACCTGGCCGCGGCCAAAGTCCATCGCAACGATTCCGTCCCTACCCTCGCCGGCTAACTGCAAGTAAAAACGGTCAGTTGTACTGCTTCAGGAAACCTCGTAAGTATACGGTGGGGTATTAATCTTGGGTGGGAGAACGTCATGGCTGTGGTCAGCGGTGGTACGGTTTTTGGACTGAATTTCGATACGCTGCAGGTGGGAGCACTGCTCGACTACGACTTCGAGGACCCGCAGCCTCTATATGCAAGGTTTTTTGACGACGCGTCGAATTACACGCTCTTTCAGGGCTCTGGATTCACTTATAACGCCGGCGTCCCTACTGGTGGAACGGTCACATCCGTCCGGTATGTGGTGGCTGGCGGCACGGTGCTGCAGATCACGGGCCTGAACGTAGCAGCCGCCGACGTTGTGGGCTTCGTCCTGACCAATGACACGATGGGCCTGCTCGATCTTGCGCTGGGTGGCAATGATACGCTGAACGGAACGCCGCTGCACGACGTGCTCTATGGGTTCGGCGGCGCCGACACCATCAATGCCGGCGCCGGCGCCGACACGATGAGCGGTGGCACCGGCAGCGATACGTATTGGGTCGACAATGCCAGCGATCTTGTGATCGAGGCCAATGGCCAGGGCACCGATACAGTCAACAGCACGATTTCCTTCAATCTCTCCGGTCAGGAGCTGGAGAACCTGACGCTGAGAGGTGCCGCCTCGATCAATGGCACCGGCAACTCGATCGCCAACATCATCACCGGCAATTCCGGCAACAACATCATCAACGGGCTCGGCGGCATCGACACGATGAGCGGCGCTCAGGGTAGCGACACCTACTACGTCGACAATGCCGGCGACCATGTCATCGAGGCCAACGGCGGCGGCACTGACAATGTCCAGAGCTATGTTTCTTTCAACCTCTCCGGTCAGGAGCTGGAGAATCTGGCGCTGAGAGGTGGCGCCTCGATCAATGGCACCGGCAATTCGATCGCCAACATCATCACCGGCAACAGTGGCAATAACATCATCAATGGTCTCGGCGGCGCCGACACAATGAGCGGCAGCACCGGCAACGACACCTACTATGTCGACAATGCCGGCGATCATGTCATCGAAGCCAACGGCGGGGGCACCGACAACGTGCAGGCCTATGTCTCCTTCAACCTCTCCGGTCAGGAGATCGAGAACCTGGCGCTGAGAAGCGCGGCCTCGATCAACGGCACCGGCAATTCCATTGCCAATGTCATCACCGGCAATTCCGGCAACAACGTCATCAACGGCCTCCTCGGCAACGACACGCTGTCCGGCAGCACCGGCCATGACAGCTTCGTCTTCACCACGGCGCTCAACGCTTCGACCAATGTCGACCGCATCACCGACTTCTCGGTGGTCGACGATACCATCCAGGTCGACAATGCGATCTTCGCAGCGCTTGGCGGCAACGGCACGCTGACGGCGGAACAGTTCGTTAAGAACACCACCGGCCTTGCTGCTGACGGCACCGATCACATTATCTACGAGACCGACACCGGCTGGCTCTACTATGACAGCAACGGCAGTGCGGCGGGCGGCTCAACCCACTTTGCCACGCTGGCTGCCAACCTCGCGTTGACAAACGCCGATTTCGTCGTGGTGTGAGGGGAAGGATTACTTGGCTCGATGCGAGTATGGCACTCAATATAAACGAGCATCTGGCTTTGAATATTAAGATGAATGGCCGAAAATGAGCTCAATCAACGTTGATCTAAATTTAGATGCCGCCAATCAGCTATTGACGATAGACGCATATATATTTGTGATCCGTACATTGATCCAGGGAACGGGGGATCGTACGGCGAATTATATTGGACATTTTCTGCAGCTGGTCACTCTGACGGCGGTAATGGCTTTGAGCAGGTAAGTATCCACGAACCAGATATTGCGATAACTTTCGGATACCAATCCATCGAAATTCGAGCGAACAACTTTTTAGGCGGCGGCGTAAGTTGGTCAGCCGATCTTCAAAATTACACTCAAGCTGAGTTCGGCGCCGCAATATTTGGCTATGACGGTGACGCTCCGTTTTCCACCAGAATTGACATCGCATATGGAAGCGCCTTTGCGGATTTCTTCAGCCTCGGCCAGAATGATGATATCGCCTATGGTGCTGCCGGCAACGACATTATCGACGGCGGCGCGGGCGCCGATACCATGCAGGGCGGCATCGGCAACGACACCTACTGGGTCGACAATGCTGGAGACCGGGTGACCGAGCTCAACGGCCAGGGTGCCGATACAGTCAACAGCACGGTTTCCTTCAATCTCTCAGGCCAAGAGCTGGAGAATCTGGCGCTGCGCAGCGCGGCCTCGATCAACGGCACCGGCAATTCCATTGCCAACGTCATCACCGGCAATTCGGGTGTCAACATCCTGATCGGCCTCGGCGGCGATGACACGCTGGACGGCAAGGAAGGTGCCGACACCATGCAAGGCGGTATCGGCAACGACACGTACTTCGTCGACAACATCAGCGATCATGTCATCGAGGCCAATGGCCAGGGCATCGATACAGTCAACAGTACGATTTCCTTCAATCTCTCCGGTCAGGAATTGGAGAACCTGTCGCTGATAGGCGCGGTTTCTATCAACGGCACCGGCAATTCCATCGCCAACGTTCTCAATGGCAACGCTGGCGCTAATACACTTGACGGCCTCGGCGGCAACGACACGCTGGACGGCAAGGAAGGTGCCGACATCATGCAAGGCGGCGTCGGCAACGACACGTACTTTGTTGACAATGCCAGCGATCATGTGGTTGAGGCCAACGGCCAGGGCATCGATACAGTCAACAGCACGATTTCCTTCAATCTGTCCGGTCAAGAGTTGGAGAAGCTGACGCTGACAGGTTGGGCTTTCTTCATCAACGGCACCGGCAATTCCATTGCCAACGTCATCACTGGCAACAGCGGCAACAACATCATCGACGGCCTTGGCGGTGCCGACACGATGAGCGGCGCTCAGGGCAGCGACACCTACTACGTCGACAATGCTGGTGATCATGTGGTTGAAGCCAACGACCAGGGCGTGGACAATGTGCAGGCCTATGTCTCCTTCAACCTTTCGGGTCAGGAGTTGGAGAACCTGGCGCTGCGCAGCGCGGCCTCGATCAACGGCACCGGCAATTCCACTGCCAACATCATCACCGGCAATTCGGGTGCGAATGTCATCAACGGCCTCGGCGGTAACGACACGCTGTCCGGCAGCACCGGGCATGACACCTTCGTCTTCACCACGGCGCTCAACGCCTCGACCAATGTCGACCGCATCACCGACTTCTCGGTCGTCGACGACACCATCCAGGTCGACAACGCCATCTTCGCAGCGCTTGGCGGCAACGGCACGCTGACGGCCGACCAGTTCATTAAGAATACCACCGGCCTTGCCAGTGACGGCAACGATCACATCATTTATGAAACGGATACCGGCTGGCTCTACTATGACAGCAACGGCAGTGCGGCGGGCGGCTCGACCCATTTCGCCACGCTGGCCGCAAACCTGGCGATGACGAATGCCGATTTCGTCGTAGTCTGAACGTTAAGCGGGGGCACGTGGCAATTCAGATACAGAACCGTGGCGGCTCCGGTGCCGGCCCAGCGGGATTGTCCGCGCCCAGCCGCGCGCTAAGGTCGTGCGCCGCGGCATTGGTTTGCGTTGCCGTTTTCTCGGGAATGATCAATCTGCTTGGTCTGACCGGCTCGCTCTACATGCTTCAGGTCTATGACCGCGTCCTGCCTTCGCACAGCATTCCAACCCTGACAGTGCTCTCGATCGCCATGGCGGGTCTTTATATCGCCTATGGTTTGCTTGACCTCCTGCGGCTCAGGCTCCTTGCACGGATCGGCAGGCGTTTCGACACAAGCCTGCAACCCGCCGTCTTTGCTCTCTCGGTCTCGCTCCCTCTCAGGTCCGGTCAGGAAGGCACACGGCTTCAGCCGATCGGCGATCTCGACCAGATACGCAGCTTCATCTCGGGATCGGGACCGACAGCATTCTTCGATTTACCCTGGCTGCCCTTCTATCTGATCGGCATCTTTTTCCTCCACCCGCTGCTTGGAGCACTTGCGACGGCCGGCGCGATCGTGAGCGTATTGCTGACCCTGGTTGCCGAAGGGCTGAGCCGCGGACCCGCCAAACGAGCGATGGAATCGTCCATTTCCCGCAAGCAGCTTTCCGATGCCGGCCGCCGGAATGCGGAGGTGGTCCGCGCGCTCGGCATGGGACGTCGCATCGGCAGTCTCTGGCAGGACCGGAGCGAAGCGTATCTTGCCAATCAGTTGCGCATTTCCGATGTCGTCGGCGCGACAGGGACCGTCTCGCGTACGTGGCGAATGATCCTGCAATCGCTGATGCTCGGACTTGGCGCTTACCTGGTGATCGAAGGTGAGGCATCGCCTGGCATCATGATCGCGACGTCGATCATGCTCGCCAGGGCACTGTCGCCCGTCGATCTCGTCATTGCCAACTGGCGCTCATGGGTTTCCACCAGACAGAGCTATGGCCGGCTCAAACAGATGCTGCGCAATGCCGATGCGCAAGAAGCGCCTCTTACGCTTCCGCGGCCTCGGGAGACGCTGTCGGTCGAGGCTATTTCGGTCGGTGCTCCCGGCCAGCAAAAGCCAATCATCCAGAATGTGGCGTTCTCCTTGCAGGCGGGAGCCGGGCTAGGCGTCATCGGAGCAAGCGCGTCAGGCAAATCCACGCTGGCACGTGCGCTCGTCGGTGCATGGACCCCTCTTCGCGGCACTGTGCGTCTTGATGCGGCCGCACTTGACCAATTCGATGAAGAAGCACTTGGACGCGACATCGGATACCTGCCGCAGGACATCGAGTTGTTCGAGGGTACAGTTGCCGAGAACATCAACCGTTTCAACGCCAATGCGAGCGCGGATGCCGTCGTTGCGGCGGCCGAAGCTGCCGGGGTCAAACAGATGATCCTCCGGCTGAGCGACGGTTTCCAGACGCGTATCGGCGAAGGCGGCTCCGCGCTTTCCGGAGGCCAGCGTCAGATGGTCGGCCTGGCGAGGGCATTGTATGGCGATCCGTTCCTCGTCGTACTGGACGAACCGAATTCCAATCTGGACGGCGAAGGCGACATCGCCTTGGGCACCGCCATAAGGGGCGTGCGCGATCGAGGTGGCATCATCGTCGTCATCGCACATCGCCCCGCAGCGCTGGCGAATATCGATAACGTGCTGGTCATGGCCGGCGGAACGGTACAGGCGATGGGACCGCGGGACGAAGTGCTGGCAAAGATGACGCGCCCAGCCAATGTTCGGCCGGAACAGAGCCCGGGCGGCGAACGTGCACCAACTGTCGTGACCTTGCATGACAGGCGGCCATGATGAGCCACTCGCCCATGCAAACGGCCGACACGGCGCTATCGCACGCAGCAACCCTGCCCGCATTGCGACGCCCGTCGATGCGCCACGACGGAGTTCGATCGACCATTGGATCCGGCCTTATCGTTGTCGCGGCCCTTGTTGGCGGCATCGGCATCTGGGCCGGGACCACATCCCTTGCCGGTGCGGTTATCGCCAACGGAACTGTGGTGGTGGAATCGAATGTGAAGAAGGTGCAGGAGCAGACTGGCGGAACCGTCAGCAAAATCCTTGTGCGAAATGGCGACAAGGTTACGGCCGGCCAGGTCCTGGTTCGCTTCGACGATACGGTGGCACGCGCAAATCTCGGCATTGTCGGCCAACAGCTGGACCGCGCACGGCTGCAAATGGCCCGCCTGGAGGCAGAGACCATTGGCCGCGATGAGATGATCATCCCGGACGATCTGTCCGCCCGGGCCAGCGATCCCGCAATGGCAATCCTCATCGCGGGTGAAAACGCGCTGCACCAAAGCAACATGACGCTTCTGGAAAGCCAGAAGGCGCAGCTTGGAACCCGCAACGATCAATATCGCGAACAGATCGAAGGCCTCAAAGCCCAGCGCGCCGCAGCCCTGGAAGCTCTTGACCTGGCAACCAACGACCTCGCCATCATCCAGGATCTCTATGCCAAGAGGTTCGCGTCGTTGGATCGCCTGACCGCTTTGAAGACGCAGACGATCCAGCAAAAGGGCGAGGCCGGAAGACTCCTGGCCGCGATCGCCGAAGTAGAAGGGCGCATCAGCGAGAACGCGCTGGCCAGGATCCAGCTCGACAACGACTTTCGCAAAAGCGCCAATGCCGACTTGCGAGAGGCCGAAGGCAAGGAGGCCGAACTGGTGGAGCGCAAGCAGGTGGCCATAGATCAACTGGGCCATATGACGATAAAGGCCCCGCAATCAGGCGTCGTGCAGGAACTTGCGATCCACACGGTTGGCGGCGTTGTCGCGTCCGGCGAGACCATGATGCTGATCGTGCCGCAGACGGACGATCTGGTGATCGATGCCCAGGTTCCGCCCTTGCGCATCGACGATGTCAGCCTTGGCCAGGCAGTCGTCATCCGCTTCTCGGCCTTCGATCGCAACACCACACCGGAGTGTCATGGAACGGTGGATCGTATCTCCCCCGATCTGGTCAAGGACGCAGCCAACAAGACTGCCTACTACGAGGCCCGCATCAACATTACAGACGAGGCGATCTGCCTGAAAACGGCAACCCGGCTCATTCCGGGCATGCCTGCCGAATTGCATATCCAGACCGGTGACCGCACTGTCTGGTCTTATCTGATGAAACCCATCACCGATCAGCTTTCCCGGGCCTTCAAGGAATAATTGGCCCAAGATCGTCGGCGCGATTACTTCCGTTCGGACCCCACCTTAAGCGCGAAGCACCGAGAGCCAACGGTTTCAGACCAGCCCGTGAACGGATTCTAACCCTGTCCTGTCAAGAGGGACTGACGTTTGCCCTGCGGCCGTTTTTCAAAGACGACAATGCTGTCATAAACACAGATCGAGTCTGTTGCATTGGTGAAGGCGCTCGGCGGCAAGGCGCCGCGCGCGTGATGCGCGTTGATCTCGTCGAGCTTTGCCTTGGCGAATTCCATGAACGATCCCGGCTTGCGCAGCCCGCCGCCATAGTCATCCCAATAACTCGTATGCGTGTCCTCGACGAAGTACACCCCGTTCGGCTGCACGTGATTGTAGAGATGCTCGAATGTCGCGATGACATGATCCATCATGTGGCTACCATCATCGATGACGATGTCGATGGGACCATACTTCTCGACGATCCGATCGAGCAGTTGAGGGTCGTCCTGACTTCCGATGAAGACCTCAACCCCTTCGGACTCATGCGCCTTGCATGCAGGATCGATGTCTATTCCGACGATTCGCGCGCCCTCGCCGAAATAGGCACGCCACATCTCAAGCGATCCTCCCTTGTAGACGCCGATTTCAACGACGACCGGCCTCCGGTTTCGGAACCGTTCGAAGTGGCGCTCGTAAACGTCGAAATAGTGCAGCCACTTGTACATCTCCTTGCCGCTGTTGTTCAAAAAGTACTGATGCAGGAACCCGCCCATCATAGCCTCTTCACCAGCTTCGCAATTTGCCGCCGCCAGCTGCGTTGATTGTGATTGCCACCTGCTTTGCCGACGAGGTTGGCTCTGAGCCGCGCAAACACCGGCTCCCATTCGTTTGCAACCAGGCTAAGCGCCTCGCCAAGGTTTGCCTCGATCGCGGCAAACTCCATCTTTGCAAAGCGTTGGCCCGCATCGACCATCCATGAACGATCGTATCCGCCCTTGCCGAAGCCGGATATGACGGTGAGCCCGGTCCACGGCGTGGCAATGGTGAACACGTCGAGGTCCGGCCGCAGCGACTTGAGCGCCGGTACCAATTTCCAGACATCGCCGGTGTGGAATTGCGTCGTCGGCGGAACCCTTTGCGTCGCTTCGTCCAGGGCGGCGGTGTCGTGCACGAGCAGAACCGAGCCGGCGTCGCAATAGCGTTCGAGGTTCGCAAAATCGCGCAGCACCTGGTCGAAAGTGTGTAGACCGTCGATGAACCCGACGCCGACCGGGCGGCCGGCAAGCAAGGCGTCCGCTCCACCGCGATCAAAGAAGGCGTCACTCGTCTCCGGAAAAATGTGCGTCTCCGCGCCGAGCGCCACGGTGGCGCGTGGGTTGGGATCGATGCCTATTGCAAGGGTTGGTGCCTTGATCTTGGAAAGCGATACACCGTCAAAGACGCCTATCTCCACCACGACAGCGGGCTTCAGCTCTGCGTAAAGACGCTCCAGCCAGTCGTAATAGGAAGGCCCCGACATCCGCATACTGGCCAGGCCGGTATGGGCACCCACGCTGTCAGCGGCAAGCGCCAGTGCCTTGCGGTATTGACTATCAGCCGTTTCGTTCTCGCCGATGACACGGTGCGCATCGCCGATCGCCGTAAAATAGGCGGCATCCCGATCCTCACTGTACCGCGAAAGAAGGCCGGCGGACAAAAGCAGGCGTGACGTTGCAAGCTCGGCGGGTGCATGGCTGCTTGCCATGCGAGCGATGTCTGCCGCCGCCTTGTAATTCCCGCGCTCGAACTGGGCCTTGGCCAACTCGACGAGTGTCGCGGCTGCCTGGTTCGTCGGCGCGGGTTCTTCCGATGCCTTCAATGGCGCCCTGAAGCCCGCCGCCGTGGCTGGCCCGACGCCGTGCGGGGACGCAATCAGGGCGCGGGCAAGGTGCGGTGCAAGCGCTGGAGGCAGCGATCCCACGAACGCCGAGGGGGCGTGAAAGGTAAAGTCCTCGCGACCCCTCAATGCATCCCTTTCGGCCTTCCAGAGGAGCCAGTGTTTGGGCTGTTCGACGCTTGCGTTGGTGGCGACGCCCCCGTGCAACTGGTGAAATGTTGCCTCCCCCAGAGTGAGGATGAGCTGTGCCCGCGGCATCTCCATCGCTCGTTCGAGCGTATCGATGTTGACGAAGCCGCCTCCCGGATAGCTGAAGCGCTCATCCATGCCATCGATCGCCTGCCAGTTCTCCCGGCTCATGAACAGAGCATTGGCTTCGGATATCGGCGTGAACCACGGATCGACCGACGACTCATCCATCGTCCCGATCTCGAACAACCGATATCCATCTTCCGGCCATCGGATCGATTGCAAAAGCGAATCCTCTATGGCCTTCGTATAGCCATTGCCACGCGCATGCACCTGGGAGTCGCTGCCAAGATACCAACCAGGCGCGGCCACGACTGCCGTCGGAGCCATGCCCAGGCCGATGCGAGCGAAATGCACCAACCCGGGCGTCACGATCCGCGCGCCGTCGATCATCACGCCGATCTTGTCACCCCTCGCCTCGCTTATCCCGCGATTGACGGCAGCCGCCGGCGATGGCAATGCGTCATCGATGCGCAGCAGGCGAAAGTTCGGCCCATAGTCCGCGACCAGGCCCTCGCCAACGGCCGGTGATGATCCGTTATCGACGACGATGACCTCGTAATCGTCCGTCGTCACGCCTTGCTGATAGGGCGATGCGAGCGAAAGCAAGGTTCGCGGCAGTTCTCGGGGAATGTTGTAGGCGACAACGACGACGGACAGGTAGTTCGTTTTCATCGCGCTTCCGTGGCTCAGTTGTCAGCCATTGGCTTCTGCCACCAACCGCCTGTCCAGTCTATCTCGTGGAGCTCGGCTTTGATGCCGTTGCGCGCGCGGTAGTCCTCGACCGCCTGCCGGCATGGCGGAAGCGCAAGGTCGTCGATGATCGCGAAACCGCCGGGCGACAGTCTTGGATAGAGCGCTTCGAGGCTGTCGGTGGTCGATTCGTACATATCGCCGTCCAGTCGAATCAGGGCGAATGGACCGGCTTTCAGGCCAGGCAAGGTGTCCCCGAACAGGCCTTTGACGAAGACCACCTGGTCGTCCAGCAGGTCATAGGCGGCAAAGTTGGATTCGACCTGTGCCTGATCAATCGCCAGCTGGCGGAATTCGTGCAGCCTGTCACCCTGGTCGGCCGGAAAATTCTCGGGATCCGGCGGTGGCAAACCGTCAAATGAGTCCGCAACGTACACCTTCCTGTCCTTGATCCCGTTGGCGGCCAGCACGCCTCTCATGAGGATACAGCAGCCGCCGCGCCAGACGCCGGTCTCAATGAAATCCCCAGGCACGTTCTCATCGATGGCGCGCTGGACGAGATCGCGCACATTTGTCAGACGCCTGACGCCCGCCATCGAATGAGCAACCGTCGGCCAATCGCGACCCACGAGGCGATCCTCGCGATTGAAGGGGGTCGACTCTCCCATTTTCGAGGGATCGATCACCTGCGAACCAGAGCCGTAGATTGTATTGGCGATGATCTTGATCAGGAGATCTGTATAGAGGCGATTCATCGTCGACCTTTCAAGGCGCGTAACAGTTCCATATCGAAATACGCTGTTGCGGATATCCAAACGAAGTGCAACAGGATTTGCACGATCCAACCAGTCGCGCCATGCAAGCGAGCTGCGAATAACTGTCTAACGGAGCCCCCTGGATGCTAACCGCCAATCAAGCGATGGGCATGATCGAGACGCTCGACATTGCTGTTTTCCAGGTCAATACCGGAAGCACGCTCAGTGACCGCACAAGTTTCCTGCGCGTGCAGAATTTTGCTCGATCGATGCTCGGCCGCTACGTCTATCTCGAGGTTGGCTCGGATATCGGCGGCAGCCTGTTACCGCACCTGATCGATCCGGCCTGTGAGGCGGCGATATCGGTCGATCTGCGGCCAGCGACCCAGCCCGACGAACGTGCCGAGGTTTTTCACTACCCCGACAACACGGCGGCCCGGATGATCGCCTTGCTGTCGGACAGGCTCCCGCCCGCCGCAATGGCCAAACTGACCACCATTGATAGCGACGTCTCCGCGGTGCCTCCCGAGTCGATCGAGCCCAAGGCGACGCTCGCGCTGATCGACGCAGAGCACACCAACACGGCCTGTTTTTCGGACTTTGTCGGCGTTCTGTCGCTTATGAAACCGGACTGCATCGTTTCCTTCCACGACGCCAACCTGATCGCGGACGCGATTGTCAATGCGGAGCGCTTTCTCGATCGTCTCGGCATTACGCACGAGACGGTTTTCCTTCCAGACACCGTGGCCGTGATGGGCCTCGGCAGGCTCGCATCCGCGGTCCGGGATCAGCTCCAGCCTCACGCATTGGACCGGGAGACTTCCCTGGACCGATGGCAACGGCAGCTATGGTCTCATATAGCCAGCGTGCACTCGCGCCAAAACGATGCCGAGTTGGAGCACCTGCGCTCGGACAATTCGCGGCTGGTCGAGGAGATTAAACGTGCGCGAAAGGCGAGCCAGGAGGCGCAGGCTCGCCAGGACGCCATAACGTCCAGCACGACCTGGCGTGCATCCGCCCCAGTAAGGGCGGTGGTCGATCGCATCAAGCGCGGCTTGGCGCGGTAGAGCAATTCCAGGAAAAGTGTGAAGCGGTTTTCCCGGGATGCTGAAAGACCGCTTCAGCCTTTGGAAAGGGAGATGTGGTTCTGATCAGGAGCTGGAGCGCAAGCGGCGCTCTGGCGAAAGACAGGGCAATAGAGGCGGGTGAATGGATATCTTTGGTATCAAGGCGCTGTTGATCTGCGCGCTGATCTTCATTCCGTTCGAAAATCTGTTTGCCGAGCGGCCGCAGAAGATCTTCCGTCAGGGCCTGGCTGTCGATGTGATCTATGTGCTGTTCAACAGCTTCATCATAAAGGCAGCCGTCGTCATGATGGCCGCCAGTATCCTCGGCGTCGCTGCAATCCTTGTCCCGCAATCGATAACGCAGGCCGTCGGAGGCCAGCCCATCTGGCTGCAGGTTGCGGAAATCATCCTGATCACCGATACCGGCGTCTATTGGGCACATCGCGCCTTCCATAAAATCCCTGCGCTTTGGAAGTTCCATGCCGTTCACCACGGCATCAAGGAGTTGGACTGGCTCGGCGCTTTCCACTCTCACCCGATCGACATCATAGTCACGAAGGCAATATCGCTAACGCCGATCTTTTTCCTTGGGTTCTCCGAAGCCTCGATCGCCGTCTTTTCATTGATCTATTTTTGGCACACGATGCTTGTCCATTCAAACATGCGGATCACGTTCGGCCCTCTGAAGTGGCTGATCGCCAGCCCGCAGTTCCATCGCTGGCACCATGCCAACCAGCGTGAAGCATATGACAAGAACTTCGCCGGGCAGTTGCCCTTCCTCGACGTGATGTTCGGTACCTATAATGCCACCGGCAACAAGGTGCCGGAGAAGTACGGCGTCGATGATCCGGTCCCTTCCACCTATTTTGGTCAGATCGGCTATCCGCTCCTGCCCCGCGGGCAGCTATCGAATCCAGCAGCACCGAGCACCGAAGCTGACGCCTGACATCGTATGGCATCGGGACAGGTTTGCTTCCACCAATCGGGCGACTTCAATCGGATTGCTGGGCGCGCTCCCTCCGGCTGTGTGCTGGCAGGAAGGCTTTTTGCGCCGAATCGGCTAAGCCTCTTGGGTATGAACGAGACCTCACTTTATGCGCCGGTGAAGCGGTTCCTCGAAAGCCTCGACTTCGTCGTGAAGGGTGAGATCGGTGGCTGCGACATCGTTGCGCTGCGCGACGGAGAGCCGCCCATCGTTGTCATCTGCGAGCTGAAGCTGCAGTTCAATCTTGAACTTGTGCTGCAGGGCGTGGACCGTGCGACAGCCTGCGACGAGGTGTGGCTGGCCGCGCGCCTATCGGCCCGGGGCAAGGGACGCGAAGGCGATGCCCGGTTTCGCAATCTCTGCCGCCGGCTTGGCTTCGGCCTGCTTGGCGTGACCGCGGCTGACCGGGTCGAGGTGCTTCTCAGCCCGATCGCCATGGCGCCGCGCAAGAATGCGCGCCGGCGCTCTCGCCTGGTCGACGAGCATCAGCGCCGTCGCGGCGATCCCGTTGCGGGAGGAGGATCGCGCAATCCGATCATGACCGCCTATCGCCAAAGCGCCCTCGCCTGCGCCGCCGCCATGGCGAATGGACCCAAGCGCCCGCGTGATCTGAAGGCGCTGACGCCCATTGCGCCGAAAATTCTGCGGCACAATGTCTATGGCTGGTTCGCGCGCGTCGATCGCGGCCTCTACGATCTCACGGATGCCGGCCGTGCCTCGTTGGTCCGTTGGCCGCAGCCGTCGCACGATGAATCTCGACACGCAATTTTGAACGCATCGACCATCTGATTGATGATTCCTGGAGGGTTCGAGGCCCTCCCCTTGGTTGATTTTTCCGACAAAATATGATGCTTGTCCCGCCCATGAAGAAGCTCTGCATGACGGCCCTGGCGTCCGTGACACTGGGTTTTCCGGCCAACGCAATGGACAATGCCTTGCGCGCCGGCCTGTTAAAACTCGATCCCCAAACCCGTCTTGAACAGCGTTGTGACGCCGAAGTGCTCGACCGGATCACCCATGACGATCGCAAGTTCAAGGCGGATCGCGTCGTCGCCTACGCCTTCGCGACGCCCGAGATGGGCGCTGATGCAATCAGAAGCCCGGGTGCCGCGTTTCGCAGCAAGGGACAATGGTACCGGCTGAAATTCAAGTGCCAGACGGCGCCCGACCATATGCAGGTTTTGCAGCTCCGCTATCGGATCGGCGACGAGATTCCGGAAGCCGATTGGGCAAAGTATAATCTCTACGATTGATTTGTGGTCGGCCATGGTGGTTCTGCCCGGCTGTCGGCGAGCGCCACGGATCCTCTAATGCGGCTTCGGCACAAGATAGTTTGGTCAGGTCGTCGCGAGTGGTCCCTTGACGCCAAGGGACCACCAAGTTAGGGCCGGTCTGGATAATCGACGAACACTCGGCGAACCAGCAAGGGCTTCCGGTCGATGGACATTTTCAGCGCTGCCAGCCTGACGGCCCTGCTCCAGGTCATCGCCATCGACCTGGTGCTGGCTGGCGACAATGCGATCGTCATTGGCCTTGCTGCTGCCGGCCTGCCGGCCGAACAACGCAAGAAGGCGATCCTCATCGGCGTGCTGGCGGCAACGGTGCTGCGCATCGGCTTTGCCGCTGTTACCGTCAAGCTGCTGGCGATCGTCGGCCTGCTGCTGGCCGGCGGTATTTTGCTGCTGTGGGTCTGCTGGAAGATGTACCGCGAGCTGCGCACGTCCCATGCCGATGAGCTGGAAGCGACCGAGGCGCTGTCGAACTCCGATCTCAACAGCGACAACAGAGTGGCCGGCAAGACGAAGCGCAAGACGCTCGGCCAGGCAGCATTGCAGATCGTCGTCGCTGACGTGTCGATGTCGCTCGACAACGTGCTGGCGGTCGCAGGTGCTGCGCGCGATCATTTCCCGGTGCTGGTCATCGGCCTCGTGCTGTCGATCGCGCTGATGGGGCTCGCCGCGACTTTCATCGCCAAGCTGCTGCATCGCCACCGCTGGATCGCCTATATCGGCCTGCTCATCATTCTCTATGTGGCGGTGGACATGGTTTATCGTGGTGCGATGGAAGTCTGGCCGCATGTAAACAACGTGGTCAGCTGAGGCGCCTGCCCGCCGCTTCTTCGATCCGGAAAAGCATGTTCCGCGGCGCAATCGCTGTGCGTTTTGCCGCATCGAAGGCGTGCCCATACCAATGCCGCAATAAGTGTGGTACTGCGCCGGCAATCCTGAAAAGCCCGGAAACCCTATATGTCCGCTCCTCGCGTGAGTTTTGTCAGTCTTGGATGCCCGAAGGCCCTTGTGGATTCGGAACGCATCATCACGCGCCTGCGCGCCGAGGGCTACGAGATCGCACGCAAGCATGATGGTGCCGATCTTGTCGTGGTCAACACCTGCGGCTTTCTCGATTCCGCCCGCGACGAGTCGCTCAACGCTATCGGCTCCGCGCTTTCGGAAAACGGCAGGGTCATCGTCACCGGCTGCCTTGGTGCAGAGCCGGACGTCATTCGCGAGAGGCATCCCAATGTGCTGGCGATCACCGGGCCGCAGGCCTATGAGAGCGTGATGGCTGCCGTGCATGAGGCGGCGCCACCTTCGCACGATCCCTATATCGACCTGCTGCCGCCACAAGGCGTCAAGCTGACCCCGCGCCACTACGCCTATCTCAAGATTTCCGAAGGCTGCAACAACCGCTGCACCTTCTGCATTATCCCGGCGCTGCGTGGCGACCTCGTCTCGCGGCCCGCGGCCGATGTGCTGCGCGAAGCCGAGAAACTGGCCAAGGCCGGCGTCAAGGAGATCCTCGTCATCTCGCAGGACACCAGCGCCTACGGCATCGACATCAAGTACCAGACCAGCATGTTCGGCGACCGCGAAGTGCGGGCGAAATTCCTCGATCTTTCCGAGGAGTTGGGCAAGCTCGGCATCTGGGTGCGCATGCACTATGTCTACCCCTACCCGCATGTTGCTGACGTCATCCCGCTGATGGCCGAAGGCAAGATCCTTCCTTATCTGGACATCCCGTTCCAGCATGCTTCGCCGCAGGTGCTGAAGAACATGCGTCGGCCCGCCCATGGCGAAAAGACGCTTGAGCGCATCCGCGGCTGGCGCGAGGTCTGCCCGGATCTCGCCATCCGCTCGACCTTCATCGTCGGCTTTCCCGGCGAAACGGATGATGATTTCGAAATGCTGCTCGACTGGCTCGACGAGGCCAAGATCGATCGCGCCGGCTGCTTCAAATACGAGCCGGTCCGGGGCGCCCGCTCCAACGATCTCGGTCTCGAACAGGTTCCGCAGGAGATCAAGGAAGCGCGCTGGCACCGCTTCATGCAGCGCCAGCAGAAGATCTCGGCGACGCAGCTGGCCAAGAAGGTCGGCAAGCGCCTGCCGGTGCTGATCGACGAAGCGCACGGCACATCGGCAAAGGGCCGCACCAAATACGACGCGCCCGAAATCGACGGCTCAGTGCATATCCAGTCACGCCGTCCGCTGCGTGCCGGCGACATCGTCACCGTCAAGATTGACCGCGCCGATGCCTATGATCTCTATGGTTCGGCGGTCTGACGGGGCCGTATTTACTACATCTGGCGATAGTTCAGCCCTCCTAACTCGTTCAGCCGCGATCCGCAGTATGGTTTCCAGACCATAAATGCGGAAATTCGGATGGACGTCAGACCTGCCAGGCAGGATACATTGCGACGCTGGACCTGCTCAGGCTGGCGGCGGCGCTGGCTGTCGTGGTCTTTCACTATTTCTTTCGCGGCGCCGCCGCCGAAGGCTTCCTCGGCGAGGGGTATCCACTTGCCGCACCGTTCGCCATTCATGGCTACCTCGGCGTCAATCTGTTCTTTCTGATCAGCGGTTTCGTCATTGCCTGGTGGCGGAAAACCGTCGCTGGGACCAGTTTGCGATCGCACGTTTCGTTCGCCTCTATCCGGGCTTCCTGCTCTGCATGACGATCACCTTAGCGATTGTCGTCTTTGCCGATACACCGCTGCTTCCGGCCTCTTTCGTCCAGTATGCCGCCAATCTGTCGATGTTCGCGCCAGCCTTCGGCCAGCCCTTCGTGGATGGCGTCTACTGGTCGATCGTTCTTGAACTGGTTTTCTACGGTTGGGTGACGCTGGCCCTGTTCACCGGGCTCTTCCAGAGACGCAAGCTGGAATTGATCTTCATCTGGCTGGCGATCTCGGCCTTGAACGAATTCTTCCTCGGCAGCGGCGCGGCAAGGCTGCTGTTCATCACCGAGTTCGGGCCGTTCTTCGCCGCAGGCGTGCTGGTCCACCACCTCCACGCACATGGACGTTCCCTGCCTGCCTTGCTGCTGCTTGCAGCATCGTTCCTGATCTCATGCGGCACACTATCCGTGACGCAGCACTGGATGCAGGACCACTATGGCATTGCCGTTTCGTCGGCCAATCTCGTCGTCGCCAATGTCGTCATGCATGGCGCGCTGATCGGCGCGGTCCTGCGCCATCGTGTCCGGTCATCGGCCCTCACTCTGGCGCTCGGCGGGCTGACCTATCCGCTCTATCTCCTGCACCAGAACATCGGTTATCTCGCCATCAACGCCGCGGTACCGCTGGTCGGCAAATGGTTTGCCGCCGTTGGCTGCATCCCACTCATGCTCATTGTCTCGTGGGCGATCTGGCGCACCTGCGAACGACCGGCGCAGCGGCTGCTCAGGATTTGGCTCGGCCGCGCGGTCGATGTCGGGTTGGCGAGATTTCGTCGCACCCAAGCCGGGACGCAACCTGCCGAATGAAAAGGGCGCCACGCGGCGCCCTTTCCTCTTGGTCTCTCGCGCCGCTTTACTGCGGCAGCTTGTCGTCGACGCCCTTCACATAGAAATTCATGCCGAGCAGCGTGCCGTCATCGGCGACCTCGCCATCCTTCAGCCACGGCGTGCCGTCCTGCTTGGCGATCGGTCCGGTGAAGGGATTCCAGCCGCCGGCAATCTTCTTTGCGGTGGCTTCCGCCATCGCCTTCACGTCGTCGGGCATGTTGGTGAAAGGCGCGAGCTTGACCGCGCCGTCCTTGATGCCAAGCCAGACATTGTCCGGCTTCCAGGTGCCGTCGAGGGCTGCCTGGACCCGGCTGATGTAATAGGGACCCCATTCGTCGGTGAGCGAGGTCAGCGCTGCGTTCGGCGCGAACTTGATCATGTCGGAGGACTGGCCGAAGCCGTGCAGCTTGCGCTCTTCGGCCACCTGCAGGGCAGCGGTCGAATCGGTGTGCTGGACGACGATGTCGGCGCCCTGGTCGAACAGCGCCTTGGCGGCGTCGGCTTCCTTGCCCGGATCGAACCACGAGTTCACCCAGACGATCTTGGCCTTGAAGTTCGGGTTGATCGACTGTGCGCCGAGCATGAAGGAATTGATGCCCATCACCACTTCGGGGATCGGGAAGGAAACGATGTAGCCGGCGACGCCAGCCTTCGATTCCTTGGCGGCGATCTGGCCGAGCACATAGCGGCCTTCATAGAAACGCGCATTGTAGATGCCGAGATTGTCACCGGTCTTGTAGCCGGTTGCGTGCTCGAACATCACTTTGGGGAATTTCTTGGCGACCTTCACTTCCGGGTCCATGAAGCCGAAGGAAGTGCCGAAGATGATCTTGCAGCCCTCGCGTGCCAGACGCTCGAAAGCACGGTCGGCATCGGGGCCCTCGGAGACGTTTTCGAGATAGGCGGTTTCGACCTTGTCGCCGAGCGCCTTCTCCACCTCGAGACGGCCCTGGTCGTGCTGGTAGGAATAGCCGAAATCACCGATCGGGCCGGTGTAGACCCAGCAAGCTTTCAATTTGTCGGCTGCCTCTGCGGACGCTGCCAGCGAAAATGCCGCTGTCGTGGTCATCAGGGCAATAAGCAGTTTTTTCATTGTGTTACCTCTCTGTGTTAAGCCTTGGAGCTTCCCGTCTGTTTTTATTGTCAACGATCCGGAACGAATGGCTGCCCCAAGGAAGCCGGCGTGTTCATCATCGTCAGACGCTTGTTGCGCGAGATTAGAACGAGAACCACGACGGTTGCCAGATAGGGTAGCGAAGAAAGAAACTGTGACGGAACTGGAATGCCAAAAGCCTGTGCATGAAGCTGGCCGATCCACACCGCGCCGAAGATGTAGGCGCCGGCCAGCACCCGCCATGGCCGCCACGACGCGAACACCACCAGTGCCAGCGCGATCCAGCCGCGGCCGGCCGTCATGTTCTCGACCCATTGCGGCGTGTAGACCAGCGACAGATGGCCGCCGGCGAGACCGGCACAGGCGCCGCCGAAGATCACCGCGAGATAACGATAGCGGATGACGTGGATGCCCAGTGCATGGGCTGACGTATGGCTGTCGCCGATCGAACGCAGCGTCAGCCCTGTGCGGGTCTTGAACAGGAACCACATGACGGCGGCCGTCAGCGCGATCGAAATGTAGAAGATCGGGTCCTGCCCGAACAGCAATCTGCCAATGACGGGGATCGAGGTCAGGCCGGGAATATCGAGGTTGGGCAGCCGCTCGCCGGGCTGGCCGACAAAGCTCGTCCCCATCATGCCGGAGAGGCCGAGGCCGAGCAGCGTCAGCGACAGGCCGGTCGCCACCTGGTTGGTGGCCAGCGACAGCGTCATCACGGCAAACAGCAGCGAGAACACCGCGCCCATGGCGATCGCCGCCAGAAGGCCGATCCAGGGTGATCCCGTTAGATAGGTGGCGCCGAAGCCGCCGACGGCGCCCATGATCATCATGCCTTCGACTCCGAGATTGAGCACGCCGGAGCGCTCGACCACCAGTTCGCCGATCGCCGCGATCAGCAGGGGAGTCGCAGCGGTAGCGATGGTCAGAAGGATGTTTACGGTGATGTCCATCAACGGGCTTCCTTCAACTTTGGCGCGGCTTCGAGTTTCGCAGCACTTTCCGGTTTGGTCAGCGCCAGGCCGATCAGACGAATGCGGTAGTGAATGAGCGTGTCGCAGCCGAGCACGAAGAACAGCAGCATGCCCTGGAACACCCGCGCCACCTTGTCGGAGATGCCGAGCGCGCTTTGCACTGCTTCACCGCCGAGATAGGTCAGCGCCAGCACCAGGCCGGCGGCAACGATGCCGAGTGGGTTGAGGCGGCCAAGGAACGCCACGATGATGGCGGTGAAGCCGTAGCCTGGCGAAATGACGGGCTGCAGCTGGCCGATAGCGCCCGAAACTTCCGAGATTCCGGCAAGGCCGGCCAAGGCACCCGACAGCAGGAAGGCGAAGAACACCATGCGGTTGAGGCCGAAGCCGGCGAAGCGCCCTGCCCGTGGGCTTGAGCCCAGCACGCGCACCTCAAAACCCTTCAGCATGCGGCTCATCAGGATCCAGATCAGCACGGCAGCGATCAGCGCAAAGACAAATCCCCAGTTTGCCCGTCCGGCATCCGGCATCAGTTCCGGCAGGACGGCCGAGTCGTTGAACTGAATGGTCTGCGGGAAACCATGGCCCTGCGGATCGCGCCACGGTCCGCGCACCAGCCAGTCGAGGAAGAGCTGGGCGACATAGACCAGCATCAGGCTGGTCAGGATCTCGTTGGTGCCGAAGCGCGTCTTGAGCAGAGCCGGGATCGCCGCATAGGCAGCGCCGCCGACCATGCCGAGCAACAGCATCAGCGGCAGCACCAGCGGGCCTTCGAACTGCGGAAACAGCACCGGGATGATCGAGCCGGCGATGCCGCCCAGGATGAACTGGCCTTCGGCGCCGATGTTCCAGATGTTGGCCTTGTAGCAAACCGACAGGCCGACAGCGATCAGGATGAGCGGCGCCGCCTTGATCGCCAGTTCATGCAACTGCCAGACCTGGCTGACCGGCTCGATGAAGTAGATCCGGAACGCGGTCAAAGGGTTGACTCCGAGCAGCGCGAACATGATGGCGCCGGCGATGATCGTCAGCGCGAAGGCGATGAACGGCGACAGGGCCGAAAACAGCACGGAGCGCTGCGGGCGTTTGACGAGTTCGAGGCGCATCATGCCGTCTCCAGCGTATGTTCGGCGTGGCCTGGTTCGGCGCCGCCCATCAGCAAGCCAACCTTCTCGAAGGTCGCCTCGGCGATCGGCAACGGCTTGGACAACTCGCCATTGTGCATGACCGCGATCGCATCCGATATCTCGAACAGCTCGTCGAGATCCTGGCTGATCACCAGCACCGCCGATCCGCTGCGCGACAGTTCGATCAGGGCCTGCCGGATGTGGGCGGCAGCACCCGCGTCGACACCCCAGGTCGGCTGGTTGACCACCATGACGCTAGGCCGGCGGTCGAGTTCACGTCCGACGATGAATTTCTGCAGATTGCCGCCCGAAAGTGCCGCGGCCTCCGGATCCGGCGCGCTCTTGCGCACATCCATCGCCTCGATGATGCGTTGGGCAGCGGCGTAGATGGCGCCGCTCTTGACCATTCCACCGGTGCCGACAAAGGCCTTGCCGTCGGTGGCATGGCGCGACAGCAGCAGGTTTTCGGAAAGCTTCATGCGCGGCGCGGCACCATGGCCGAGGCGCTCTTCCGGCACGAAGGCAGCCCCCAACAAGCGGCGTCCGGTGATGGTGAGGCCGCCCGCATCCTTGCCGCGAATGCGCACGGAGGCGGCATCCTGCTGCAACACCTCGCCGGAGACGGATTCGAAGAATTCGCCCTGGCCGTTGCCGGCGACGCCCGCGATGCCGATCACCTCGCCGGCGCGGACGTTCAGGCTGATGCCCTTGAGCGGTATCGAGAACGGCGTTGCCGGCTTGCGGCTGAGGTTGCGGATTTCGAGCAGCGGCTGCGCGGTTTCGATCCCATCGACCGGCGCACGCACCACGGCCTGCACTTCGTTGCCGACCATCATGCGGGCCAGCGACGAGGCTGTTTCCTCCCGCGGATTGCAGTGGCCGACCACCTTGCCATGTCGCAACACGGTGGCGCGGTCGCAGATGCGTTTGACCTCTTCAAGCCGGTGCGAAATGTAGAGGATGGATTTGCCTTCCGAGCGCAGACGCTCCAGCGTCTGGAACAGCTTGTCGGCTTCCTGCGGCGTCAGCACCGAGGTCGGCTCGTCCAAAATGATGAGCTGTGGCGTTTGCAGAAGGCAGCGGATGATTTCGATGCGCTGGCGCTCGCCGACCGACAGGTCGCCGACCAGAGATTCTGGATCGAGCGGCAGGCCGTAGCTGTAGGAAAGCGCTCTCGCCTTCGCCGCGATGCTGCTGATCGGCGAACCGTCATCCAGCGACAGCGCGATGTTCTCGGCCGCGGTCAGCGCCTCGAACAGCGAAAAATGCTGGAACACCATGCCGATGCCGAGCTTTTTCGCCACGCCCGGGCTGGAAATCCTGACGGCCTGGCCGTTCCAGAAAATCTCGCCGGAATTGGGCTCAAGCGAGCCGAACAGCATCTTGACCAGCGTCGACTTGCCGGCGCCGTTTTCGCCGAGCAAAGCGTGGATTTCACCCCTGGCGATGTCGAGATCGATATGATCGCACGCCGTCAGCGTGCCGAATATCTTGGTAAGGCCACGGACCTCGAGCAGGTTCGTGGCATCCTGATTTGCACTCACAGTGCCTCCCATCTGGTTAGCCAGATATGTTCTGTGTTCCCGCAAGCATGGTAGGCGCGGCCTGCTCTCATCGGAAAGCGGCACGCGTCTTGAAAGAGCTTCAAGAATTTCAGCGGAAATTCAAGGGATAGCAAGGCAGAAGGGACCAGGGTGTGTTGATATTCAGGGCAGGCCGGCATCACCTGAATAGCTACACACCCTAAGGGATGAGAATGGTGGTCCCTGTCGTCCTGCGGCCTTCAAGGTCGGAATGCGCCTTGCCGACGTCCTTGAGCGCATAGCGCTGGTTGATCTTGACCTTGACGGCACCACTGAGCACGACCTCGAACAAGGCGGCGGCTGAAGCATCGAGATCCTCGCGTTTTGCGTTGTAGACGAACAAGGTCGGCCTTGTGGCGAACAGTGAGCCCTTCTGGGCCAGCAACGACATGCTGAACGGCGGGATCGGTCCCGAGGACTGGCCGAAGCTGACGAACATGCCGAGCGGCCTCAGGCAGTCGAGCGAAGCCGGAAACGTGTCGTTGCCGACCGAATCGTAGACGACGTCGCATTTGCGGTCGCCGGTGATAGCGGCGACGCCGGCGACGAAATCCTGTTCCTTGTAGTTGATGACATGGTCGAAGCCATGCGCCTTGGCGAGCTCGATCTTGTCGGTTGAGCTGGCGGTGCCGATGACGGTCGCGCCGAGATGTTTCGCCCATTGCCCGAGGATAAGCCCGACGCCGCCGGCCGCGGCGTGAAACAGGATCGTGTCGCCTGCCTTCACTTTGAAAGTCCGGCGCAGCAGGTATTCAGCGGTCATGCCTTTCAGCATCATTGCGGCCGCCTGTTCGTCGCTTATGCCGTCCGGAATCTTCACCACCCGGTCGGCGGCAATCACGCGTTGTTCGGCATAGGCGCCGACATTCGTCGAATAGGCGATCCGGTCGCCCGGCTTCAGCCAGTCGACGCTTTGGCCGACCTCCAGCACGACGCCGGCAGCCTCGCTGCCCGGAATCAGCGGAAATCCGCCCGGCGGCGGATAAAGGCCCGTGCGGTGATAGACATCGATGAAATTGAGGCCGATCGCAGTATGCCGGATCAGGATCTGCCCTGATCCCGGCCGGCCGGGATCGGCGTCCTCATAGGTCAGGACTTCCGGGCCACCATTGGCGTGGATGCGGATCGCTTTGGACATGGGCTGGGCTTCCTTGGGGCTAGTCAGGCTTTTTTGGCACCGAGATTTGGAAAGAACTGCATGACGCCACCGATGCAGGCAAGGTAGAGCCCGGTAATGGTGATGCCGATCTTGGTGAAGGTGCTGACCTGCTCGCCCAGCACGCCGATCTGATCGTAGAAGGCAGCCAGTGCCGCCTGCGCCAGCGCCAGTGCGCCAAAAGCGCACCACAAAAGTGTCATCGCGAGATTGATGCGCCGCAGCCGCACCACCCGCACCGGATGGATGAAGTTGATCGGCACGAAAGTCAGAATGCCGGCCACCACCACCACCGCGAACGAAACCCATTGTCCCGGCTCGATGACGAACAGCGTGAACACCACCATGTTCCAGACCACAGGGAATCCCTTGAAGAAATTCTCCTTCGTCTTCATGCCGGTGTCGGCATAGTAGATGGCGCTTGAGACGACGATGATCGCCGCCGACAGGAATGACAGTCCCTCGCCCATGAAGCCGCGCTGGTAAAGCGCGAAGGCCGGGATCAGGACGTAGGTCACGTAGTCGATGATGTTGTCGAGCACTTCGCCCGACCAGGTCGGCAGGATCTCCTTGACCTCGAGCTTTCTGGCGATCGGCCCGTCGATGCCGTCGACGAACAATGCCAGCCCCAGCCACCAGAACATCGCGGTCCAGCGCTCTTCGCTCGCCGCCACCAGCGACAGGAAGGCCAGAAACGAGCCCGAGGCGGTCAGCAAATGGACGGAGAACGCCCTCGCCTGCGGCCAGGTGACTTTCTTCTTCGGTCGCGGAATACGATCAGTCAACTTCTTGGCCGTGATCTTCCTGGCCGTTGTGTTCTTGCTCACGGGCCCCGCCAATCCAGCTTGCAGATTTCGGCCGAACGGCCAGCGAAATTCCAGTTGCGGCCGAAAGCCCGCATCTTGCTCTTGTCGGACCTGGCAACGATGATCTCAGGCGCAATCCAATATTCCGAATTGCTGATCACCGTATCCTTGTCGCGGTCCTTGCCGGGGATCGGTGTCACCGCCCCGTCGATGATCTTCGGTATCTGGAAGATGCGTGTCCTGTCACGCGTCTCATAGGTGATCGGCACTTGTTCGACACCGAGGAATTTGCCGACAAGGATGGAGAGCAACGATGTGGTCCCGCCCGCCTTGCCGGTGAAAATCTTCGTCAACGCCTTGACCGCGTAGACCGAGGCGCGCTTGTCGATGAACAGGCCGGCGGTCCAGTTGCCGCGGCTCATATAGCCGGGGATTTCCATGATCAGTCCGAGATTGAGCCCCGACAGGTCGACGTCGCCGAAATGGCCGGCATCGATGCGAAACCCCGCCCAGGTCTGGCAATAGCCTTCGGTCGGTGGATGATTGCCGAGCGACAGCACGCAAGGGCAAAAGACCGTGCAATTGCAGGAGAGTACGAGCTCTCCTTTCATCGCCCAGCTCTGATCTGCCATCGATTTCCCCCCACTCATAGCGAGACTACTAGCAGCGCTGCTGCCCAGACAAGCAGTATCGCACCGGCCAGCCGGGTTGGAACCCTGCTCGCCGTTTGTTTTTCGATCAGGGTGAACAGCCCGATCAACGCCATCCAGAAGACGTTCATCACCCCGACGTCGAACATCACCAGCATCAACGCCCAGCAGCAGCCGAGGCACCACAGGCCTTGCGCGACGCCAAGCCGGAAGACGCGGATGGGCCTCGCGCTCCAGTTCGCGAACAGGATCGAGAACGGGTTCTTGCATTTCTTCAGACAGGCCTCCTTCAGGCCGCTGAACTGGTAGAGGCCCGCAATCAGCAGAGCGAGCGCGCCGGCAATGCCGACGACCGGGCCGAGCATCTCACTGGGCGAGGCGAACGCGTGACTGGCAAGGGTCAGCGTTGCGAACATCGCGGAGGCAGCGAGCCAGACACTGAGGTAACCGGCAACCAGCACCAGCGGATGAACCACCGGCTCGCCCTTGATTCGAGCCGTGTCGGCGATCTCGCAATAGGTGCGGATCATCGGGGCGGCCGAAGGCAGCATGGTCGCGATCGCCATCAGGAACCACATCAAGACGAGTGCGCCTGCCTGCACGCCGGCACTTCCGTCCAGCGGCGCGGGCGAGAGGCAGAGCGCAAAGAACCGCTCCAGGAAATCCGGTAACGGCAGTCGCGGCAGGTTGCGCAGGAGAGCGTCGCCAGGGCCGCCGACGCCCGCAATCCGCCCCTGGGCGCCGCGGATTGCCATCGCGGCAAGGAACAGCCAGGCAAGCAGGATACAAGCGCCGACAGCGACGTTTACCGTCAAACGGGGACTGCGCGCGATGTTCGCCATGGCGCGGCCGGCGCGATCGAGATGGTTGAAATCGTCTTGCTGGCCGGTCATGACATCCGAATGGGCCGAATCGCCGCGTTGATCAAGCGGCATGAATTGACCTATATGCTCATCGACTGGCAGGTCGGGTGGACCGCCTCGCATTGCAAGCCGGAAGCCGATCTTGGAGCATCAGGAAACTGCGCGGATACTGGTTGCTGGCACGGGGCCGGCAGGGCTGATCGCGGCACTCGCTTTCGCCGATGCCGGTTTCCCGGTGACGCTTGTCGGGCCCGAAGCTTCTGCCCCTGATGGCCGCACGACAGCCCTGATGAACCCCGCCTTGCAGGTGCTTGCGCGGCTGGGCGTGCTCGAAGACATCAAGCCCAAGGCGGCGCCTCTGAAAGTGATGCGCATCGTCGACGCGACCAGCCGGCTGATCCGTAGCCCCGTCGTCACCTTCCGTGCCAGCGAGATTGGCGAGGACCAGTTCGGGCTGAACCTGCCCAACAGCGTCCTCAATCCCGCACTCGCCGGCACAGTTGCCACGCATACCGGCATCGAATGGCGACGGTCGATGGTGGCGAACTGGCATCTCGATGCCGAATATGCCCGTGCCGTCCTGGCCGATGGCAGCACGGTGGATGCTTCCCTGGCGGTCGCCGCCGACGGACGGCTGTCGCCGGCGCGCCAGGCCGCCGGCATCTCGACCTCGGCTCGCCCTTACCCGCAGGCAGCTTTTGTCCTCAATTTCCGTCACAGCGGCGATCATGCGTTCACCTCGACCGAATTCCACACCGAGACCGGTCCGTTCACGCAGGTTCCGCTGCCCGGCAATCGCTCGAGCCTTGTATGGGTGGTGAAGCCCGAGACCGCAACGGAACTCGCCGCATTGGACGATGCAACGCTTTCGCTGCGGGTCGAACAGCAGATGCAGTCGATGCTGGGCCGGGTGACGGTCGAGCCGGGCCGGCAGATCTATCCGCTTTCGGCGGTGACGCCGCTGCGTTTCGCACGGGAGCGCGTGGCGCTTGTCGGCGAAGCCGCCCACGTGTTTCCGCCGATCGGCGCGCAAGGCCTCAATCTCGGTATCAGGGATATCGACGATCTCGTTGGTATTGCAGGTGAAAATCGTACTGACCCCGGCGCTGCCAAGGCCCTTGCAGCCTACGATTTCAAACGCCGCCCCGATATTCTGGCGCGCAGCAGTGCGGTCAATCTGCTCAACATGTCGCTGCTTTCCGACCTGCTGCCGGCACAGATGGCCCGTGTTGCCGGGCTCGGCGTGCTCGGCGGCTTCGCGCCGCTTCGCGCCTTTTTCATGCGCGAGGGGCTTCGTCCCGGCAGCGGCTTCGCGGCGCTGGCCGGCGGCCTGCGAAGGCCGGCGCGCTGATAGCCATTCTCTGGACATCCCGGCAGTCTGCCTCATCGGCGATCGTCGACATCAACCTTTGCGCCGCGCCCTGCGTAGCTTCAAGGCGCGCTCAAAACGCTTCGGGATTGAATTGACGCCCGGTCTGCGCCAAATAAGTCTAGGGAATTCAGTGGTGAGTATGATGAAAACAGCCAAATTCGCGATCGGACAGGTGGTTCGCCACCGGCTGTTTCCCTTCAGGGGCATCATTTTCGACGTCGATCCGCAATTCGCCAACACCGACGAATGGTACGAAGCCATCCCCGCCGACGTGCGCCCGCGCAAGGATCAACCCTTCTATCATCTGCTCGCCGAGAATTCGGAAACCGAATACATCGCCTATGTCTCCGAGCAGAATCTGCTCGAGGATCAGTCGGGCGAGCCGGTCCGGCATCCGCAGATCAAGGAGATGTTCGACAAGAAGCCGGACGGTCGTTACGAGCCGAAACGGCAGTCCAGGCACTGACCGGCCAAACGACAGGTGCAAAAAAAGCGGGGCATGACCCCGCTTTTTTAGGCCGGCAAAAATCGGCCGATCAGTTGGCGGTCTTCGCCTTATCCTGCTCGTCCTTGAGCTTCTTGGCGAAATCCTGGTTGTTCTTGGCGACGAAGTCCTGGAGCTTCTTCTGCCGGTCCTCGATGTCGGACTGCTTCAGCGGCGGGCCGTCATAGGCGCCGCTGAAGCCCTGCAGGGCGACCTTGATCGGATTCGGCTGATTCTGGAAATTGACCGAGGTCAACGTGATTGCCTGGCCCTTCTTGAACGCGGCGACAAGCTGGTCCGTCAGCGGCACTTCCGCCACGCAACGATCGGGGAAGCAGATCACATAGTCGAGCTTCTGCGCCTTGCCGGTGTCGATCTGCAGGCCGATGCCGGGAGGCACCAGACGACCGGTCGGGACCGTCACCTGGAACACCTTGCGGTTCACCTTGCCCTTCAGCTCGATCAGGCTGACGCCGGTGATCAGCTGGCCGTTGCCGGCGGTGGTGATGTTCTGGACGTTGCAGATGTCGACGTCTTCCTGCTTGGTGCAAGCCTTGAACCAGCCTTGCGGAATCTGCTGTTGCTGCTGTGCGGAAGCAGCGGGAAGCCCTGCGCCCAGAAAGCCGACCACGCCAGCGGCCATGACCGACAGGCGGTACGCGTTGCTGTTCAGGCTCGTCATGTCGTGCACTTCCTCTCAAATGATCCCAGGACCGGCTTCTTCGCGCCGTGTGGTCCAGCTACCTGTTGCCAAAATGAGGCAACAGAATGACTTCGGGGGGCGTGTTACACTGCAAGCGATGTCGAATCCAGCCCGCCACTTGTAATTCTTGATGACGCCATTGGCCGGCACGCAGCTGCCTCATGCTAGGGTGCGCACCGAATCATCAAGCCGACCCAGTAAGGAGACGGTCATGGGCCGCGTTCTTGTTTGGCTGATCACCGCGATATCGTTTCTCGCCCTTTCGCATCAGCCGGCCGCGTCGGAGCCGAAGCACGCCATCGCCATGCAGGGCGAACCGGCCCTGCCACCCGACTACACGCATTTCAACTACGTCAATCCGGATGCGCCGAAGGGTGGCTCGATCACCTATTGCGTCGTCGGCAGTTTCGACAATCTCAACCCCTTCATCCTCAAGAGCCTGCGCACGACGGCGCGCGGCATGATGGACCAAAACTACGGCAATCTCGTCTTTGAGCCGCTGATGCAGCGCAACTACGATGAGCCCTTCAGTCTGTACGGCTTGCTTGCGGACACCGCCGACATGGATCCCGAGCGCAAGAGCATCGAATTCCATCTCAACCCGAAAGCCAAATGGTCCGACGGCCAGCCGGTGACGCCGGAGGATGTGCTGTTCACCTACGATGTCTATACCGACAAGGGCCGTCCACCCTACAGCGCCCGGATGAGCCTGATCGCCAAGCTCGAAAAGACCGGCGACCACAGCGTCCGCTTCACCTTGAACGACAAGGCCAATCGTGAGACGCCTTTGATCATCGCGCTGACGCCGATCCTGCCGAAACATGCCTTCGACAAGGAGACGTTCGACAAGACGACGCTGAAGCCGTTGATCGGCAGTGGCCCCTACACCGTTGCGCAGGTACAGCCTGGCCAACGCATCGTCTTCAAGCGCAACCCCGATTACTGGGGCAAGGACGTCCCGGCCAAGCGCGGTTTCGACAATTACGACCAGATCACCATCGAGTATTTCCTCAATGCCAACGCCAAGCTCGAAGCGTTCAAGAAGGGCCTTTGCGCCATCGACGACGACAGCGATCCGGTCAAGCGCGAGCGCGATCTCGATTTTCCAGCCTTCCACAAGGGCGATGTGGTTGCCGAAACCTTCGACACCGGCATTCCGCCCGTGGTGACCGGTTTCCTGTTCAACATGCGGCTGCAGAAGTTCGCCAACCCGGTCGTGCGGCGTGCACTCGGCATGCTCTACGACTTTGAATGGGCCAACAAGAACCTGTTCGGCGGCAAATATGCGCGCGCGATGAGTTACTGGCAGAATTCCGAGCTTTCCGCGCTCGGTCATCCGGCCGACGACAGGGAAAAGGCACTTCTGGCGCCCTACCCCGGCCGCGTGCCGGCCGATGTCATGGATGGCACGTACCGGCCACCGGTCACCGACGGATCAGGTCAGGATCGCAAGGTGCTGAAGGCGGCCTTCGAGCTGCTGAAAAGCGTCGGTTACCACGTGCAGGACGGGACAATGCTCGATCCCGACGGCAAACCCTTCGGCTTCGAGATTCTGGTCGCTTCGCAGGACGAGGAGCGCCTTGCCGGCATCTACCAGCGCACACTGGAGAAGATCGGGATCGATGTGACGATTCGCAGCCTCGACGGCGACCAGATCCAGTCGCGCAAGCAGCGCTTTGACTTCGAGGCTCTGATTGGATCAAGCGGCTTCAACAACTCGTTGTCGCCGGGCATCGAACAGCTCGGACGCTGGGGATCCGAGGCGGCCAAGGCCGAAGGCTCGTTCAACCTGGCCGGGGTCGCCGATCCGGCGGTGGACGCTGCGATTGACGCGATGCTGCGAGCCCGGTCGAAGGAAGATTACGTCGCCGCGGTCCGCGTTCTCGACCGGCTGCTGATCTCCGGCAATTACATGGTGCCGACGCAGTACAACACGCAGCAATGGATTGCCTATTGGAACTATCTGGACCATCCGCAAAAGACGCCCATATTTGGGTATCAACTGCCAAGCTGGTGGCGCAAGCCGAACTGAGGATTCAGGAGATCGAGATGAGCGAACTGAACGCCATCACCGTCGATGTGGTGTCCGACGTCGTCTGTCCATGGTGCTTCATCGGCCAGAAGCGGCTCGACAAGGCGATCGCCGCTGTTGGCGACGGCACCGAGGTGCATGTCCGCTGGCGGCCGTTCCAGCTCGATCCGACCATTCCGCCGCAAGGCAAGGATCGCCACGAGTATATGCTGGCCAAGTTCGGTAGCGACGAGCGTATTCGCGAAATTCATGCCCGCATCGAGCCGCTGGGCGAAGCCGAAGGCATTTCCTTCGCGTTCGACGCCATCAAGGTGGCGCCGAACACGCTCGACGCGCACCGCCTGATCCGCTGGGCCGGTGCCGCCGGCGAAGCCGCGCAGAACCGGCTGGTGCGCCGTCTGTTCCAGCTCAATTTCGAGGAAGGCGCTGACATCGGCGACCATACCGTGCTGATCGAAGCCGCGCGCGGGGCCGGCATGGACGCATCCGTGGTTGCCACGCTTTTGCCGACCGAGGCCGACGTCGAGGCGGTTCGCACCGAGATCGCCACCGCGTCGCGCATGGGTATATCAGGCGTGCCGTGCTTCCTGCTCGAGGGCAAATACGCGGTCATGGGCGCACAGGACGCCGACACCCTGGCCGATGCCATCCGTCAGGTGGCGGCTGCCAAGGCGCGCGGCGAACTGGAAAAGGTCGGCTGAGACCGGCCACGCTCCCATTCAGTGGCAAGAACAGGTTGTCATTTCACCGCCACCTTGGCCTTGCTGATAAAAAATCCATGGCCGTTTGTGGCCGTGCAGGTCAGGCCCTTGGTCGACGATTCGCACGAGAACGGACCAGCGCTCCAGCTTTTGCCGTAAGCGAGCCTGGTGACATCGCTGCAGCAAGGCTGCTCGCCGGGGTTCTTGATCAAAGTGGCCGGCCCTTTGGGACCCAGGATGATGGTGACATAGCTCGGTTCGACGCGGGAGCAGCTGAGTTCCGGGCCGCCGTCCTGCGGCTCATAGGTGCTGGTGCCGCCCTTCGGGGTGTAGATGCAGCCAATATTGCCGGACGGCGTGTTGAACTCGATCTGGCCCTCAGCGCCCGCCGGAATGCTCTGCTCGGCGGCATGCGCCAGGGGCAGCCAGGCGAAGAGGGACAGGACAGCGGCCGCGCGTACAAGCATTGGAGAGCTTCCTTGTTGGAGAACCGGACATGCATGGGTGCCGACAGTGCCCGGCAAGGTTCAATCCCGAACGAGGGAATTGTCAAACGATGCCGCCGCAACGACCATTTCCAGTCACTTTTCAGCCTCCGGCAAGGTTAGACGGCAAGCCTGGCGAGGTCACGAACGGCACATTTTCGGAGATCCCGGTCAGTCCGCAGTGAGAAAAAAGACCGGTCCATTCGATTTTCGAGTTCACAAACCCGTGTGAAAACCTTCCCTAAGGGAAACCTCGCCCTCGACCGCCCGCCTCCATCAACAATTTGAAATCAATAGCGATATTCCGCTTTTTCCGATCGGTTTGACGGCGTTTCAGCGCCGCAACCTGTTGCCTCATGGCAACGGCCGCCAGGGTAATCCCTTTGGCCAGCTTTAAAAATTAATAGAAAATGATCAATTGGTGTTACCATCCGTAACAAAACAAAAAAGGTTTAGGCGGGATCGTGATTCGGGTCGGTAGACCATCGCAAGAGTCAGTACCGGAAAAAACACCTCGTGATGGCGCAAGGCCATCGCTTCTGACGCCGGTATCGTCGATGCGCAGCTTCTGGGGACTGATGCGGGCCTACTGGGTCTCGGACCGGTGGAAGGAAGCTTGGACGCTGACGCTGGTGATCGCGCTGCTCACGGCGCTGTCCAGCAAGGCCGGTGTCTGGTTCGCCGAAGCCTCCGGCGAGCTGGTCAACTCGATCGCGTTCTTCCACGACGCCGCCAACACCACGCCGCTTCGCACGTTGCTGGTCAATGCCGGCATCCTCGTTCTGCTGGTCTTGCTCAAGGACGCCGGCTTTACCGGCATCCGCAATCTTGTCTCGGCGACATTGCACCGCAAATGGCGTGGCTGGCTGGACAGCCGCTTCAACGAAGCATTGCTGGACACCAATCATACGCATTTCCATGCCCAGCATGCATCGACCGGCAGCGGCACGCCGGCCCCCGACAACATCGACCAGCGCGTCCAGGAATCCATCAAGGACATGACCGGCGGCGCCATCGGGCTGGCCATGGGCGTGCTGGGCGTCGCCACCTCGCTCTATTTCGTCGGCCAGAAGCTGCTCGAAAACTCCGTCGAGGTGAAGGGGCTGGAGTTCCTCGGCAGCTATGGCAGTGCCATCCTCGCCTTCCTGGCAGTCGCCACCTATGTGCCGCTGAACACATGGATCGCGGTCAAGCTCGGCGGCCTGCTCGAGCGCCTCAACGTCAGGATGCAGCAGGCCGAAGGCAGCTATCGCGGCGAGCTGACGACGTTCCTGCGCCGTAGCTTCCATGTCGCGGCGTCTCAGGGCGAAGGCGTGCAGAGGACCATGCATGGCCGGCTGTATGTCGACATCGACGGCACATGGACGCGGCTGAACATCGTCAACACCGTCTACATGTCGTTCGAGCTGATCTACAATTTCATCGGCGCCCGCATTGTCGCCTACGGACCCGGCCTGGTGCCGTTCATCCACAACGGTCTCGATCTCAAGGGCTACATAACCGGCTCCGAGCTGGTCAATTCGCTGATTGGCCAATGTTCGTGGTTCATCCACGTCATGCCGGCCATCGCCACGCTGCGTGCCAACAGCCAGCGTGTCACAGAGCTCGCCAATGCGATCGAGAATGTGCAGCATCCGCAGGAGTTCTACAGCCAGACAGGTCGCTCCGACTTCCACTATGCCGCACAGAACCCGGTTTTCGGCCTGACCATCCAGAAGCTCGAACTGGCGCATCAGGGCGAAGACGCCTCGCCGTTCCTCAGTGCCGCCAATTTGCGCTTCCGGCGCGGCGAATGGACGTTTCTGAAAGGCGAATCCGGTTGCGGCAAGACTTCGCTGATCAAGGCGATCAACGGCCTGTGGCCCTATGGCCATGGCACCATCGTCTTCCCCGAGGGGGTGAAGAGTTTCTATGCCGCCCAGGAGGTCAAGCTGCAGCCGGTATCGCTGAAGCAGCTGGTCTGCCTGCCGGGCTCCGAACACGACCACAGCGACGCGCAGGTCGCGGCGGCGCTGTACAAGGCCGGCCTTGGCGACTTCATCTCGCATTTGGCCGAAGGAAGCCGTGACGGCAAAAGCTGGGACCAGGTTCTGTCGGGCGGCCAGAAACAGAAGCTGGTGGTGGCACGCATCGTGCTGCAGCAGCCAGGGCTGCTGTTCCTCGACGAGGCGACCGGCGCGCTCGACCCGGAGGGCAAGATTGCTTTCCATCAGGCCATCAAGGACAACTGCCCCGATGTCACGGTGATCAGCGTCATGCACGAGGCGGTGGCGCCGAGATCGATGACCGGCAGCGAATTCTATCACAGCATCGTGGCGATCGCCGACGGCGTCGCCACCAAGAAGCCGCTGGTTCCGACCCTGCCTGTCGAACTCACCACCATTCTCGCCCAGCCAAGGCCGGTCGAGGACAAATGGCTGCGCTTCTCGCGCCGGCTGAAGCAGAAGTAACGACGCTTTGATCTCGGCCGGCCGTGTCATGCGGCGGCCGGTGATCACAGTCTCGCGATTGGTGCCGTTCGGCACCGTTTTCCATCCTCACTGCGATTGACTCGGCAAGGCGCGCTCCTATGTTGCGCCCGCTTGCAGATAGTCAAACGCGAACCCGCAAGCGGAAAGGTCACCGCGCCATGCCTGGCGACAGTCACAGTCGAACGCAACCGCCGTCCGCCTAGACGTGACCTCACATGGTTCATGTCCTGCCGGACGGCAAGGAGTGAACCATGAACGAATTTGCCCCGGTGGCGAGCGACGAAGCCGTCGCGATCGCCCGTATCCTAGCCAACGATCACGTTGCCGACATTGTCGAGGCCCTGAACGGGGAGCCGCGAGCAACCGCGACGGAACTGCTGTGTGAAGTGACGTTCGAGAGGTTGGTCGAGATCTTCGACCAGCCTGAACTCGACGGCGCGCCCGAACTCATGGAGGCGCTGCCGCGCGCCAAGGCGGGCAAGCTGCTCACCGCCATGTCGGTCGACCGCGCCGCCGACATCCTGCGCGAGCTGGAGGAACCGGCCCGTTCCGAGCTGCTCGGCGGGCTTGCGCCACCGCTGCGCGCCACGCTGCTTGCCATTCTCGGCTATCCCGAAGGCAGTGCCGCGTCGATCATGACGACGGAGTTCGTCAGCGTGCCCTCGGACTGGACCGTAGGCCGCACGCTCGACTACATCCGCAAAGTCGAGCGGACGCGCGAAACCGTCTACGCGATCTATATCGTCGATCCGGAAACGCACCTCCTGGTGCGGTCGACCGGCCTGCGCCGGTTGATCACCGGTGAGCCGGAGGACTCGATCATGACGGTGGCGCCGGATCGTGCGCCGGTGACGGTCACCCCACTGACCGATCGCGAAACCCTGGCGCAGACGATCTCGAAATACGATCTGCTCGCCGTCCCGGTCGTCGACCACGGCAAGATCCTCGGCATCGTCACCATCGACGACATTATCGATACGATGATCGAGGAGACGACCGAGGACGTGCACCGTTTCGGCGGCATGGAGGCGCTGGACGAGCCGTACATGAAGATGAGCTTCCTTGCGATGATCAAGAAGCGCGGCGGCTGGCTGTGCGCGCTGTTCATCAGCGAGATGCTGACGGCCAACGCCATGCAGAGCTATGAGGGCGAGCTGGAAAAGGCGATCGTGCTGACGCTGTTCATCCCGCTGATCATGAGCTCGGGTGGCAATTCCGGCTCGCAGGCGACCTCGCTGGTCATCCGGGCGCTGGCGCTGCGCGAGATCGGGCTTGGCGACTGGTGGCGGGTGGCGCTGCGCGAGCTGCCCACCGGTCTCGTGCTCGGCGCCATGCTCGGCGTGGTCGGCATCTGCCGCATCGCGCTCTGGCAATATATGGGCTTCTACGACTATGGGCCGCACTGGCCGCTGATCGCCACGACGGTCGGCGCGGCACTGGTCGGCATCGTCACCTTCGGCTCGCTGTCGGGGTCAATGCTGCCGTTCGCCCTGAAACGCATCGGCTTCGATCCAGCCAGCGCGTCGGCCCCGTTCGTCGCCACGCTGGTCGATGTCACCGGGCTGGTGATCTATTTCGAGGTGGCGCTGGTGATCCTGCGCGGCACGCTCCTCTGAGCAGTTCCTCTTATCTCCGCCGTGGCAAGGAGGACCTTGCCGCGGCGGAGATCTGTGGTCCGGCGTTTGCCGCTAATCCACGCGCTGGCCGTCCTTCACCCGATAAGTCGGCTTGTACATGGTGACGAGTTCTTCCGCCGCCGTCGGATGCACCGCCATTGTGCGGTCGAAATCATCCTTGGTCAGCCCGGCCTTCAGCGGAATGCCGAGAAGCTGCGCCATCTCGCCGGCATCCGGCCCCAGGATGTGGCCGCCGAGCACTCTCTTCGAAGCACCGTCGACCACCAGCTTGATCAGCATCTTCTCGTCGCGGCCGGACAGCGTGTGCCGCATCGGCCGGAATGTCGCGCGGTAGATCTCGATGTCGGGGAAGCGTTTGACCGCATCATCCTCCGACAGGCCGACCGTGCCGATTTCGGGCTGTGAAAAGACGGCGGTCGCAATCGTGTCGTGGTCGGGCGCCGTCGGATTTCCCTTGAAGGCGGTTTCGATGAAACACATCGCCTCGTGGATCGCCACCGGCGTCAGCTGCACGCGGTTGGTGACGTCGCCGATCGCCCAGATGTTGTCGATGTTGGTGCGGGAGTATTGGTCGACCGCGATCGCACCGGTCTTGGTCATCTCCAGGCCGATGCCTTCCAGACCCATATTCTCGGTGTTGGGGATGCGGCCGATGGCCAGCATCACCTGGTCGACCGTCAGCACCTTGCCGCCGGTGACGAGCGCGTCGAGCCGGCCGTCCGGCCGCTTGCGCACCCATTCGGACACGGAATGGCAGAGGATCTTTATCCCCTTCTTTTCCATCGTCTCGTGCAGCATGCGCCGCAGGTCCATGTCGAAGCGGCTGAGGATCTCCTTGCCGCGATAAACCAGCGTGGTGTCGACGCCGAGGCCGTGGAAGATGTTGGCGAACTCGACGGCGATGTAGCCGCCGCCCTCGATCATGATCGCCTTGGGCAGCTTCTTGAGATCGAAAGCCTCGTTGGAGAAGATGCAGAGTTCATGGCCGGGTAGCGCCGGATGCGGCGCCGGGCGGCCACCGGTGGCGATCAGGATCTGGTCGGCGGTGACGGTGCGATCGTCGCCCAGGAGATGCACGACATGCGGGTCTATGATCATGGCGCGCGAGTGAAAGGCCTCGCCGCCGGCGCCCTCGACATTCCTCTGGTAGATCGCCTCCAGCCGGCTGATCTCGCGATCCTTGTTGGCGACCAGCGTCTGCCAGTCGAAACTGGCCTCCGGCACCGTCCAACCGTAACCGGCGGCGTCAGTGAAATGTTCGGGAAATTGCGAGGCATAGACGTAGAGCTTTTTCGGCACGCAGCCCCTGATAACGCAGGTGCCGCCATAGCGGTACTCCTCGGCGATGCCGACGCGCTTGCCGAGTGCCGCCGCGACACGCGCCGCTCTCACCCCGCCCGAGCCGCCGCCGATGACGAAAAGATCGTAGTCGTAACCGGCCATGTAGCGGCTCCTCAAAGCTTCAGAAATCCACAGACAGGTAGGCTGCCAAACACCAAAAGAAAAGCCCGGACAAGCCGGGCTTCATCGATGGCTGCGAGGCCGTTTTAAAAACGCAGGATCAGTTCTGCGTGTCGTCTGCCGGGGCCGAACCATCGGCGGGTGCGGCGCCATCCGCAGGCGCAGCACCGTCCGCGGGCGCTGCGGCATCGGCAGGGGCTGCCGGCGCCTTGGCCTTGGCGGCCGCGGCCAGCGTTTCGCCAACCTGCTGGGCGAGATCGCGGGCGACGCCGTTCTGCCAGATGTCGGCTGCCTTGACCAGGTCGCGGGTCACCGTTGGGCCGCTATCGAGCAGCTTCTTGCCCGCATCGGAATTGTAGAAGGCGGCGATGTCGGTCAGGTCCTTTTCGGAGAACACTTTTGCGTAGGCGAGTGCGGCTTCCTTTTCGAGGTCGGCGCGGCGCGAGGCCAGCGCCAGCGCCTTCTCGTTGATCGTCTTGCCGATCAGTTCCTGCATGTCCGGGTTCTTCTGGATGAGCTGCGATTCGAGCGCGGCCGCGGCCTGCGGCAGGATGTTGTCGAACGGGTCGGTCGCGTGGATCGCCGCGACCGCAGCGCGGGCGGCCTTCAGGTGCGAGTCCGTGACATCCTGAGAAAACGCCGGCGAAGAGAAGGCCAAAACAGCCGAAGCCGCCAGAACGGCGCAAAGGCTGCGAACCCGGTTATGCAACATCATGATCGATAGAACTCCCTGGTTTTCGGGCGGCATGGACAGTTTGGATACCGTCGCCGCCGGCGATGATGGCCGCTGACGCCAGCCCGATGAAAAGACCATGCTCGACCACGCCCGGAATGGCGTGGAGAGCATTCGAAAGCGCTCTTGTATCCGGAATGCGGCCAAAAGATGCATCGAGGATAAAATGGCCGCCGTCTGTAACAAAAGCCTGGCCCCCCGTCATCCTCAATATGACCGGACCGGAAAGGCCGAGCTTCTCAGCCGCGGCGCCAATCGCGATTTCGGTTGCGCGCAGGCCAAACCGGTTGACTTCGATCGGCAGTGGAAAACGGCCGAGCGTCTCGACCATCTTCGACCGATCGGCAATCACGATCATGCGTTGGGAAGCGGCTGCGACGATCTTCTCGCGCAGCAGCGCGCCGCCGCCGCCCTTGATCAGGGTCAACTCCGGATCGACCTCGTCGGCGCCATCGACGGTGAGATCGAGCTCAGGCGTTTCCTCCAGCGTCGACAGCGGCACGCCAAGCTCGCGGCACAGCAACGCGGTGCGCTCCGACGTCGGCACGCCGATGACGGTCATGCCAGTGGCAACCTTGCTCGCAAGCAGCCGCACGAACTCTTCGGCGGTGGTGCCCGTGCCGATGCCGAGCCGCATGCCGTCGCTCACATAAGCGAGTGCTGCCCGTGCGGCTTCAACCTTCAACTGTCTTGCATCCATGCCGCTTGCTGCCCCGGAAACCTAGCGTTTCGGGCTCCTAGCATTTTTGCCGGTCCGGTCAAAGCCTTTGGCCGCGGCCTACTGCTGTTGGCGAGTTGCATGTTGTGCACGCGCAGTCAGGGGCAATGCGTGGGCAGCTCCGATAGGAATTTTTTCTTGACCTGGTGACGGCAGCTATACTACATATCTGTCCATGGTGCTGATTTGCGCCAACGACCCGCCGCCGTGGCGGGTTTTTCATTTCTGGCGGCTCGCCGCGAAATGCCCGGTGGGCCTGCTTGCTCTCGCGAGCTTGCCCAGCACGCTTGCCTTGACGCGCCGCAGCCGCTATCGCCTGCCCCATGCAAAAACCTGCGCAGGACAGACCATGACTCGCCCGATCATCGTGTTCGACCTCGATGGTACGCTGATCGATACAGCGCCGGACCTGCTCGACAGCCTGAACCACAGCCTTGCCGCCAGCCAGATCACGGCGGTCGACGAAGCCGGCTTCAGGCGCTTTGTCGGTCACGGTGGCCGGGTGATGATCGAACGGGCGCATGCAGCCCAGCAGCGATCGCTCGATGTCGAGGAACACGACCGGCTGCTGAAACTCTTCCTCGACCATTACACCGACAACATCCCCGGCAAATCGCGCCCCTACCCCGGTGTGATCGAGGCGATCGCACGCTTCGAGAACGCCGGCTATCTCCTGGCCATCTGCACCAACAAATACGAAGCCAACTCGCTGGCGCTGATCGAGGCGCTCGGCCTGACGAAGCATTTCGCCGCGATCGCCGGCCAGGATACGTTCGCGTTCCGCAAGCCCGATCCGCGCCATCTGACTGAAACCATCAAGCTCGCCGGCGGCGACCCGCATCGCGCCCTGATGGTCGGCGATTCGCAGACCGACATTGACACCGCCAAGGCCGCCGGCATTCCAGTGGTGGCGGTCGATTTCGGCTACACCGACCGCCATGTGCGCGAATTCGAGCCCTCGGCGGTGATCTCGCATTTCGACGCGCTGACCCTCGATCTGGCGCAAAGGCTGATTGCCGCCGCTGGATAGTGAGGGGAAAGCGGCCGGGCGTCACATCGGAAACAGGCCCGAAAGGGCGACAATCCGATCTGTGTCGGATCGCCGGACACCGTCTTGACTTCCCGCACCCGCCTCCCTTATATCGCGGCTCGCTTGGCCTTAGGGCAACGAGCGGGCGATTAGCTCAGCGGGAGAGCACACCCTTCACACGGGTGGGGTCGCAGGTTCAATCCCTGCATCGCCCACCATCTGCTTTCATGGAATTGGCATCGATCCCACCCGATCTTCACGGCGCCTCCGAATGCCGTGTGTTCGTCGGCAGCTGCTACCCGTAAGAATATCTGGTATTCCGCTTCAAAGGGACTGATGGCGGCGGATGGGAAAAGTGACGGAAGAAAACGCTGAGGTTACGGCCACAACTCCTTGAAAGGCTTGATAAATTTTCGCGCAATAAACTTCATGTGGGATGCAACCAGAGTCTTTTTGATTTGGGCAACCCACGCCGAATCGCGGAGCTTGTCGCGATAGTCGAAATCGTCGCCGACGTCCTTCAGTTCCTCATTCAAGTCACTGATAACGTCGGAAACGATGGCTTCAATTATTTTACGAAACACACCTCTATGGTTCTCGTCGCGAACTAGATTTTCAGGCTTTGAAAGCAGGCCGACCGCCAATTCGTCTCGATCAAGAATTTCTCTAACAATGTAGAGAAGGATGTATTGGGTCAGGACGTATCGTGCAAAAAGCTGATTCTCAAGCTGAGGAAGGTGCTCTCTGATCACCTCAATTATCACTTGGCAAACGACGATTCTATCTGCAGAGACCTCGGGGCGGCCGAACAGGTCACTGTGCTTGTCTTCGAAAACCTCATACTTTCGGTGCGTTGCCCATGGCTCTTTCAGGTCGAACGCCATAAGGTAGAGACCGGCATTTTCGTTTGAAACAATAGTACCCACTCCGAGGGCCTCGCCTCTCTTAATCTCGTAGACATATTGACCAGCGTATTTAGCCTTAAACTCATTCTGGAGACGAATCTGGGGCTGTGTGTTGGCTTTAAAATCGCGGGCGCGCACCCCGTTCTGGTTGTTTGAAAACGCGGTAATCATGCTCGCTTCGGTTGAGGCGGGTTTCATCTGAATGAATTTTGCCAGGATGCGAAGGTCGTCGGTCAGAGCGTTGCTATTGTTGTAGAGCGCGCTAAGGCTTTGACAGCCGTTGACGACGTAATAATCTGATACCTTGATGCTATCATTATCAGTTTGCAATTTTCCTGCGATAACTGTGATACCGTTGTGGAACAGAGGAAACAGCTTATGCCTCGCGCTATCGCGGATGCTGCTGACGATTTCCTTATTAATCTTCGTCCGGCCCAATGGGCCGCGCACGTTGTAGGCAAATAGAGACTGATCATCGATTCCTTGCAACTTAATCAACTCCGTAGCTTTTACGGGCGCAATGACTGCCTTGCGGTCGGCGTCGACCACATATTCCGTTACATTGTAACCGAATATGTCGAAAGCCGCCTCAGCGTGGACTGGTAGGTCTCTCTTATCCGAGATGTAGCTTGAGACCAGCTTTCCCTTTCCCACAAAGGAGATACCTTCTTCGGCGTCCAAGAACGCCTGCCCATTTGCGTCAATGTCTAGGTTGGCCAGGAATTCTCCCCGCAGTTCATGGGTGGAGAGCTTGTTCACAAGGTCAAGCCGCTTGATAAGCTTGGCCACTTGAGCTTCACCCGCCGCAGCTAGTAAGCTCTGGATTTTTTTTCGATCGTGTCGAATTGCCCAAGCGTTCCCGCGAATGTCTTGAGGGCCGCATCGCCAACAGTTGAATTTGATTTTTGCGAGATCTTCGACTGAAAGATTGTGATCGTCTGATCGTTGTCGTTGACATAAATCCCATCAACTCCCTTGTCGTTAGACTGGTCGCATACGGCGTCAACCGCCTCCAGGGAATCGAGACGGTAATAGTTTTGTAAATACCAAATCAGGAAGGATGCGCTCTCTGAGCGATTAGGGTCTAGATGCTCAGGGAAGAGATCAAGCAGCTTGGGATAGTCGACATCAATCATTTTCAACTCCGGCCAAGTTGCTTGGCTTGCCTCGATCCAGCGGCCTTATACGACAAAACATGGGGCAGCATAACTGTAGTTCGGCATGTTTCCGATATTTGGCTGTTGACGACCAAGATACGTAGTTTCAGCATTCGGATATGGATGCCGCCAATCGTGCCACCTTGACCGCTTAGCATCCCTTGGCTGTGTCATGGTGTTCCCTGATACTGGGAACGGTTCTGCTTCCTGGCCTAAATCCACTATCCTCGCGACGGGCTTGGGGACGGGCCAACGGCGTCGAGTGTCGACTAGTACTTCAAATTGCCCGACGGTCACTGGCGCGTAGACTGCCGCGGAGTACCCATTATGAGTTGCCCCAGCCGGTGGACGCTGCAACCCGCCGAAAATCCAGGATTTTTGTGATGTAGGCTCCCCACGCACGGGTGGGGTCGCAGGTTCAATCCCTGCATCGCCCACCAAATTCGTATATGCGCCGGTCGAGCCGTGATCAGTGCTTCATCGAGTGCAGGATGGCCTGCATGTGCTCTTCCAGGTCGAGTTCACCCCGAGCCTCAGCGGTCAACAGGTACTCGGCCTTGGCCCGGCGGTCGCCTCGACTGATCGCCGGATAGGAGCAGATGGCCAGCAATGCGTCCTGTTCAATCCGGTCTGCCCTCTTGCGTTCGTGGCTGCTGCTGCCGGCTTGATGAACAACCCTGTGAAGCCCGACATAGCTGGCTTCATGGGCTCCGATCAGCGCCCGCAATTCGGGTGAGGCACCTTCCCCTTCAGCAAACGTCGGTTCAACGACCGAGGCCACGGCGGCGAACGCAAGAAGTGTACGGCGGGTGATTTCGGGCATGCCTCATATCCCTGCTGTCTGATCATGAAGGCACACCGTAGCACCAGCGCAACGGTTCGGAGAGATGCGCTGGGACGCGACCACGCTGTCTGCTGACAAAACTGTCTGCTGACAAAATGTATTCGCTCCCGCAGCGCGCCCTCCTGGGGCTGGCCGGTTGAGGGCCCTGAAAACCGAAAGCACGCAGCGCGTTGGGCCAGCCACCCCTCACCCCGCCTGCCGGATTAAGCCGGGGGCGGAGCGATCAGTGGGACGACAACATCGCCCGCCGGGGGCCTTCGCGCTGGCAACCGCACCCCAGCGGCAAGTGTGTCCTTAAGTCGCAACAACCGGCTTCCGAATGCAGGCCCCGGGGCTTCATTGACGCTGCAACCAACACCATATGATGGTCCATAGCCCTCCGAAACGAGAGAAGCTCGCCCTGACGCTGTCGCACTGCGGCCGTCAGCCGGCAATGGCCATGAACCAGGAACCAGAAAACCATGCCTGAAAATATCAGACCAACTTCGAGAGACGTCCCCCTCATTCAGCTAGGCGTCTATCAGTGCCGCTTCCCGGTGAGCGAAGACCCGTCAGTACCCGGCGGTTACCGTTTTTGTGCCGGGCCAACTTCGCCGGATCGCGTCTATTGCGATCACCACCACAGCATCGTGACCGCCGTCGACCCTCGTCGAACCCGTTCAGGTCTCCAGCCCGCTCAACGACGCGCCGCATAGGTTACGTTTTGGTGGGTTAAGTCCTCCGCACGCTGGCGGGGGTCTATTACGTCGGCCCCTCAACCAGCATTCGCCCTGAAGGCCGAGCCAGGTACAGGACGCATGTCGGCTCTGCCTTTATAACTTGTGATGTCCCGGTTCGATAGGTGCAAGCGATTAACTCACCGGCGGCGCTTGGCTGTCGAGTATGCGGGCAATCTGCTCACAGGTCTCATCGACACTGTAGCCGTCGGTGTAGAACGTTGCCGTCGCCAGTGACGCGTTTGACGGGTGCTCCAGGAACGGCCGGTTTAATGCGACAAAATCCGCCCTTTCGTCTTCCGGTACCTCAGCCCTAGCGCATAAGATGTCCAGCGAGCGCTCGATATCTGGCGAGGGCAGCAGATAAACGACATGTGAAGCGCGCTTGACCGCGGTCTGGACGCGCGCCAGAAGCACGTCGTCCTCATAGACCGAGTGACCTGCGCCGAAGTCGATGATCGTATCCGGATAGTCGAGAAGCACCTGCTCCACCGCATACGCCTCGAACGGTTTCCAGTAGTCGAAACGTGCACGCCGGCCCATTGCCTTGACACGCCGCCTCTCTTCCCGCCGGTCATAGCCGATCTGGTAATAGTATCCCCAACGTACGAGATCGAGCGGGATGTTGCGCAGTGACAAACGGTCGGAGAGGCGCTCCGCAATCGTGGACTTGCCGGAGCAGATCGGCCCTATCAGCACCAAACGTGTCATTCTAAACCGGCATCCACCCGATGATCGGCTTGTTGCTGTGAAATTGCCACCATGTGCGTGCATTGGCAAGCCCAGACCGTCGCCACCTCGTCGCCACCGGGGCCGCCTTGCGACGACGTGGGTGGCTACGGTGCTTTCCATGCCAGGGATGTCGATTTCGTCTTCACAAGGCGTACCTGCCCCGTGGTTTCCGCTGGTAGGCATGACAACCGGGCGGCTCACGCCGGCGCTGGATCAGGGCGCGGCCGCAGTTCGGCGATCAGTCGCAGGATCTCGGCGAACAGCATCCTCGGCACGGCGACCTCGCCCATCTGGAAGGCGACATAGCGGCCGTGGCTGACGAGCTTGGCGCCGATCTTGATCAGCTTCTCCCTCAGGCTGGTCAGCGACCAGTCGTCTATCGGCTCCGGCGTTGCCAGCGTGCGCAGGAAGTTGCCGAGATTGTAGGCGAGCGCATGAAGCTGAAGCCGCACGGCATTGGCAGTGAACGTCCGGCACGACAACCGTGTCCAGTTGATCGCGCCTTTGCCTTCCTTGATCCACTGCTCGCAGGTGCCGCGCTGATTGTAGAAGGCGACAACCCGCTCGGCCGGGCGAGACAGTAGCCCGACCAGCGCATGTCGCCCGTTCTTGCCCGTGCGTGTGTCGGCGAGCCTGTCGCCCGCCATCGCACTGAGACCGAGAGCGTCGTCGAGTTCGCGATAGGCCAGCAATCCAGCATTGGAGGTGATCCGAGAACGATGGAACTCAAGCTTCACACGGCGGTCGAAATCGAGCCTGAGAGGCCCGTCGGCTGATTCACCCGTTGGGTTCTCCATGACGGCCTCGCACGATCCAGATTAAAGTATTGATATTATATCTGAATCGCTGCCGGGCCGCAGTAATTACCCGCTCATCCGGCGAATGCGGGCCTTGCGCCGGCGAGTTCGCGATGATCCCGGCACGGTAAACCGGCAGCCCGACAGCCTCGATTCCGACAACATCGCGGACGAGGCCGTCCGTGATGAAGACGCGAAAATGGCCGGAAATCAAGCTCGGAAAGTGCCGACACCAAGGTAGCGCCGCAACGTCCGCCCATCTCTGTGCTATATTGCAATTTCAACACGCACAGGAAGTGTGTGCCGAACACGGGCTGGAGCCGTAAGTACCGCCGCGCTTTCGTTACTGGATTGACCCGCGAGGAGGATAAAGCATGTCTGACCGCGCCGACGTAGGCCCTCTGCAACTGGGCGAACGAGCGCCCAATTTCGTACTCGACGCAATTACTCGCGAGGGCAAGGTAGCTATCGACGATTTCCGCGGCGAGAAGCCAGTGCTGGTTGGGCTGTATCGAGGTCTGCATTGTCCGTTTTGCAGGCGTCATATCGCGACGGTTTCGCTGCTCACACCAGCCCTTAACGCAAAGGGCATCGAAAGCCTCACGGTGGTGAACACGCCCATCGAGCGGGCGCGCCTTTATCTCCGGTACCATCCGATGGTTGGTTTGCTTGCTGCATCCGATCCGGAGCGCGTTTCACACCGCGCCTTTGGATTGCCCAATATGCAAATAACTGAGGGCGAGAGCGCATTGCCGCACAAGGTCTCAATGAGCGATGTGAAGGCGATGCGGCTCAACGTGCCAGGCGAAATGCCTGAGCCGATGGATCCGTTTGCCACGCTCGAATATCTGAACAAAAAAGACAATTACGATATCACTGAAGCGGACCAGCAAATGATGGCGACCGGCGTGGGCCAGCTCATGGGCCAGTTCCTGCTCGACCGCAACGGCGTCGTTCGCTGGACGTTCTCCGAGGTTTTCGATGGCGGCTTGGGCGCCCACCCGAACTCTGAGGCGATGATGTCGGTCGCGTCGCATATTGGTCAGTAGCGGCGCAGTGCGCTGAGCGGGTGCACGGATAGCAGGTGTTATGCAACCCGTTAGTTCGAGCCGGGGTCGACGCGCTTCGGCGCGAAGCGTTTCACCCACTCGTCGATGGTGATTTGGCTATCATCGGCCCAGCCGCATGGAATTTTCTGTTTTGCAGCTATGTTGCCAGTGGGGACGGGCTTCATCGAGCACTCGTCTCACCGGCCATTTGCCTGACAGGTCGCTGACCGCTTCGTACGTTAGCCACTGATGCGTAGTCGCAGTAATGGAAGGTGGCGAGATAGCCGGGGAGTGCGGGCATGAACTCCTGTTGATGGGTCCAAGCTCTGCATTCGGCCATGGAAGTCATGGGTTTCACGTGGGGGAGCCTGATTAGCTTCCCCTGGTTGGTCAGATGGATTGTGACAGCGATGGCGGTGAACATGGCGCGGTCATCCATCGACTTAAGGCTGGCGACATAATAACCGCCGGGGTTGGGACGCACGTCATCCCTTGAGGCGGCCTCGTTGACATGGTCAGAGCCGCAGAGTTTCGCGATGCGGGAATCCGCTTCCGCAGCCGTTTGCGCTGCCAAAGGAAGAGCGAGAGCGATGATGAGCTTGGTGCGTTTCATGTTATCCTTCTTTCCAATCCGGTGCTGCTAGGATCGCTTGGAAGCGAAGGCCGAAGGCCGAATTGGCTAGGCTAGGAAGCGCGCCAGGAGGGTGAAATGTCCCGAACGGCTCCTGAAATTGAGGCGAAATCTGCTGAAACGATCACGTTTCGCGGTTTTGTCTTCCTGACGAAAAGCAAAGAACTCCGAACCGTCGAAGGCAAAGCGGTCAATCTTCGCAGCCAGTCCGCCGAGGTGCTCTCTGTGCTCGCTTCGCGACCGGGCGAAATCGTGTCCAAGGATGCGCTGATGCAGGCGGTTTGGGCCGATACCTTCGTGACCGACGACAGCCTCACCCAATGCATTGCCGACATTCGCCGCGCGTTGGGGGACGACACGCACGTGATCGTTGAAACCCTCCCAAAGAGAGGCTATCGGCTGAATACCGATCCATCCGACGCGGCGGACCCAAACGCCGGCACGGCACGTGCCAAGACACGATTCTCGCAGCGCGGCTTCATTCTGGTCGCAGTCGTTCTCGTTGCGGCATTGATCGGCGCATACTACGGCGCGGAAATATGGCGAGCCGCTCCGGCTCGTTCGAGCGACATGCCCAGGATTGCGATCCTTCCCTTCGACGACTTCAGTGCAGGTGGGGACAAGGGATATCTCAGCGATGCCGTCGCCGAGGGGATCATCACCGAGCTTGCGCGGAGCAAGAGTTATGCCGTCATCGCCCGGAACTCGAGCTTCAGGTACCGCGGCCAGCCGGTCGACATCAGGCAGATCGGAGATGAACTCGGCGTCGACTACGTGCTCGAAGGCAGCCAGCAGAAGATCGGAGACCGGCTGAAAGTGACCGCCCAGTTGCTGAATGCGCATGACGGATCGCATGTCTGGGCCAACAGCTACAACCGGGAGATTGGCGACTTTTTCGTCGTCCAGGAGGAAATCATCCGCACGCTTGCGGATCGGGTCGGGTCGAGCATCCAACGCCCCCTGCCAACGAGCGACGCCGCCCGGGTCAGCGCGCTCAGCTATGTCCAGATGGGGTTTGCCGAGAACGAGCATTTCTCTGCCGCGGGGAACGAGTTGCTGCGGCAGTTCAGCCTCAAGGCGATCGAAGCGGATCCGAACGCCCAGTTCGGCTATATCGGGCTGGCCTGGTCCTATCGCAATGACGGGCTATTCTGGCACAAGCAGGAAAATAACCCCGACGAGGCGTTGAAGCGCGGCGCTGAGTACGCCGACAAGGCCATCCTGCTCGCTCCGGACGATGCCGAGGCGCATCATATCCGCGCCCAAATCCATACCGAAGCCGGAGAGATGGAGGAGGCCATTGCGCAGTACGATCAGGCGATCGCCCTGAACCCCAGCGCCTCGAATATCCTCGAGGGCAGTGCGGCCCCGCTGCTCTTTGCCGGCCGCACCGACGAAGCGATCGATCGGATCAAGCAGGCTATGGGCATCGATCCTTTCTACCCTGACTGGTTCAACTGGGACATGGGCTGGGCGCTCTATGAAAAGAACGATTGCGGGGCTGCGCTGACGGCGATGCGGAAAATGTCCAGAATCACGAGCGCCGCACACCGAATGCTTGCGGGGATCTACGCTTGTCTGGGAAACCAGCGGGAGGCAAAGGAAGCACTTGCGGTTTTCCTTAAGGACTCGCCCGGCGACTCCATCAGCAAACAACGCAAGCAGTGGGAGAAGAATTACACCGTCCCCGGAGCCCTCGACCGCTGGATCGGACACATGCGGTTCGCGGGCTTGCCGGAGTAGCGGCCGACCGTATGCCGCCCGGCAGAGGCCAATTGGCCGCAAAAACCGTTGAAGCCTTTGTTTTGTGGGCGGTGGTTGCCCTCAAAGCAAGATCATCCTTCACAGGAATATTGGATGCGGGAAAGTCGGCAATGGGGCCGACTTGCGCCATAGTGCGCTCGCCCTCCCCGCGGGCACAACAGGCCGCAGACAACCAGAAGGTCGCGCCGGACTTAACCTTGGGGGCTGGGGAACTTCGGGCGTGGGCCGGCGCGACCGGAGCCCCAAAGGCTCACTTGTGCATTGGCCACAGCTAATACTCTCCGGCAGGTCCCGGGTGGTCTTATTTGACGGTCGAAAACTCAAAACGATCGAAACGGAAGACTGCCGTATACTCGTTGCGTCGCTCCGGCGTCCCGGCAGGATTGCGGAAGATCGCGCCGCAGGTTGTCTGAACTTTCGGAAAGGCGTCGCACAGGAAGTTCTGCTGCACCCAGCTGGTTCCTTTATCTATCCATGCGCCTCCCCCGCGCAGGTCACGACCGAGGATGAGCGACCTGATCTCCGAACCGGTAAGCCGGTCCTTTGCATCCAGATCGACCCCTTCCGGCAACTCCGGCAAACCGGCCTTGTCCAGGCCGTCCAGCAGACGCCCGATGTCAGCCGGGTTCTTGAACACAAAATACCTCTGCGTGACCAGCTGATTTGCCCCTCCATCCTTTCGTTCCAACATGACGTTCCTTAGCCTGTCACTATAGGCCGCGACCTGGTCACTGCGCCCGAGATGTGCGTAGGCCGAAACCAGCACCTGCAGGCCGTAGAATTTCGGCCATGGATCGGGCGATTGGAGATCGATCCTTTCAAGGTAGTCGACAGCTTCCTCGAAACGACCCTGGCCAAATTCAGCCAGCCCAGCCTGGTAGTACCGATGGTCATTGCCGCCTGGGTCGACACGGTTGGCCGCGACGAGATAGTCGCGCGCCTCGTTCGGCCTGCCATTGAAATTCAGGGCTTCTGCCAGCCCGACATAGTTCAGGGGATCGCTCGGGTCGAGCGCCACTGCCTTGAACATAACCGCGACTGCCTCGTCGGACCGGTGCTCGCGAACCAGCAAACTGGCGACGAGCTGATAGTAGGAGGGCGAAGGATGCTTGGCCGCCTCCTTCAGGTACTTGTAGACGTTGTAAAACGCCACAGATTCCGAATAGGCCAAAGCCTTGACCCGTGGCCCGTCCATGTCCCAATAGGCCCACGCGAGCGAGGCTGCCGCCGCGCCGAAATTCGGATCGAGTTCCAGCGCTTGCTGGAAAAACCTCACCGCCTGCGCAAACTCGTCTGGAGTATTGCGACGATTGTAGATTTCCATGCCCTGGAGGTAAGCTTCGTAGGCTGCAGGATTGCGCGTGCCGCCCGCGACATCTGCCTTGCCTTGGTCGCTGACGAGACGGAGCTTGAGCGCGCCTGCGATGCTGACGACGACCTTGTCCTGCAGCGCAAACACATCCGTCCACTGGCCGTCGAAACGTTCTGCCCAGAGATGACCGGTGGTCGAGCCGTCGATCAATTGCGCGTTGATACGCATGTCGTCGCCGACCCGACGTATCGAGCCCTCCAGTATGTACCGGACACCAAGCGCTGCGGCGACCTCAGCGGGTTTAGTCTCCTTGTCCTTGTAGGGGGAAGCCGCGTTTCGCGATACGACGAACAGGCCGGGCACGCGTGCAAGTTCTGTGGTCAGGTCCTCGGTGAAACCGTCAGCCAGATAACCTTGCGCCTTGTCGTCGCTGAGATTGTCAAATGGAAGCACGACGAGGGATGGCCGGGTGTCGGCTTTCGCATTGGCCGTCAGAGCGGTGGGCGGAAGCGGTGGCTCCCACGGTCGCCACCACGCTGCTGCAAGGCCGACTGCGACAACAAGGACCCCAATAGCGACGGCCAGATTGCGCCTGAAGCGTGGGTGTCGATTGACAGCCATGGGCTTTCCCGCCACCGTGGGATCGAGCAGCACCCGGTACGCCTGCACCGGTTCGGCGATGTTCTTCAGCTTCTGTTGGCCCATCGGCTCAAAGCCGAAAGCCAACTTCTTCTCAACCTCTTTTGCGACCTTTGCCGAGACACAGATGCCGCCAGGTTCCGCTAGTTGTTGGAGCCTGGCAGCGACGTTGACGCCCTCGCCATATCGGTCCTCGCCCTCGACAATCACCTCGCCGAGATTGATCCCGATCCTGACGCGAATCCGATGATCCTCGGAAACGGCGGCGTTGCGTTCCGCCAGGGCGTGCTGCAACGACACGGCACATTCGACCGCGTCCACGACGCTGCCGAATTCGGCCAGCAGTCCATCGCCCATCAGCTTGAAGATGTGGCCGTGGTGGCGGGCAATCTCAGGCTCGAACAGTTCCTTGCGTCGAGCACGAAGGCGCTCGAACGTGCCGGCCTCGTCGCGTTCCATCTGGGCGGAATAGCCCACAACATCGGCAGCGAGAATGGCAGAAAGCTTACGGTCCATCGATCTGGCCTGTCCCACGTGGAGTATAGACCTGGTCACACTGAAATGAAACGACCGACCTCTCTAGCGTCCGTCGCCGGTGTCTCGGGATCATCCAGCAAAAAGCCTGGATGAAACGCGCAGTTCGGGATGGAAAGCACCGGGCAGCCCGCAAACCGGTGGACTAAGATCCGTCGATATTCAGCCGGCCTGCAAACGGTAGCTGCCTGCGCTTCCGACAGACCTAGAATCGTCATGCATTCCAGCTGCGGAACAAACCGGCATGGCAGCGAGTTTCTGTCCGACGAAAGTTGAGGGAAAGCCATGTCCAGATTTTTGCTGGCGACAAGCGTCGCCGTTCTTCTCGCCGGCGGGCCGGCCCTTGCCGCGGATGAGAGCCGGCTGCCGCCGCCCAATGCCAAGAAGCTGTCGGAGATCCTCGCCAAGGTCGAACAGCGCGACGGCTTTCGCTATGTGAAGGAGGTCGACTGGGACAGCGGCGCCTACGTCGTCACCTACTACACATCGGACAAGGCGAAGGTCGAAATCACCTACGATCCCGTGACCGCCGAGCCAAAATAGGACGGCTGCAGGCGTCGTACCCGACGCGAATGCGCCGACCCGTTCTCGCGCATTCTCATTGGCCAGCGGGCCCTCGCCTAAAATTGTCCATTCTTGGCGTATGATGTGGAAGCCAGGGCGTGGGCTGCGCCTTGGGCAATCCTTGGCTTGGGGGCACTGATGCGATCTTCCGTTCGAACCTATCGCCTGCTTGTGCTCGCCACCATCCTGGCCGGCGGCATCCTTGGAACCGCTCCGGCGCGGGCCGACGGACCATCTTTCGACTGCCGCAAGGCAAGCCTGCCGGCGGAAAAGGCGATCTGCGCCGATCCGCAGCTGTCGGCCATCGATCTGCTGGTTTCCAGGGCATTCAAGGATTTCGAGCCGGCGTTCGGCGGCGACAAGCGCATGATCGCCCGCGGGCTGATTGCCGACCGCAATGCCTGCGGGGGCGATACCGCCTGCATCGTCAGCGCGCTGAACAACGCGCTGCAAACCTATGGCAATGGGCCGTCATGGGTGCAGGACTACAACACCGCCTTGATCGGCAAGAAGGCGCTGGAAGCCGCCGCGCGGAACCCGAATGGGGCTGACCAGCCCCTGCCCTCGACAATCGGGCAATGCGCGTCCACCCATATCGAAACGCTGACCACGCGGCTTGGCGACGATCCGCTGGCAACAGCCAGTCCCGAGGCAGGCAGTGCCGCGACATTCACCAACGGCGGCACCGCCGTCTCCTATGATCGCGAGCCTGGTCTGGCCGCGTCGAAGGTCGGCGACGCTGCCGTGATGTGCCTGATCTCGATTCCCAGGGATTGCCCCAAGGACGATGAACGCGGCCGCGTCTACTACGGCATCGATCTCGCCATCAAAGGATCGTGGGCGCTGCCGGACTCGCAACACATGTGCGGCGGCGCCTGAATTAAACCTGCTTCATGTTCGGCGACAGCTTGCCAAGGGGGCGCCTCCCCTTGCGTCAGCCTCGCTTTGATGGCTGACTGCGGCTCATGGGCGCCGCATGGGGGATGGGCATGGCGACGGCGAAGCATGTGCTGAAGCGCATATTGATGATGTTGGCCGGCTACCTTGTGTCGGTGCTGGTCGGCTTGATCGCCGTCGTGGCGATCTACGCCGCGCTCAGTTCCTTGCCCAACGCGCCCGCCTATTTCGACGTCATGGGTGTCACGCCGATCGCGGCCTTGGTGGTGCCGCCGCTCGGCATGTTCATCTATTTCCTGACCATTGTTGTGACCGCGCTGCAGACGCTCATCTTCGCGCTGATTGCCGAGCTCTTCTCATTGCGCAATGTCCTGCTGCACATGGTATTCGGTGCCGCGGCCGCCGCCGGCGGCTTCTTCCTGATCTGGCCAAGTTCAGCGGAGGACATGGACCCCGAGCGCTGGGCCGACATCGGCATCATCGCCGCTGCCGGCCTTGTCGCCGGATTGGTCTATTGGCTGATCGCCGGGCGGGACGCCGGTTTTCGGCGACCGCTGTTGGAGCGTTAAAAACCGAAGGCCCTTGCTCAACTCGACGGTGAGCGAACCGCCTCGGTGGCGTCCAATGCCTGTTTCAGCCGCGAGTCGCGATCGTAGACGTCGCCGAAATATTCAACCTTGCCGGACATATCAGGCCAGGCGGTGAAATAGGCGACATAGACCGGGATCTTGCGCGTCACATCCTCGGTCGAGTGTCCGTGCTTCAGCTTCTCGGCGATATAGTCGACCGAGGTGCCGAGCACCGCCGCCGCCATGCCGCGCGGATCCTGCAGCCGCACACAGCCATGGCTGAGCGCACGCATGTCCTGCTTGAAGAACGATTTCTGCGGCGTGTCATGCATGTAGATCGCATGCTTGTTGGGGAACAGGATCTTCAGTTCGCCCAGCGCATTGGCCTCGCTCGGCTGCTGGCGCACACTGTAGGGAATGTTGGCGCCATAGGCGCCCCAGTTGACCGCCGACGAAGGGATGCGCTTGCCGCGCGTGTCGGTCACTTCGTAGCCGGCCCGGTCGAGATAGCCGGGATCGCTGCGCAATCTGGGCAGCATCTCGTTGACGATGATCGACTGCGGCACGCCCCAATAGGGATGGAAGTCGACCTGCTTGATCTGGTCGAAAAAGAAAGCGGTCTGGTTGGTGACCCGGCCGACGACAACGCGCGTCTTCAGCTTTTCCTCGCCATTGTCGATGTAGCTCGCGGTGAAGGCCGGCTGGTTGATGAAGACCCGCGGGCTGCCGAGATCGGAAGGCAGCCAGCGCAGTTCCTCCAACGCCACCTCTACCTTCAGCAGCCTGTCGGCCTTGGACGTGCCAGCCAACAGGGCAACAGTGCGCGGACCGATGACGCCGTCACCCTTCATGCCCTCTTTCTGCTGCACAGCCTTGATCAGCGGCACCAGTTCGGGAACATAGACCTCGCTGGTCGCCAGCCGTGACAGGATCTCGCCATAGGCGCCGCCCATCTCGTCATCGAGATTGCGTGCGATCAGGGTCAGCAGCTTCGGCAGCTCGGGGCTGGTTTCGCCCGGCTTCAGCAGCAGCTTGGGGTCGACGACGATTTCGTTCTCGGCGCTGGCCTGCAGGGACTCCAGTTCGACGCGCAGCGCCTGGTATTCCGCATTCTGCGGATGCCGCGATTCGAGATAGGTGCGCACTTCCTGGGTATGCGCCAGCGTTTTCAGCACGGCTTGCAAGTCGAGCGGCTTGGCCGGGAAATCATAGTAGCCGGTCATGCGGTTGGGCTCGACGCGGCCGTTCTGGGCATCATGGGCATAACGCAGCACGCGCGCCGACAGCGCCATCTCGAAGCGGACAAGCTCTTTCAGTTGTGCATTGGCGTCGGCCGGCGACGCGCTGGTGGCGGGCACGTCGACCGTGTAGTCGGCGGGTTCAAGGCCGTAGCTCGCTGCCTCGCCGAGCACCCGCACCGCATCCTGCGCGCGGCTGTTGAGGCTGGTTCCGGTCACCCAGATGAAATCCGGATTGGCCGAGTAGTAGGCGATCAGCGCCTTGGCGATGTCCGGCTCGGCATAGAGTTCGTAGTCGCTCAAGCCGGCAACCGCTTCACGAAAAGCAGCGCCCGTGGCTGACGGCACGAAAGCGGCGTCCTGCGCGGCCGCCGGCAGTGGTGCCGCGGCCAGCGCCGAAAAGTCGATGCGCACCAGCCGATCGGCCTTGTAGGTGTAATAGGACGGGCCGCTGATTTTCACACCGCCACCGCCGCCACCAACACCCGGTGCTTTCGGCTTGTGCTTGGGTGGTGGGGGCGGAAACTCGCCTTGCGGCTCATGCCTGATGCCGCCGCCGAAAAGCATTTCGAAGAGCCCCTGCGCGCCTGCCTGAGGCACGCCGAAAGCGAGCGTCGCCGTGATCGCCATCAGCGGCATCACGGTTGCTTTTTTTCCGAGGAATTTCATGGATAACCCGCTCCGGTTGTAACCGGCTCCCGTTCCGCACCGCTAGACGATCTCGCGCACCGCATGGCGGATGTAAGGCGCGACTATACTGATTCATACTGATTTCGTTAAGCTTTCATAAATTTCCGAACGCCTGTTGCAGAACGGTTTCACAACATCGTGACGGCTGGAGCGGATGTCTCCGCTCCAGCCGGGGAAATCCAATGCGGATCAGGCATTGGCGCCGCCGTCGATGGTCAGTGCCGCGCCAGTGACAAAGCGGCCTTCCGGACCTGCGAGCCAGGCGACCATGCTGGCGATGTCCTCGGCCTTGCCAAAGCGCGGCGTCGCCATCTTCTGGCGCTGGTGCTCGGCATGCGGGCCATCAGCCGGGTTCATGTCGGTATCGGTCGAACCGGGGTGAACGACATTGGCGGTGATGCCGCGCGGGCCGAGGTCGCGCGCCAGCGCCTTGGTCAGGCCGACCAGCGCCGCCTTGCTGGCCGAATAGGCGCCAAGACTGGTGTCGGTCACCCGCTCGGCAAGATTGCTGCCGATCGAGATGATCCTGCCGCCCTCGCCCATATGCGCGGCCGCCGCCTTCGAGGCGATGAACGGGGCTCTGACATTGACCGACATGGTCTCGTCGAAATCGGCGAGCGACAGGGTGTCGATGGGTGCGGCGCGCCAGATGCCGGCGCTGTTGACCAGGATGTCGAGCCGACCGAATACGGTCACGGCGTCATCGACGGCCTTCTCTATCGCCACGGCATCGCGGTTGTCGGCCTTGATGGCGATGGCGCGCCCACCCTTGGCCTCTATCTCGGCAACAACCGAGCGGGCCTGCTCCTCGCCATGCACATACGTCAGCGCGACACTGGCGCCATCGGCCGCCAGCCTTCGCGCAATCGCCGCACCGATGCCGCGACTGCCGCCGGTGACGAGTGCGGCCTTGCCGTTCAAGCTGCTGGATGACATTTGTTTCTCCATTTGTGTAATGATCGATACATAAATAACTGTCAGCCTTGCCCGGCTGCGTCAACTGATTTATGTATCGATCGACACAGAAAAGAGCGTCATGTCGGAACGAGGCCGCCCCCGCACCTTCGATCGAACCGCAGCCCTGCGCTGCGCGATGGAGGTTTTTTGGGCCCGCGGTTACGAAGGCGCATCGATGAGTGATCTGACCGCCGCCATGGGCATCAACTCGCCCAGCCTCTACGCCGCCTTCGGCAGCAAGGAGGCGCTGTTCCTCGAGGCGACGGATTTTTATTCGCGCACCGAGGGTGCCGACATCTGGCTGGCGCTTGAGGAAGCACCGACCGCGCGGCTGGCGATCGAACAATTTTTATGCTTGACGGCGAAAGCCTATGCGCAGACGGATCGCCCGCAGGGCTGCCTGATAACGCTCGGCGCGCTGCACCAGGACTCCAGCCGCGGCGCCATCTGCGACGATCTGCGCCGTCGTCGCGCCGAGAATCATGCCGCGCTGCGGAAGCGTCTCGAACGCGGCGTTGCCGAAGGCGAACTGCCGGTGAGCTTGGACTGCAGCGCGGCTGCCACCTTCTACGCCACGGTTCAGCACGGCATGTCGATCCAGGCCCGCGACGGCGCCTCGCATTCGGCTCTCCTGGCAACCGTGGCCGGCGCGATGGCGGCGTGGCGCACGATGGCCGGCACGGACTGAGCGTGACAAACGCCGGCCATTGTGCTGCAAATCTAAGCAGGTTCCGCAAAAGTGTCCCACGGTTTTGCGATCAGACCCTGCGAAAAACAAGGGAATCTAAGCAGACTTCGTGGGGCATCCCACGAATGCCTGCTTAGACAGCCAGCCAAATGCGCGGTCGGGAGGACAAGCCTGTGAAAAAGGGGTATCGCGAACTGCTGGATGAGGCGAACGCCGAGATCGAGGTGGTGTCGCCGGAGGAAGCGGCCGGGCTGCTTGACGATGAAGACACCATCTTCGTCGACCTGCGCGATCCGCGCGAGGTCGAACGCGACGGCAGGGTCCCCGGCGCCAAGCATGTCACCCGCGGCATGCTGGAATTCTGGATCGACCCCGAAAGCCCCTATCACAAGCCGTTCTTCGCTTCGGGAAAGAGCTTCGTCTTCTTCTGCGCCGGCGGCTGGCGTTCGGCGCTGGCCACCAAGACGGCACAGGATATGGGCCTGTCGCCGGTCAAGCACATCCTTGGCGGCTACACCGCCTGGAAGGCCGCCGGATTGCCGGTCGAGCCGGGCGAGAAGAAGAAATAGCTTCGATCGCCGCTCAATGCAGCAGCGACGGCTCCCGATGCTCCGCCACAAAGCCGACCGCGCGTCCGACCACGCCCTTGTCTGCCAGAATGCGGCGGTGACCGAGCCCATCGGCCCAGTAAACCCGCACATGGCCGCCGGCGCCGGCATAGCGTGTTGCATGATCGGCCGGAACTTCACGGTCGTCCGGTGCGTGGATGACCAGGGTCGGCACCGGCGCGTGGGCGAGCTGGCGGTCGCCGGTGAATTCGTGCAACGGCCGGCCGGAAAGATGTTCGACACGGTCCGCCATGGCGGCCTGCGAGCGTGGGCCGACATTGAGCATGCGGCTGAAATCGGCGAAGATCGCCGGCAGGGAACTGGGCGCTGCGATCAGCACCAGGCGTCCGGCCACCAGCGGCGGGATGTTCTTGACCGAACCGGCGATGGCATTGGCGGCGACGGCACCTCCGAAGGAATGGCCGACCGCTGCCACGAACGGGCCGAACCATTCGCCGGCAACCCGCATTGCATCCACGGCGTTGACCATGGTCAGCCGTCGGCCCTGCGACTGGCCGTGGCCCGGCAGGTCAAGCGAAACCACCCTGTAGCCGGCGGCGCGATAGCCTTCGATCAGCGCACGCATATATTCGGTGCGCGAACGCCAGCCATGGACGACAAGCACCGTGCCGGCGGCCGTCCTGCCCGGCTCCGGACGGAATTCGTGCACCATGACGCAGCCGGTCGCCGTCTTCAGCCGGTGATGGCGCGCCTCCGTCATGAACTCTGCCGCGCGGTCGACGGCGCGGCGCTCGCCATCGCTGAGTGCCTTCACGTTCGGCGTACGGCAGAACAGTTCGAAAGCCGCGCGCCCGGTCAGGCGCGGCGCAATACGTTCGGCCGCACCAAACACGCCCCGGATGACCTTCAGCCCGATTGATGCCATAGTGAGAATCCATCCATACGTTCAAGCATGAACATAATAGTTCAAAGATGAACAATAAACAAGAGTTACCTTGGGACAACCCACGTTTTCGCAACTGGGTCGCGGTGGCGCGCGCCTGCCATGTGCTTGAGCGCACGCTGGCGACAAAACTCGCGCCGCTCGACCTGAAGCCGGCGCAGCTCGACGTGCTGATGAACCTCTATCGCCACCCCGGCATGTCGCAGCACGACCTTGCCCGCAAGCTGCTCGTCGGCCGCTCCAACATCACCATGCTCTTGCCGCAGCTGGAGGCGCGTGGCCTGCTGCGCCGCGAAGGCGACGAGAAGGACAAGCGCATCCTGCGGCTTGCCCTGACCGAGGCCGGCGAGGCGCTGCTGATGCAGGCGCTGAAAGTGCACATGGCGTTGATCGAGAAGGCGATGAGCCAGTCGACACCGGAACAGTGCGACATGATCGGCGAGCAGATGCGCAAGATTTATGATGTGCTGAAAGACGCCTAGCCGCCCTTTCAGCCCTGAGCTTACCACATCGTCTTCTTCGCCCGCTCCGGCCATTCCTTGTCGTAGGTTTCGCCGTCGATGTTCTTGCGGCTGGTGACTTCCAGAATCTGTCCGGGCGTCGGCAGCGACTTGGGGTCGACATGCCTCGCCGGGTTCCAGAGCTCGGAGCGGACAATGGCGCGGGCGCATTGGAAATAGACCGAATCGACATCGACGACTGTAACCGAGCGCGCCGCCTTGCCGTCCACAGTGAATGACGCGCACAGCGTTGTATCCGTCGTGATATGGGCGCGGCCGTTGATGCGCAGCGTCGTGCCGGAACCCGGCACGAGAAACAAAAGACCGACGCGCGGATCGCGGATGATGTTCCTGAGCGAGTCGGCGCGGTTGTTGCCGCGACGGTCCGGCATCATCAGCGTTTTCGGATCAACGATGCGCACGAAGCCGGCGAGATCGCCGCGCGGCGAACAGTCCAGCCCCTCCGGTCCACTGGTTGCCAGCGCGACAAAGGGCGAGGCCTGGATGAAGGCTGCGTATTCCGGAATGACGTGGTCGAGTTCCTTGACCAGTGAGGCTTCGCCCGGAACGCCATAGAGCGCCTCGATCTGCTCGACCGTGGTGATGACGGACATTGTCTTCGTCTCCAAACCTTTGCCGGCGCTACCCCACTTCGATGACGTTTTGACGACAGCGACGGGATCAGTCTAGCGGTCCCGGCTCAAGCCTTTTTCCGCAAGCTCGGCGAGATAGGCATTCCAGCGCTCGTCCTTCTCGTGGCCGAGCGTGTGCAGGTAATTCCAGGTGAAGATGCCGGTATCGTGGAAATCATCGAAGGTGATGCGCACTGCGTAGTTGCCGACCGGCTCGATCTTCAGGATCGCCACATTGCGCTTGCCGGGAACCGTCACCCGCTGGTCCGGCGAATGGCCCTGCACTTCGGCCGATGGCGAAGCGACACGCAACAGCTCCGCCGGCAGTTCGAACGGCCGATGATCTGGAAAGGTGACGGACAGCAGTTTGCGGTCCTTCGAGACGCGGAGTTCCTTGGGTGCGGTCATGGTGTTCGATCCCGTAGCAATCCACCCTTCCCTACGCTGCTTCGCCAGAAGGGAAAAGGCCGTTTGGGGTGAGCCGACATGCGATGTCGGCCAGGGAATGTTACCAAAGATCGAGACGCGGTATCTTGAATGGCCGGCCGGATCGTATCACATAGCGGTATATAACGATGCCGCTCAGGGCCAAGGGAATTGCTTGCAGCATGAACATGATCGATCCTTTTGGTCGCACGATCAGCTATCTCAGAGTGTCGGTCACCGACCGCTGCGATTTCCGTTGCACCTATTGCATGGCCGAGGACATGGCCTTCCTGCCGAAGAAGGACCTGCTGTCGCTGGAAGAACTCGACCGGCTGTGCACGGTCTTCATCGAAAAAGGCGTCAGGAAATTGCGCCTCACCGGCGGCGAGCCGCTGGTTCGCAAGAACATCATGCACCTCGTGCGCCAGCTGTCGCGGCATCTCGACAGCGGCGCGCTGGAAGAATTGGCGCTGACCACCAACGGCTCGCAGCTGTCGCGCTTCGCCGCCGAGCTTGCCGATTGCGGGGTCAAGCGCATCAACGTCTCGCTCGACACGCTCGATGCCGACAAGTTCCACAAGATCACCCGCTGGGGCCATCTCGACAAGGTCATGCAAGGCATCGATGCCGCACAGGCTGCCGGGCTGAAGGTCAAGCTCAACGCTGTGGCATTGAGGGATTTCAACGACGTCGAACTGCCAGAGATGATGCGCTGGGCGCATGGCCGCGGCATGGACCTGACGGTCATCGAAACCATGCCGATGGGCGAGATCGAGGGCGACCGCACCGATCAATACCTGCCGCTGTCGCTGCTGCGCGCGTCGCTGGAACGCCAGTTCACGCTGACTGACATTCCCTTCAAGACCGGCGGCCCGGCTCGCTACGTGCATGTCGCCGAGACCGGCGGACGGCTCGGCTTCATCACGCCGATGACGCATAATTTCTGCGAAAGCTGCAACCGCGTCCGGCTGACCTGCACCGGCACGCTCTATATGTGCCTCGGCCAGGAGGATGCCGCCGACCTGCGCGCGCCCTTGCGTGCGTCCGAAGGCAATGAACTGGTCGCCGCGGCAATAGACGAAGCGATCGGCCGCAAGCCCAAAGGCCATGACTTCATCATCGACCGCCGCACCAGCCGCCCTTCCGTTTCGCGGCATATGAGCGTCACCGGCGGCTGACCTTTTCGCAAAATTCATGCAGGATCGCCTCCGGGTCATTGGCTTCGAGGCGAGATATGCTGAGTCGTTCCTCATTTCTGGCGGTTATCGCAACAATTGCAGCGACCAACGCCGTTGCCGCGCCATTCACCTATGTGAATGAACGCTTCGGCACCGTCTGCACCTTTCCCGACGACATCTTCACCGACCGCCAGCCTGAACCGGACAATGGTGACGGCCAGCAATGGCTGAGTGCCGATGGCGCCAGCCTGATCTGCTCGGGCATCCTCAACATCGACGATGACACGCCCAAGGGTTTCGTGGCGGCCGAGAAAGCCAGCAGTGAACCCGGCTACAAGGTCACCTACAGCAAGGCCGGCAAGGACTGGGCGGTGCTGTCGGGCTTGAAGGATGGGAACATTTTCTACGAGCGACGCCTGTTCGGCCGGGATGGCGTCATCCGCACGGTCTGGATCGAATATCCGCTCGCCTCGAAATCGAAATACGATCCGCTTGTCGGCGCCATCGCCGGCAGCCTCAAGGCACGGTGAGCATTTCCGCCACACAACGACAATATTGCTGAGCGCAGGCGCCGGCCGGATTTACCGTTGGCTTGTTGCGCCCTAGCCTGCACATCGCGATTTTCGCTCCGTGGGGGATTAAAACATGCGCAAACTCGTTCTTGCTCTTGCATTGCTCGGCATCACGGCCCTGCCCACCGCGGCCCAGTCGATCGGCGGCACCTATACCGTCGCCGGCACCAACTTCGACGGCTCGGCTTATGGTGGCGAGGCAACCATCACGCTGACCAGCGCAACGACCTGCACGATCCACTGGGAGACGGGCGGCTCATCTTCCGACGGCATCTGCATGCGCAACGATGACGCCTTCTCCACCGGCTATGTCATGGACAAGGACATCGGCCTCGTCGTCTACAAGGTGATGGACGACGGTTCGCTGCACGGCCTGTGGACGATCGCCGGCAAGGAAGGCAACGGCACCGAGGTGCTGACACCGAAGAAATAAGGTCTGCCGCTGTTGCCGGCGATAGTCTGGGCCACGGACGATCCTGTGGCCCAGCCCTTTGCTGTTGCTGTTTCATGCCCGACTGCTACAGGCTTGATGCAAAGCAGAACCGGTAGTCGTCTTGCCCCTCTCTCCAAATCTTCGCGGCGCGTTGTTCATGGTGGTGGCGATGGCCGGCTTCACCCTCAACGACGCCATCACCAAATACTCGTCGCAATCGATGAACATGGCGCAAGTCATGCTGATCAGGGGAGCGTTTGCGACCCTGTTCGTTGGCTCGCTTGCCTGGCAGCGCGGTGCTCTTGTCCGGCTACGCTCGATGCTGGACCCAATGGTGGCGCTGCGCGTCCTCGGCGAAGCCGGCGGCACGGTGACGTTCCTGATCGCGCTCGCCCATTTGCCGATCGCCAGTGTCTCGGCTGTCCTCCAGGCGCTGCCGCTGGCGGTCACGATGGGCGCGGCACTGGTCTTCAATGAGGGCGTTGGTTGGCGGCGCTGGCTGGCCATCGCCATCGGATTTGCCGGTGTGCTGGTCATCGTGCGGCCAGGTTTTGAGGGGTTCAGCGTCTACTCGCTGGTGGCGCTGGCCTGCGTTGTATGTTGTGCGGTACGCGATCTCGCCACCAAGCGGATTCCCAAGGCCATTCCGACGCTGCTGGTGTCGACCGCCACCGCGCTTGCCATGACAGTCCTGGGAGCCGCGTTGCTTTCGCCGATGGGGGGCTGGACGCCGATGACGGGGAACAGCACGGCCCTGCTGGCGCTGGCCGCTGTGCTGGTGCTCATCGGCTACCAATTCATCATCATGGCGATGCGAGCGGGCGACATCTCCTTCATCGCGCCGTTCCGCTACACGGCCCTGATCTGGTCGATCCTGCTTGGCCTGTTCGTCTTCGCCGACGTCCCCGATCTGCCGATGATCGTCGGCGCCACGATCATCATCGGCTCCGGCCTCTATGCGCTCTACCGTGAGCGGGTCGTCGGCCGGCGGAAGATCGTCGCCGAAAGCACCGGGCCAACCATGGTCCCGGACGGAATCTAGCCGGCTCTTGTGATTTCCGACGGCTGGCGTACACGCTCGATGGCATGAAGCGAGATGTTGCGGGGATCATTCTGGCCGGCGGCCAGTCAAGACGAATGGGCGGTGGCGACAAAAGCCTGTTGCCGCTTGGCGGCGGTTGTGTGCTTGACCAAGTCGTGTCGCGCTTTGGCCCACAGATCGACCGTCTGGCGCTCAGCGCCAACGGCGATCCGGCGAGGTTTTCCCGCTTTGGACTGCCGGTGCTTGCCGACACCGTCACGGGCTTTGCCGGACCGCTTGCCGGAATCCTGACCGGCCTCGAATGGGCAGCCGCCAACACGGCTTGCACGGCAATCGTCACCGCTGCCGGCGACACGCCCTTCCTGCCGCTGGATCTTGTCGAACGGCTGGCGGCCGCCGCCGATCAACGTTCCGGTTCGATTGCCGTGGCTTGCTCGGCCGGCAAGCGGCACCCGACCTTCGCGCTGTGGCCGATGGACTGTCGCGGCGCCTTGCGGCACTTTCTGGTCGATGAGGATATCAGGCGGGTTTCGGCCTTCATCGACCGGCATGATTTTGTCGAGGTGGAATTTCCGGTTCCGCTATCCGCAGGCCAACCAGTCGACCCTTTCTTCAACATAAACGAGCCTGACGATCTTGTTCAGGCCGAACGTCTGTTGCAAAGCATGAAGCCATGAACAGACGCGCCTTCGGCATCACCGGCTGGAAGAATTCCGGCAAGACGACACTGACTGAAAAGCTGGTCACCGAACTTGTCCGGCGCGGCTGGAAGGTGTCGACGGTGAAACACGCCCATCATGACTTCGACATCGACAAACCGGGCGCCGACAGCTTCCGCCATCGGCAGGCCGGCGCCACCGAAGTCGCGATCGTGTCCGGCAATCGTTGGGCGCTGATGCACGAACTGCGCGGTGAGGATGAGCCGAAACTTGAGGCGATTCTGTCACGGCTTGCCCCTTGCGATCTGGTGCTGGTCGAAGGCTACAAGCGCGAAGCCCACCGCAAGATCGAAACCCGCCGGCTGGACGCGAAGGACCGCACGCCGCTTTCAGCAACGGATCCGAACATCGTCGCCGTCGCCGCCGATTTTGCGGCCGAACGCGAGCCCCTGCCGGTGTTCGATCTCAACGACGTCGAATCAATAGCCGACTTCATTGAGCGGGCCACCGGGCTCGTTGCTTGAGAGCTAACGCAGCGGCAGAATAGTCTTGCCCATTTTTGTGGTTTTGCAGTTGCTTTTTTCTTGGAAAGAGTGGGAGTATCGCGCCAGCGGGCGGTCAAAAGCACCGCCCCACAGAGCCGTTAGGAACGACGGCCGGGACCGTAAAGAGAGGACTATCATGCGTATTGCACTGCGTATCGCGCTTGCCGCATCGGCTGCGCTGCTGACGCTCGGCGTAGCCCAGGCCCAGGAAAAGACCCTGAGGATCGGCACCGAAGGCGCCTACCCACCCTTCAACAACCTCACCGCCGATGGCCAGCTCGTCGGTTTCGACATCGACATCGCCAAGGCGCTTTGTGACCAGATGAAGGTCAAGTGCACCTTCGTCGCCCAGGATTGGGACGGCATCATCCCCGCTCTTCAGGCCGGCAAGTTCGACGCCATCGTCGCCTCGATGTCGATCACGCCGGAGCGTAAGGAGAAGGTCGACTTCACCAACAAATATTACAACACGCCGTCGGCCCTGGCCGTGCCTAAAGACAGCACGCTGAAAGGCGTGACCAAGGCAGATCTCGCCGGCAAGACCATTGGTGTCGCCACCACGACCACGCATTTCAACTATGCCTCGAAGACTTACACCGACAGCACCATCAAGGGCTATCCGAGCAGCCCCGAGGAGCAGGCCGATCTTGCCAATGGTCGTCTCGACGCCATCGAGGACGATATTGTTGTGCTTCAGCAGTGGCTGGATTCGCCTGATGGCGCATGCTGCAAGATTCTCGGCCAGCCGTCGCCGCAACCGGTCGACATCTTCGGACCGGGCGCCGGCATTGCCGTACGCAAGGGCGAGACCGATCTCGTCAACAAGTTCAATGCGGCCATCGATGCTATTCGCGCCAACGGAAAGTACAAGGAAATCAACGACAAGTACTTCAAGTTCGACGTCTTCGGCGCCGAATCCTGATAATATGACAAAGGCGGCGGGGGTCTCCCGCCGCCTTCCGGTCTTCTGTGATCGCCGTGGAGACAAGACCAGTCAATGCCAGCCCAGAGCTTATGGACACTTCTCAGTTGGGGACCCGATGGCTGGCTTGATGATATCGCTTATGGCGCACTGGTCACCGTGGCGCTTGCGCTCGCAACACTGCCGATTGGGCTGACGATCGGTTTTTTCATAGCACTGGCCAAACAGTCCGAAGAACCTTCGCTGCGCCTTGCCGCCAACATCTACACCACGGTCTTCCGTGGCCTGCCGGAACTGGTGACGCTTTTCCTGTTTTTCTTCGGCATGCCAATTCTGCTGCAGCACCTCATCCGATATTTCCGGCCCGAAGCGACCATCGATGTCAACAGCTTCGTCGCCGGCATGATCGTGCTTGCGCTGATCTTCTCGTCCTATGCCAGCGAGGTTTTCCTGTCGGCCTTCCGCGCCATACCGAAAGGCCAGTATGAGGGTGGCTATGCCATCGGCCTTTCCAACTGGCTGACCATGCGCAAGGTGATCTTGCCGCAGCTGCTCCGCATCGCATTTCCCGGGCTCGAAAACTGCTGGCTTAGTCTGCTCAAGGACACGTCGCTCGTGTCGGTCGTCGGTCTCGCCGAGACGTTGCGCAATGCCGGTGTGGCGGCTCGCGTCACCAAGCACTCGTTCATGTTTTACAGTGTGGCGGCCCTGGTCTTTCTCGGCCTGGCAGTCGTGTCGTCCTTCGCCACCAGCGCCATCCTGCGCTCGCTCGGTCGACGGGAGGCGCAACGATGAGCGCCACAGCCACCATGGTCGAACGGCCACCGCCCCGGGCGCGGGGCTGGCCGCGTCCCCGCATCGCAGGCTATGCGCTCGTCTGCATGTGGATGGCCTTCGGGCTGGGCATCGTTGCCTATCTGGTTCTTGCCTGGAATCCCGCCTTCTTTGCCAAGTATGCGCCGGCCTATCTGAAAGGGCTTGGGGTCACCCTGTCGCTGGTCGCCATAGCGATGGTGCTTGGTGCGATACTGTCGGTCCCCGTCGCTTACGGCCGAATGTCCAGCAACCGGATCCTGTCCGGCCTCGCCTATTGCTATGTCTACTTTTTCCGTGGCACGCCGCTGCTGGTCCAGACTTTTCTCGTCTATTACGGCGTCGGCTCTTTCCGGCCGCAACTCAGCGAGTACGGCATCTACCTTCCGGTCTTCAGCGATGGGCTGACTCTCGCCCGATTCACGCTTTGGGATTTTTTCAAGGACGCATTCAACTGCGGCGTCTTTGCCTTTGCGCTCAACACCGCCGCCTACCAGGCCGAAATCCTGCGCGGCGCCATCGAGAGCGTGCCCAGGGGCCAGTGGGAAGGTGCTGCTTCCCTTGGCCTGCACAAATTGCAGACGCTGCGCAAGATCATCCTGCCGCAAGCATTGATTGTCGCCTTGCGGCCTTATGGCAACGAACTCATCCTGATGATCAAGGCTTCGGCCATCGTCGCCATCATCACCGTCTACGACCTGATGGGCAACGCAAAGCTCGCCTTCGCCAACTCCTTCGACATTCAGGCGTATATCTGGGTCGCCGTCGTCTACCTCGTCATGGTCGAGATATTGCGCCATGGCGTTGAATGGATCGAGCGCCGGATCACCATCCACCTGAAACGCTGACTGATTCCATCTGCCTGCACCAGTCGATCAGCCCACAGGCGTCTTGACGAATTGGGCGTAGGGCCTAGAGCTTTCGCAGCAAATTCCGTTTCCGTCTGAAGGGCAAGCTCATGGCATCTGTGGCATTTCTCGGTCTTGGCGTGATGGGCTATCCAATGGCCGGGCACCTCAGGAACAAGGGGGGCCATGACGTCACCGTCTACAACCGCACCAAGGCCAAGGCCGAGCAATGGGTTGGCCAGCATGGCGGCAGCCTGGCGCTGACACCGGCGGAAGCGGCCATGGGCAAGGATTTCGTCTTCTCTTGCGTCGGCAATGATGACGATCTGCGTTCGGTGACGACAGGTCCCGAAGGTGCCTTCAAATCGATGAAGAAAGGTTCGGTCTTCATCGACAATACCACGGCCTCGGCCGAGGTCGCACGCGAACTGGCCGCGGCCGCGGAAGCGGGTGGCTTTTCGTTTCTCGATGCGCCGGTCTCCGGCGGCCAGGCCGGCGCCGAGAATGGCGTGCTGACCGTCATGGTCGGCGGCGAGCAGGAAGCTTTCGACAGGGCGAGGCCCGTTATCGATGCCTATGCCCGCATGGTCGGCTTGATGGGATCGGCAGGTGCTGGCCAGCTCACCAAGATGATCAACCAGATCACCATCGCCGGCCTCGTCCAGGGTCTGGCCGAAGGCATTCATTTCGGCAAGAGGGCCGGGCTCGACATCGAGAAGGTGATCGAGGTGATTTCCAAGGGTGCTGCCGGTTCCTGGCAGATGGAGAACCGGCACAAGACGATGAATGCCGGCAAATATGATTTCGGCTTCGCTGTCGACTGGATGCGCAAGGATCTCGGTATCTGCCTGACCGAGGCCGACCGCAACGGCGCCAAGCTGCCGGTGACCGCACTTGTCGATCAATTCTACAAGGATGTGCAGGCGATGGGCGGCAAGCGCTGGGATACGTCCTCGCTGCTGGCGCGCCTGGAAAAATAGGGGTCGCGATGGCCGAGCTTTCGCCCCAGTCCAGTGCCGACGAAATCGTCGCGCATCTGCGCTCGATCGGCTCGGAGGAAAATCGCCGTGGCATGCTGCGCTATGGCATCAAGATCGAACGTGCGCTCGGCATCCCGCACGGCGTGCAGCGGCAGATTGCCAGGAAAATCAAGCGCAACCATGAGCGCGCTTTCGCGCTGTGGCAGACAGGTATCATGGAGGCGCAGTTCATCGCTTCCGTCACGGCCGACCCGAAGCGGTTTTCTGCCGCGGACGCAAGGCAATGGGCGTCGAGTTTCGACTCCTGGGACATCGTCGATGGCGTCTCCGATCTCTTCGTCGACACCGACGCCTGGAAAGAACTGATCGGCGAGTTCGCGGCCGATGAACGGGAATTCGTTCGACGCACGGCCTTTGCCATGATGGCCTGGTCTGTCGTCCACCGGAAGAAAGAGCCGGAGGCGACCTTTCTCGCCTTCCTGCCGATCATCGAAGCGCATGCCACCGACGGCCGCAACTTCGTCAAGAAGGGCGTGAACTGGGCCCTTCGTTCGATCGGCAAACGATCGATGGAAATGCACGGTGCTGTCCTTGCTGTCGCCGAAAGGCTCGCGCAATCGACCGACAAGACGGCGCGCTGGATCGGCAAGGATGCTGTGAAGGAACTATCGGATGCCAGGACGCTCGAGCGCCTCGCCGCCAGGAAAAGCTGACGGACGTGAAATCCGCTTCACGGAAGTGACGCGCTCGACACGCGCCGATTTCGAAAACCTGTTCGAACAGCCGGGCGCACCGAAATATTGCTGGTGCATGGCCTGGCGCCATCTGCCCAGCCGCGAGCATGTCCACAACGACGAGAAAAAGCGGGCCATGATGGCGATTGTCGATGCCGGCACGCCGGTCGGCATCCTCGCCCATCTTGACGGCAAGACCGTCGGTTGGTGCTCGGTCGCGCCACGCCAGGCCTATCGCAGGCTTTCACGCCAACAGGACGACAGCGAGGCCGATATCTGGTCGATCGTTTGTTTTTACGTGCCAAGCGCCTTGCGCGGCGCCGGGTTGGCCGCCGCACTGCTAGACGCGGCCATCAACCACGCCTTCGCCAAAGGGGCCAGCACGATCGAGGCCTATCCGGTCGACCAGGCATCGCCGAGCTACAGCTTCATGGGTTTTCGCGACATGTTTGCGGCGCGCGGGTTCCACGAGATTGGCATGGCCGGTTCTCGCCGACATGTGATGCGGCTCGAGCGTTGACGTCATTGGTAGCGGCGTCTTTACTCCAGACCAAAGGAAGCGGCCAATGAACAACCATATCGGATCAACCATAGCGCTCGCAGCCGCGCTGTTTGTGTCCATTGCCACCGATGCCTCGGCCGAGACCGCACACATATTCTGGAAGGATCTGCGCCCGGCGACACAAACCGCCGCCGAAAACGTCGGGCTGCCGATGATCGCGGCCAAATTGCCCGACCATGGCGAGACGCTGTCTCTTGATCTGCAGGACAAGACCATTCAGCTGGCCGGCTATGCACTGCCGGTCGACCGCGACGGCGACCTTGTCTATCAGTTCCTGCTGGTGCCGTGGACCGGCGCCTGCAGCCACATGCCGACGCCGCCGCCCAACCAGATCGTGCTGGTCACGCCGGCTCGCCCCTACAAGATGTCGGAAGCCTACCAGCCGGTCTCGGTTACCGGTGCGCTGAAGCCGGATATGGAGAAAAGCCAGCTGTTCATTCTCGATGGCGTCAGCGTCATCCAGTCCGGTTACACCGTGCGCAAGGCCGATGTGGTGAGCGTCGACAGCGTGCCTGACACGATCACGCTGCCGGTGAACTCACCCTGGAGTTTCCTCAACAAGAAAAAGAACTGATCGGTCCCGTCAGCTCAAGCGGCGTTGGCGCCCGATTCCTTGTCCAGCACCATGTAATCGAGCGGGATTTCGGTCGTGTATTTGATCTGCTCCATGGCGAAGGACGACGACACGTCGCGAATCTCGATCTTGGCGATCAGCCGCTTGTAGAAGGCATCGTAGGCGGCGATGTCGGGCACCACGACGCGCAGGAGATAGTCGACATCGCCGCTCATGCGGTAGAACTCGACCACTTCGGGAAATTCCTGGATGACCTCGGAAAACCGCCGCAGCCATTCATGGCTGTGCGAATTGGTGCGGATCGACACGAAGACGGTGACCCGCACATTGACCTTTTCATGGTCGAGGATGGCGACGCGCCGCTTGATGACGCCCTCTTCCTCAAGCTTCTGGATGCGCCGCCAGCAAGGTGTCGTCGACAGCCCGACTTTCTTGGCAACGTCAGCGACCGCGAGTGTCGCGTCCTCCTGCAAAAGGCGGAGAATTTTTCTATCGAGGCGGTCCATCTTTTTCTCTCCGGGGGAATAGATTGGCTATATTCCGCCTTATCAGGACCTTTCACAAGAAAGAAATTCTGCCAATTGAGCAAAAAGCGAGTGATTTCTTGCTGAAAGGTCAATCGAGACGATAGCGGATTTCCGATCTCAGGAATGGCAGCAAATCCATTTCAAACCATGGATTCTTCTTCAGCCAGCCGCTGTTGCGCCACGACGGATGCGGCAGTGGCAGCACTTTGTGACCGCCGGGCGCATTCCAGATGGCTCGCCAGTCCATCACCGTTTCCGTCAGCGAGGGCCGGCGCGCCGCACCCATGTGCCAGGACTGCGCATAGATGCCGATCGTCAGCACCAGATCGATCCGTGGCATCAAGGCCATCAAGGGCGCGCGCCAGGCCGGCGCGCATTCGCGCCTTGGCGGCAAGTCGCCACCCTTGGCATCCTGGCCGGGAAAGCAAAAGCCCATCGGCACGATGGCGAATTTCTCGATGTCGTAGAATTCCTCGCTTGTCACCCCGAGCCAGCTGCGCAAGCGGTCGCCGGAGGCATCGGTGAACGGCATGCCTGTGATATGCACCTTGGTTCCCGGCGCCTGGCTGGCGATCAGGATGCGGGCGCTGGACGATGGTCGCAGCACCGGTCGCGGTTCGTGCGGCAATCGCTTGCCGATCGGATTTTCGACGCAGATGCGGCAAGCGCGAACCGTCGCGGCGAAGCTTTCGAGCGCATCCTCGTTGACCATGATCTCGTCCGAAAACCGGCTTCCATTTTTCGGGATCATGGCTAGGCGGCGGCGCTCGGTCGGCTGGAAACTGCCTGATGCCAGCGCAACGCATTGGCGCATTCGTCCGGCACCTTGATGCGTGCCGGCTTCATGAAGTCGATGGCGATCAGGCCAGTGATGTCGGCAATCGAGTAGCTGTCACCGGCGATGAATTCCCGGTTGCCCAGCTCATCGTCCAGCAGCCTGAGGAATTCTACGGCCTTGGGCTTGTTGGCCTCGCCCCATTCGGGAATCTGCGGAATTTCCCATTCCTTCATCGCCGGATGGATGTGACGGAAGGCCTGGGCGACGCAACTGAGCAGGTTGAATTCCATCCGTCTCTGCCACATCTCGACTTGCGCCTTGCCGAGCGCGCCACGCCCGAACAGGGCCGGCTCGGGATGCAACTCCTCGAAATAGCGACAGATGGCAACGGATTCGGTGAGGATGGTGCCGTCGTCGAGTTCAAGCACCGGCAGGCGTTGCAAAGGGTTGCGCGAACTGACCGACTGCTTCCTGTGCTCCAGCGCGCCCATGTCGATGGGCACCAGCGGAACCGCGATGCCTTTCTCGGCCAGGAAAACGCGGACCCGCCTCGGGTTGGGTGCGCGGCCGCCATCGAACAACTTCATTCCCATCCTCCCGGTTTCCCAATAACTATAGGGTTCAGCCCCTTACGGGCTTCACCAGAACCGAAAAATCTCGCGCACGGCATCGCCGATCGACGCCAGCGTGCCGTGTTTTCTCTCAACGACTTCGCCGTGATGGCTGTCGCGCCAGTCCTGCGGCTGGTCGAACGTACCCGCCCAGATGCCAGCCTTTCCTGCGCGGGCGACGGCCTCCTCGCTCTTGAAGTCGCCAAAGGCAACCGCCCAGCCCGCCTCCACCTGCGCACGGTTGAGGTCCTTGCCGCCGGCGGTGCAGTCGCCAAGCAGCCGGCCGTAGCGATCACGCTGCCAGCCGGTACAGGAGACGGGTCTGCCGGCGATCAGCCGCACCAGCGACTGGCGCGCCAGCGTGCCGCAGGAATAGTCGGCGCCATTCCTGCGGCAGGTCTGCGTATACTCAGGGGCATCGATGCCGCGCATGCGGATGCGCTCGGCGCCAAGCGTGATCGAATCGCCATCGTTGACGATTGCCGCACCCTCGGTCTTGCGTGTCTCCACCCTGTCGAGACGGGCCGCCAGCAGGATCAGCAGCCCGAGAATGATGACGGTAAGCCCGTAATCCAGCAGCCGGCGCCACAGGCTTCGGGGTGGCGCAACGTATCGCCGGCGCGGCCCCGGGCCCCATGAACGTCTCATATGGCAAACGGTTGGTTAATCATTCGAACGTAGCTTAACACTTGGAAACCGCTGCTCGCATAAATTGAAGTTTCATGCCCTTGCAACGCTCGAACACAGCGGACAAGTTCATTGTGGACCGCCGGAAACCTCATCGCAACAGCGATGTCGCGCGCGCGGTGCGCAAGACGCGCGACCGTCTTTCGCAGCAGGCCGGCAATCCTGATTTCGATCGCGAACTGCTGAAGCTCCATGCCCGCGCGATGACCAGCGGCGCCATCGCCATCCCGCTGCTCGTCCTGGCGATCGCGGCAGCCGGCCGGTTCACCGGCGTCGGCAATGAAATCGGGCTCTGGGCACTGTTCACGCTCGCCTGCTACACCATCGTTACCTTCATGGCACGGCGCATTGAGCGTACTGAAGCTTCCGATCTCAACCCCTTGCGAACACAAAGAGAATTGCTGATCGGCCACTTCCTGTGCGGGCTCGGCTGGGGTTGGTTCGTTTGGCTTGGCTGCAGCACTTGCCAGGTCGACCAGTTCCATGTCGTCAAGGCGGTGGTGCTGCTGGTCGCCATGGCGGCGACCGCGGTGATGACCTCATCCTTGAGCGGCGCCTTGCTGGCGACCTTTGCCGTTCCGGTGGCGCTCTACGCCTATGCCGGCGTCAAGCTGTGGATGCCGGTCGGGGCGATCATGGCTGGGCTGCTGGTCGTGTCGCTGCCCTTCTTCGTCTATGTGGCTCGCCACCTCAACCGCGCGTCCCTGATGCTGCTGTCATTCCGCTCGGAAAAGGATGCGCTGGTCGCCGAACTGGAGACGGCGAAATCGATGTCGGACGAGGCACGGCGGCGGGCGGAAGACGCCAATCTCGCGAAATCGCGGTTCCTCGCTTCGATGAGTCACGAACTGCGCACGCCACTCAACGCCATTCTTGGCTTCTCCGAGGTGATGTCGAACGAAGTGCTCGGACCAATGAGCAATCCCACCTATCGCGACTATGCCCATGATGTGCACGAATCCGGCCAGCATCTGCTCGACCTCATCAACGAGATCCTCGACCTGTCGCGCATCGAGGCCGGCCGCTACCAGCTCAACGAGGAGCCGGTGATGCTGCTCAACATCGTCGAGGATTGCTGTCACATGATGGAATTGAGGGCGCGCAACAAGGATATCCGCGTCGTCCAGGATTTCGAGCATGAGTTGCTGCGCCTGTTCGCCGACGAGCGGGCAGTGCGGCAAATCACGCTCAACCTTCTGTCGAATGCTATCAAGTTCACCGCCACCGGCGGTGAAATCCGCGTTCGCGTCGGTTGGACGGCCGGTGGCGGACAGTACATTTCGATCAAGGACAATGGTCCCGGCATCCCCGAAGACGAAATCCCGGTGGTGCTGTCGGCCTTCGGCCAGGGCTCGATCGCCATCAAGAGCGCCGAGCAAGGCACCGGGCTCGGCCTGCCGATCGTGCAAGGGCTGCTGGCCATGCATGGCGGCGAGTTCGAACTCCATTCCAAGCTGCGCGAAGGCACCGAGGCGATCGCCATCTTCCCGCTGAGCCGGGTGATGGAGGAATTGCCCGCGCTGCCGACCGCGGCGGTGGCGGCGCGGCGGCGGTAGCAGACGTCGCCCGGATACGGCGTGCCTGGCGCCTAACCCCGAACAGCCGCCGCCATGCCCGAACTGGTCAGCGCCGCCGCCTTGACCAGACCTGCGGCAAGAGCGGCCCCTGTCCCTTCGGCGTGGCTGATGCCCAGATCGAGCAACGGCTGAAGACCGAGGCGTTCGGCGGCGCGGGCGTGCGCGGGCTCTGGCGACAGGCTGGCAAGAAGGCAATGGTCGAGCGCTGCGGGGTTGGCGGCATGGAGCACCGCCGCAGCGGCCGTTGCCGCAGATCCGTCGAGCAGCACCGGAATCTTCTGCATCCGTGCGGCGAGGATGGCGCCGGCAATCGCCGCGAACTCACGGCCACCGACCCGGCGCAGCGCCTCAAACGGGTCGCCGAGATGGCCACCATGAAAGGCCATCGCCGCATCGACCACCTCCGCCTTGCGTGCCTGCATCGCCGCATCGGCGCCCGACCCCGGGCCGACCCAGTCGGCGCCCCTGCCCCCGAACAGCGCCGCAAACAAGGCAGCAGCAACGGTGGAGTTGCCGACGCCTAGATCGCCGAGGCAAAGCAGGTCGGTGCCGCCGGCGATCGCTTCCATGCCGAAGGCCATGGTGGCGGCGCAGCCGCGCTCGTCGAGAGCGGCATCCTCGGTGATGTCGGCGGTCGGGATGTGCAGGGCAAGATCGAAAACCTTCAGCCCGAGATCATTGGCGATGCAGATCTGGTTGATCGCAGCGCCACCGGCGGCACAAAGCTCGACCGCGTTGGCGGTCGCCGCCACCAGCCGTGGCGAAATGCCATGCCTGATAACGCCATGGTTGCCGGCAAAGACCGCCATCAGCGGTCTTGTCACCGCGGGTGGAGCACGGCCACTCCATGCGGCCAGCCAGGCGGCGATGTCCTCGATACGGCCAAGCGAATTGCTGGGCTTGTCGGCCTTGGCAAACAGCGTGCGCACACGGGCTTCGGCTGTTGTGTCGGCTGCTGGCAAATTGGCCAAGAGGTTGCGAAAATCATCGAAAGGCAGCGCGCTGGTCATGTCGTCGGCGATCATTCCCTGGAGTTGGTGAGCGGCATAGCCGCCTTGCGCGGTTGGCACAACCTCTTGGATCATGCTCCTGCATTTGCCGCAAAGGTCGCCCAGAAGGGCGCAATCGCGAGGGCTTGCATTGGCTTTGCGGTTGCACCATGTGGAGATGGAACAAGGGATTCCGGATGGAAACCCTCAAGAGAAAGACGTGACGGCCATCGAATCCCCGTGCATCCTGGTCTGTTCGATCGACATGAAAACCGGCTTCTGTTTCGGTTGCGGCCGCACGCGCGAGGAAATCGGCGCCTGGATCGCAATGACGCCGGAAACGCGCAGCTCCGTCATGGCTGAATTGCCTGCCCGGCTGGACACGGTCGAGCGTCGGCCGCGCCGGGAAACGCGCCGCACCCGCATGGCGCGCGAACGCGACGTGCTTTCGTGAGGCGAGCACACAGATGAACCGGCTGTTCTGGATACTGATTGCCATGATCGGGGTGGGAGCAGTCCTGCTCATGCTCAACGATTCCGGCGGCAGCACGCTCGGCGTCGAGAATTACGACTTTGGCCGGCTGATCTGGCTTGGCGCCTTCGGCGCCCTGATCGGCGCCGGCCTGCTTCGCTCGGGCAGGCCCTTGGGCGCCATGGCCCGCAACCTCGGCGCCTGGGCGGCCATCGCGCTCGCGCTGATCGCCGGCTATCAGTATCGCTACGAGCTGCAGGATGTCGCCAGCCGGGTGACCGCGGGCCTCGTTCCTGGCAGCCCGCTGGCTCTGGGCGTCGAGGACGGCCACGCCACGGTGACGCTCGACAAGGCGGATAATGGCCATTTCGAAGCGCGCATCCTGGTCAACGGCAACCCGGTGCGGGCCGTGGTCGACACTGGCGCGACCAGCACGGTGCTGACCTCCGAGGACGCCCAGGCATCCGGATTCAATCCAGCGGCGCTCAACTACACCATACCGGTTTCGACCGCCAACGGCATGGCGCGCGCTGCGGCCGTGAAGACCGATCAACTGGCGATCGGCGGCATCGTGCGCAGGGACATGCCGGTGATGATCGCGGCACCCGGCATGCTCAGTCAGAGCCTGCTCGGCATGAACTTCATCGGCTCGTTGTCGGGCTTCGATGTGCGCGGCGACCGCATGATCCTCAGGGATTGACCCCGACCCGAACGCCTCAGGCCGCTTCGGCCGCCGCTCCACCGAACTCGACGGCGGCGAAAGCCGTCTTCAGCACGTCCGGTCCGGCGCCGGGCCGAGTCGCGTCGGTGGACAGGATCTGGCGGTAACGGCGCGCGCCGGGCAAGCCATGGAACAGACCGACCATATGGCGGGTGACATGGCCAAGTCGCCCGCCCTGCTCGATATGGTGGGCCGCGTAGTCTGCCATGGCATCGATCAGCACGCCGAAATCGAACGCGTCGGACTTGACGCCGTAGAAGGCGGCGTCGACGCCTGCCAGAATGCCGGGCGTGTGGTAGGCGGCGCGGCCAAGCATGGCACCGTCGACATGGTCGAGATGCGCCCGCGCCTCTTCGATCGACTGAATGCCGCCATTGATCCCAATGAATTCGTTCTGTTTTCTGGCCTTCAACCGATAGACGCGGCCATAGTCAAGCGGTGGGATGTCACGGTTTTCCTTGGGGCTCAGCCCTTCCAGCCACGCCTTGCGCGCATGCACCCATAGCGCGTCGGCGCCGGCTTCGAAAACACCGTCCGCCAGCGCATCGAGCGCCGGCTCCGGATCCTGCTCGTCGACACCGATGCGGCATTTGACGGTGACGGGAATCGTCACCGCCGCTTTCATCGCGGCGACGCAGCCGGCGACGAGATCAGGCACTTTCATCAGGCAGGCGCCGAAGGTGCCCGACTGGACGCGGTCGGACGGGCAGCCGACATTGAGGTTGATCTCGTCATAGCCAAAGGCCTCGCCGATGCGCGCCGCCTCGGAAAGCTTGCGTGGATCCGAGCCACCGAGTTGCAGCGCGACCGGATGTTCCGCCGCATCGAAGCCAAGCAGTCGCTCGCGGGCGCCCTGGATGACCGCATCGGCCACCACCATCTCGGTGTAGAGCAGCGCACGGCTCGTCAACTGGCGATGCAAGAACCGGCAGTGCCGGTCCGTCCAGTCCATCATAGGTGCAATAGCCAGGCTATGGTCTTGATTTTTCAGCATTTTTTCTTTAACATCAAATTGTTAGAACCTGCCGAGTGCACACGAATTTACGCCAGAATACGACCCGTTTCGCCACGTTTCGATCTCTCAGTGCACACGGAGCGCACACGAGAAAATGGCCACCTACACAAAACTCTCGTCCGGTTCATGGCGTGTCCAAGTCCGTCGCAAGGGTCGCTACGTCAGTGAGACCTTCCTGCGCCGAGACGACGCACGACGTTGGGCAACCGATGCCGAACGGCAAGTCGATCGTGGCGAGACGCCGACAACGTCCCGTGTAGCGCGCCTGAAGACCTTCGGCGAACTCATCGACCTTCATATCGACGACATGTGCGATGTAGGCAAGTCCCCTCTCCGCTCCAAGGCCGCGACACTCGACATGCTGCGAAGACATCTTGGGAAGTGCAATATGGCAGCTCTCGATCGCGAGCGGCTCATTCGTTTCGGCCGCGAGCGCGCCGCTCAAGGTGCCGGACCGGTGACGCTCGTCGGCTGGCTTGCCACTGCGGTCATGGCCGTGGCTGCGGTGGGCCTCTTTGCGACGTGGTAATATGGGGCCCCGCCTCGCTGTTCGAAGTCTTGCGCGCGTTGCGTGGCCATTTTTTGTTCAGCGGAATGAATACCTCCGTGCCGCCCTCGCCAGTTGCGGCCATCCCACTCGTTTCATTGATCGTCATGGTTCTATTTCTTTCCCGTTACATGCCGAAGGCATGCCGCTCGGCATGCCTTCCAGGGGCGCGTGAGCGCGCAGAAGAGAGGGGGTGAATGCCCGGCGAGCGGAGCTGAGCTGCGCGTCGAGCGGGGCGGATGGGATCAGTTCAGAAGATGACGGGCCAATGCCCCCTTGCGAGCGGGGCGGCCCCGCTCTGAAGTAGGCGGCAATCAGGGGCGAAGGTCGCCCCAGCACAACTATTCGTCATGTCCGGCGTCGGTTCGCCGACGCCGCAGGCGATGAAAAATGGGAGAACTCTGAAGATCCCGATGTGCTGTGACGGCCAGCAGAACGGCGAACAACAAAACCAGCGCAAACGCTAGCCCAAAAACGCCCATCGCGATCTCTCCTTAGAACCCACAGAACGCTCTGCCGGTCGTAAGGTTCATCTTGAAAGCGCCTCGCCTGTTACTTCGCGAAGGATTTTCCGCGCCACGTATTCGGCGGAGGCGCCATTTCATGGCACTGAGCAAGCGTTTCCAGGATCCTGCCAAGATCACGGGGATTGGCTCGACGCCCACTGCCCCGGCATCTACCAGATGGACATCGCACCGCAGAGCGGCTGGCAAAGCTGTGTTTCGTCCAGCGAATGGTTGATAGGCATTCATTTAACTGCATGAAGTCGCAGTGCCGTGTGTCGCCGAGTGTTCTACGTCTATGAAGGCTTCCGCTTGTTTCCAGCGGCTGAAGTTGCAAGAGCCTGGCAGACTCTTGATGGCTGACAGAGACGTTGATGCGTCGTCATTCCACAGCCCATAGGGCTGCCGTCAGCTACTCTCTGGACCAAGCTCAGACCATGGTCACTTGATGCATTTGCGCTGTGAGGCACGCATCGGCGCGCTCGCCGCGGCAAATTCGACCAGAAGCGAAAATACGTCCGATGGGACTACTTCTTCACGATATTGCCGTGGTTCAGGTCGAAGGCCTGCGTGTCTCGGGCCTGCTTGTGAAAATCATCCTGCAGTTCTCCCCATTCCCCGAGATAAGCGCCACACTGGCTACAATGAATGGCCGTGTGCTCCTCTGCGTTGTTCGGGATGTCCATCAGGATCGTCCCGCACGCTTTGCAGTCCAGTTTGTGGTCGAGCCGCTTGCTGTCCATCGGTGCTGCATATCCTGTCGGTCAACAGCATTTTATCCGCAGGCTTGCACACCGTCCAGCCGTTCCAAGAGTTTTGGCCATAAGAGGCGTAACGCCTAAGCTTGGCGACGTTCTCCCGTCTCAAGCGCCGCCCACAGTTCCTCAAGGCTATTCGCGCCGTTCGCAAATGCTGACATGACCAGCCAAGCGGCATCGTCACGGCCCTGCTCGTCCGAAATACCATGGGTGAGGCAATACTCCTCCAGAGCTTGGCGAAGCATGCTAAGCTGTTCCGGTTCCGCTATTCCCGTGAATGGCATGGCCAACTCCCCTTTTGCGCTAGGGCGAAAGCGATCGACTCTTTCAATCGCCCCTATGCCGTTCGAAAGCAGGCGACGGCCCATTAGACAAAATCGGCCAGACGCGTCTATTAACAAAGACGTATGAACCGACCCCTTGTGGTAGGGCCACCCGATGGCTGACGAACCCGTTTCGCAAAAGAGCGAGGGACGGCCCGTAGTTCCCCGTCTTGTCAAAGGAACAGGCATTACTGAAGCGGAAGCTCGCGAGCTTGTCAGCTTCCGGGTCGCGCAAATTGGTCATCGCTCATGCGAGAAACCCGGCTGTTAATCCGCAAGCCTTGAATTTAGAACTGACCAGTACGGGAAGCCCGCCATTGTTGACTCGGCCTGTGCCAAACGCGTAAGTCCCGGATTGCGCATCACGTCCAAGGCGCAGCTTTTCAAATTGAAGGTATCAAAATGGACGATAAATATGCCAATGCGCGAGAGCACTTTTTCGCGGCAATTCGCACGCTAGCAGCCTCTGCCGACGCCATACAAACGCGATTGATCGACGCAAATGTGAACATTTTGCACGTCACTATCGATGAATTCGATGGTGACCGGGAGCTCAAGATCAAGTTTGCAAAGATACTGGATCTTCTGGCGATCGATCAGGATGATATGGAGGCCGTGGCTGTCGAGACAGCCGCGCATATGACTGACTTTGAAGCGGTGAAAGTCGCGGATCTGATTTGCGATTTTTATTACGAGCTCACATAATAGTCGGCGCGTTGGGCAGACCGGCGTCAGTCCCGTCTTCCCACTACCGAGGCGACGGGGCTTGGCCAGCCAAACACGCTAGGAGCGGCTGAGATCAATCCGACTGATTACAATGGTCTTGCCGGTCGATGGGTCTTTATCGATCGTCGTCAAGCGCATCCCATTCTCGCCAACTTTTTCCAGCGTCAGCTGGGCGGCACGGTCGCCATTGACTTCTTTTGCCCCATGGATGCCGAGAACCAGTGCGTTGCCTGAGCGATTGCCACTGAGGCCAGCCGGACCCGCGCTCGATCCGGTGTATATGCCCGTATAGGTTTTGCCATCCGTCTTCACGTTGGCGCCGATCGCCCGCGAGAAGACCACATAACCTGTACACTTGCCGTTAAGCGCCAAAGAGCTTTCCGTTGCGTCAGATGCAAATTTGCAGTTGATTTTGATGGGTTGGGAATCGGCGTCGACCTTGACCGTGCCCTTGCCAGCCCAGCTTCCGGCAAACGATTTCAGAAAGGCGCCGTCAGCGGCCTGAGCAGGCGCTCCAATGCAAAGCACTGCTGCGGCCAGCCATCCAATGGATTTTGTCATGATAAAGTCCTTCAATTCGGCGCAGGCGCGAGGACGATCATAGCGCAGGCGCGATGCAGATTTGAGTTCTGTCGATTATGCGTCTAGGCGCTGGCAACTGCCTTCTCTACCTCCTGGGCCGAATGGCCCGTGAGATCCTTGGCGATTTCGCCAATCAGCACGTCCGATAGTTTCTGATGATAGTGCTTGCGCAGTTCGCCAAGTGTTCGAGGAGCCGCGACGATGATCAGGCTGGCGATTTGTCCGCCGAGGACCTGTCGGTTGAGCAGCTCGGCGGTTCCGGCTGCGAAACTGTCCTCTTCGATCTGACTGTTGTCTGGGTTCGCGGCGCTGCTCTAATGGCGCGCGCCGGATCCCTTGTTCTCGTTTGCCACGTCGTCGACCACCGAGGCCGTCAGCTTTGGATTGGCCTCGTCTCCTGTGTTGCGAAATAAGTTCAACCGTTCGCCATCAGCGACTGCAACGGTCACGCCCTTGGGAATATCCATGTGAAATGCTCTCCGAAAATTGCGTCAGTCCTTTGGCTAATTGGTTTGGAGGCCTGCTGCCGTCACTCTTAACGCCCAAGCCGCCAGTGGATGCTTGGGTCTGGGCCTTTCGTCGATGCCCGGCCGACTAGGGGCCCCGCCGACCGGCCGCAAGCCCCCAAACAGCATGGGGCTTCATTGTGAGATCGGGCATCAGCTGCCTGATGTCGGATAGGCCGCATTACAGGTTGCGTTGGAACGAATGTTGTCGCGCACCGTTCGCTGAGAGATGGTGGGGACAGGGGTGACGCGATGCACGATGCTTTTTTCAGGGTCCCAGTGACCGTTGAGTTGCCAAATGGGGAACTTCGCAAGCTGTCCAGTGCGTCCGAGGCTGCGATCTTACTGATGGAGAAGTGGCCGGAAGAGCACGGCTCGATATACCGAGATGCGTTGCAGGCATGCACAGGCTCACTGGCTTCGGAGGACGATGTTGAAAATGCCCGGCAGGCGTTTTTGGCGGCTGCGGAGGAGGCAGGGCTGACCGTGCAAGGCGTGCATCACAATGAGGACGCTCCATCGCCGCGTTCGGTAGAACAGCCAAAATCCTCATACATCGCCGACGAGAAACGACGGGATCGTGGGCACAGGGAGGAGCAAGAAGACTTTCTCATCCGTTTCCTGGCGCGCGAAACCGGGATTACGGAAGCACAGGCGCGCGAGCTGATCGATATGGTCGGTACTGATCGTGGATCACTGCTGCGAGAGGCCAAAATATTGAAGGCTCAGCGCTGAAACGCCGGAATCTGGCAATCTTCCGGAAGGAACGCGCCGGTTAGGCTGATGATGAGGATGCTGGACAGCCCCACAACTTAGGTAGGTTGGCGTTCAGTGCCTGATGATGTCGTCGTGCAGTGACTTAGCCGTTTGATTGTTGAACGCCGAGGTTCCCTCGGCCGGGTCGAAACGCGTTGCGCTCGCAGTCACGTCAGGTGCCTCAACGACCGCCAGGAAAGCCGTTCATTGACTGACCAAGTATACCGGCAGTGAATTTTCATCGCCCTTGTTAAGGGTGCGCCGGCTTTCGCTCAAGCAGGCGTGACCGGACCCGCATCGCCACCTTGGCGCGAGCACCAAGTTTGATTTGAGACTGCGGGCGAACCCGCCGTGCATATGTCGGGATCGCGGCGCTAACACTCGGCATATGATCTGCGATTTTTCTCATATGCTGGATGAATTAAGCTAATGGAACCGCCAGTTCTGGTTTGCAGCATCAGAGTTTGTCCTTCGACCCTTTGCGAGTTTCCATGACGACAACCGCGGAACATCTAAAACCCCTCCTTTGGGAACCCAAGAACCTGATCCGAGCCGTCGAAGCGGCAGGCGTGACCCTGTGGTCTTGGAACGTGGACACCGATGCGTTGGCCATGGATGACCGCGCTTATGACCTCTGGGGCATACCGCGCACGACAGACGTCAAGTTTGAAGACCTTTCTGCCCACATCCATCCTGCCGACCGCGACCGAGTGCGGGCGGCCTTCAACGCCACGCGAGCGATTGTCGGCCCCTATGAGATCGACTTCCGGATCATGATCGGCGACGAACTCAAATGGATTTCGGCGCGCGGTCAAGGCGACGACGAAGGGATCGTCCAGCGGCTGATGTTCGGCATCTTCATTGATGTGACCGGCCGCAAACAGGCGGAAGAAAGCCGCGAGCTTCTGGCCGGCGAAATGAGCCATCGCGTCAAGAACCTGCTCACCATAGCCTCCGGCCTTACTGCCATTACCTCGCGTTCGACGACCACCACCAATGACATGGCGCGCGAGCTTACACAGCGGCTGACTGCCTTGGGACGGGCCCATGATCTGGTGCGGCCGGTTCCCGGACAGACCGAGGCCGCCTCGGCGCTGCTTGGCGACCTGCTCACGGTCCTGCTTGCGCCTTATGACGATCTGGGAGCGTTCAGCGGCCGCATCAGGGTGTCGGTACCAAGGATGAGCGTCGGGGAATCATCGGCAACTATCCTGGCGCTTATCATCCATGAACTTGCAACCAATTCGCTCAAATACGGTGCCTTGTCGGCTGAGGAAGGGACGCTGGATGTATCGTGCTCGGCGCAGGATGACGCCGTCACCGTCGTCTGGACAGAAAGTGGCGGACCGCTCGTTGAGACACCTGCAGGTCCGCCTGGCTACGGCAGCAGGTTGGTCGAGCGCAGCGTAACGGGGCATCTGCGCGGCTCGATCGCTTATGACTGGTCAAAACAGGGCTTGGTCGTCACGCTGAAAGTCCAGCCGCAGCGCCTCGCGCAATAACTGCGCGCTCGCCTTCAAAGGCCGAAGCTGGGTGATCGAGACCGACCTGCCCACGACGCCATGGAGGCGGAAGAACTGGCTGCTGGCCATTTCAAGTTGAGACCAGGTCGCGTAAACTTGCCGCTATGGCTGCGTTGTCATACGGCTTGGCATAAAACAGGCTCCCTTTCGGAAGGTCCGGGGCAATCCTGGGCGCAATTGGCACCGAAATAACGGGGCCAGGGGTTTTGTTTCAATTGGGCTTTTGCAAGATAAGGGCCCGCCCAGAGCGACCTAGGGGCTACCCGGCATTCAAGCAGGGCATGCAGGACTCATCATTCGGGGCCTGCTAAACTTCCGCGCATAGCGGAGAGATGTCATGCTCAACCCATCACAACAGATCATGAGGCTTGGATTCGGATTCGCCGTGTCACAGGCGCTGCGCGTCATTATCGAACTCGGCATCCCCGATCTCCTTGCTGTCAACGAGCAATCGGTGGATGAACTAGCTGCTGCCACTCAGTCAGATGCTGACGCGCTTTATCGTGTAATGCGACTTCTCGCGCCTGAAGGGGTCTTTAGGGAGGTACTGCCTCGTCATTTCGAGTTGACGGAGGTTGGTGCCGTGCTGCGCTCCGATCGGCCGGGTCCCCGAGACTTCGTCCGCATGATCAACAGCGAGGCCTATCTTGCCTTCGAGCAGCTCCTGCATTCTGTCCGCACCGGAAAGCCAGCCTTCGACAAGGTGTTCAGGAGCCCAAGGTTTGACTGGCTGTCGGAACACCCGGAGCAGGCTGCCTTGTTTCAGCGTGCCATGGTCGCCTTGAGCCAAGGCAGCAACGAGGCCGTTGCCGAAGCTTATGACTTCAAGCCGTTCACGCGCGTCGTCGACATTGGCGGCGGGCATGGCCAGCTTCTCTCGGCGATCCTGACCCGCAACCTTCATTTGAGCGGCGTACTTTTCGATCTGCCTTCGGGCGTCGCGGCAGCACGCCAGGGTGCCGGGGGCAACCTGCCGCGCACCGAATTTGTCGCCGGTGATTTCTTTGAGAGCGTTCCTGCTGGTGACGTGTATGTCATCAAGAAGGTCATTCACGATTGGGATGAAGGGCGTGCCGCGGTGATCTTGCAAAATTGCCGCAAGGCAATGCTGCCGAATGGGAAGGTGCTTGTGGCCGAGACGCTCGTGCCGCCGGGTGACGAACCGAACCAGATCAAGGGTATCGACGTGGTCATGCTCGCCGTCACTGGCGGCCTGGAGAGAACGCAGGCCCAATATGCGAACTTGTTCGACGCCGCTGGGCTGCGCCTTGAACGAGTGATTCAGACCCAAGGACCTATTTCCATCCTCGAGGCGTGCCCAGCCTAATCAAAGAAAGCCCTTCCCGGCTGCTCTCACACGACGTCCGGTTCCGCCCAATAGGCCGGCCGGGTCTTGGCCAAAGGAGACCCGACCAACACCATACTGGAATCGATCGTTGGCCAAGTCAGCGTTCCGAAAGAAGCCGATTAGAAGCGGTCCCGTGATATTGATGATGATCGTGCCCCAAGGCAGTTGGCCCCCCGATCGGCAGCGCCAGGACCGAAATAACATAGCGCGCGAGCGTTCCCAGCGCGCCAACGGCCCCTACCGCAAGATCCGCTTGTTGGCGCGAGCTGCAGCCCGCCGGTGCGGCGGGATGAGGGCGGATCCCCCTCCGCGATTGTCGCGGTAGGAGTCATCGGCCTTGTCGGCGGTTTCGGGAGAACTCCATTGCCGGGGAAGCGGAATGCCAGGCCAGCACGGCCAGGATGACGACCGCAGCGTGAGCAAGCGCCGTCAGCGAGGCCAGGCCTGCGACGCTTGCGTTCAACCGAGCGAGTTGCAGGAACACCTCGCGGCCATCGAGAATGGCCGCGACACCCGCCAGCAGAATGGCCAGCAAGAGCGTCGCGTTGCCAAGCCGCACAACGGCACGAAAGCGCATGACAGCGGCGGCGAGCAAGATTGAAATGCCGGCGAACCCCCATGTCAGCCAGGGGTTTTCGAGATTGAAGCCAAGGACCGTTTGCTCGGCGTGACCGCCCGTTTCGCCCGCCTCGATGTGACTGAGGGTTTCGCCGGCCTTGGCGCTGTCACCACCTTGTCTGGCATTCGAGCTTTCGGCTGCTTCATCATGGCCGCCCTGCTCCTGGGACCCGGCAGTTTCGTTATGCGCCGCCATGCTCGCAGGCTCCCGATGCCCGCTCCCTTCCGTGAAGACGGCGGCAGTGAAGAGAAGTGCCGAGATCGCCAGCATTGCCGACGTCCAACGGACGAGGACGACTCGATTTTCGAAAAAATCCATCAACAAGATTCCCCTTTCACACCACCATGAAGGAGCGTACTCCTTCAAGTAACTTGAGGTTCAAGGGATATTTTGCGATGAACCTTCACGTCCGCGTACTCACCATCGGCGCCCTTGCAAAGGCCGCCGGCGTCACGACGCCCACCATCCGCTACTACGAGGAGATCGGCTTGCTGCCTCCTGCCCATCGCACGGCGGGCGGTCAGCGTACCTATGACGACGACGATCTGGCCCGGCTGACTTTCATCAAACAGTGCCGGGACTTCGGCTTCGGCATCGATCAGGTGCGCATCCTCCTGGAGCTATCGATCAGCACTAGCCGCGATTGCGTCGAGACGCGCGACATTGCCCAGGTGCATCTTCACGAGGTGCGACAGAAGCTCGCCGAACTGCGCTTGCTCGAACGTCGGTTGGAGAGCTTCGTGACCCGCTGCACCGTCGCCTGTGCCGGCGGTGCCGGGCAGGACTGCGTGATCTTCAAGGATATGGCGGCGCCCTCCAAAGCCGGCGGCTGTTGCGGCTGATAAGCCAGTTGTCCGCAGGGACTGGCTAGCCATGCTTCCAAACCTTCACGGCCGAAATCACCAGGATCACAGCAAGGGCCGGCAGCAGGAATGGGCTCGGCACCACACCAAGCAGTAGGCCGCCGATGAGCGTGCCGACGATGGAGCCCGCCGCCATGACAAGCAAGAACGTCTTGTTCCGGCCGAGGACGGAAAAGCTCTGGTCTCGACTGTACCGGGTGAAGCCTACGAGCATGGTCGGCAGGCTTACCGCAAGGGAGAGGCTCCCAGCCAGTTTGATATCGGCGCCGAACAGCAGCACCAATGTCGGGATAAGCAATTCACCTCCGGCCACCCCAAGCAGTGATGCCACGACGCCGATGACGAACCCGGCGGCAATGCCAGCCACGGCCTGCGCAACCCCGTTCAAAAGGGGTGCGCCCGACCTCGCATCGTGGCCGAACATCAGAATCGTGGCGATAACGACGAGAAGAACGGCTATCACGCGATAGAGATTTTCCGACTTGAGGCGTGTTGCCCAGCCTGCCCCGAGCCACGCCCCGAGCAGGCTTCCAGCTAGCAAGTTCAGAATTATGGTCCAATGCACAGCGATTTCGGTGAACGGCACGGTGCCGGCGCGAAAGGGCAGCGCAGATGCCACAACCACAAGGCTCATCGCCTTGTTGAGGATCACGGCTTCCAGCGCGGCAAACCGAAACGCCCCGATCAGGAGCGGCAAACGAAACTCTGCGCCGCCAAGGCCGATCAATCCGCCCAGTGCGCCAATGATTGTCCCGCCACCGAAGGCCAGCGCCTTGTTTTGTGCCACGCCCAATTCCCAACCGTTCTGGGCAACATGGCATAGGCCGCAATATTCGACCATACATATCGGTTGAGGCATTAGACCGAGAACCTTCGCGGCGGAACAATTTGGCGATACCCGATCGAGCCGCCTGGGTGCGCCGTCTTTCGTCCGGCTCGACAAGGGTGACCTCGTAACCGGCGATCCGGCACTGGTGCGCCGCGTCATCTGCAAGCTTCCAAAGGTAGCGCGAATGCCATCGGTTTCCGTTGATTTGTTACGGTCGTTGCGTTAACTTGAAGCAATGATTGTTCCTACTTGGCTTCTTCTCACGTACAAAGTACCGCCGGAGCCGGCCACAAAGCGCGTTGCCCTGTGGCGGCGGCTAAAGAGCATGGGCGCGATCTATCTACAGAACGGCGTGTGCCTGCTGCCGAAGACCGACGATCACGTCCGCCGGTTGAAGATGCTTGAGAACGACGTTTCCGAGATGGGTGGCGAATCCGTCATCTTGGAGACCATCGCCCTCGACAGGGCCCAAGAGGACAAAGTGGTGTCCCGCTTCAAAGCGGATCGTGACGACCAGTATCGTGAGTTCCTCGGTCGGTGTGCCGATTTCGAAACCGAGATCGCCAAGGAGATCGCGATCAACAAATTCACCTACGCCGAGCTCGAAGAGGAGGACACCGATCTGAAGAAGCTCCAAGGCTGGCTGGCGAAGATCAAAAAGCTCGATTTTTACGACGCAACCTTAGCCAGCGAAGCCACCGAGCGGCTAAGAGGCTGCGAGGTGCTGCTCGACAGCTATGCTCAGCGCGTTTTCGACGCCCATGACGAGAACCGATAAGGACCTCGGCTGTGACGACGGGATTCGAAACGGACAGGATATCAAGGCGCAAAGCGATCTGGCGAGAAATCCCGGCAGGAATATGGGCGCTCGGTTTCGTATCGCTGCTGATGGACGTCTCCTCGGAGATGATCCATGCCCTGCTCCCCGTCTATATGGTGACAGTGCTCGGCACCTCTGCCCTCACTGTCGGCATGATCGAGGGCGTCGCCGAAGCGACGGCCTCGATCACCAAGATGTTCTCGGGAGCGCTGAGCGATTGGCTCGGCAAGCGTAAACTTCTAGCCGCACTCGGGTATGGTCTGGCGGCCTTCACGAAGCCGATCTTTCCGCTCGCTCCTTCGGTCGGATGGCTGATCGCGGCGCGCTTCATCGATCGTATTGGCAAGGGCATCCGGGGTGCACCGCGCGATGCACTCGTCGCCGATATCAGCCCGGCTCATCTGCGCGGCGCGAGCTTCGGCCTGCGCCAATCCCTCGACACAATCGGTGCGTTCTTCGGTCCGCTTCTCGCCATCGCCCTGATGTGGCTGACCGCCAATCAGTTCTCAGCGGTGTTCTGGATTGCGGTCATTCCGGGCTTCCTCTCCTTCGTCCTGATCCTTGTTGCGGTCCGGGAACCAAAACGACCCGAAGGCTTACGTCGGATCCGCATGCCCTTCAGCCGCAGCGAACTCGGCCGCCTCGGCGCGGCATATTGGTGGGTAGTGGCCGTCGCGGCCGTCTTCACCCTGGCGCGCTTCAGCGAGGCCTTTCTTGTGCTCCGCGCGCAGTCGATCGGCCTGCCGCTGATGCTGGTTCCGGCTGTGCTGGTGATAATGAACATTGCGTACGCGATTTCCGCCTATCCCGTTGGCGTTCTGTCTGATCGCATAGACCGCGTGACGGTTCTGATCGTTGGCCTGTTTCTACTCCTCGCAGCCGATCTGCTTCTCGCCTTCGCGCCGGGAGCAATCGGACTTGTCCTCGGAGTGGTCCTCTGGGGGCTGCACATGGGCTTCACTCAAGGATTGCTGGCAACGTTGATCGCCGATGCCGCTCCGGCGGAATTGCGTGGAACCGCCTTTGGCATGTTCAACCTCGTCACTGGGCTGGCGCTCCTCATTGCCAGCGTGACCGCAGGGGCCCTCTGGGATGCGACGGGGCCGCAAGGCACTTTCCTCGCAGGCGCTGTCTTTACCTTGCTGACCTTGATCGGCCTGCTCCCTGTTCAAACGCGGTTGGGTAAGCGGGAGGCGTCATGAGAATGCGCTGTCTCGCGGCTTCAAGGGTGCGCGTCACGGTTCTTGAGCCTGACGAGCCGCAGAATCGCGAGGCGATGAACCTCAAAGTGACAGGTACTAAGTCGGGACTCATTTTCGGAATGGAATGGTAATGGAGAATTTGGATGCGCAGGTCACGGGCTGGATCAACAGCCTTTCAGGGCACAGCAATCTGATCGATCTATTCATGGTCGTTGTCACGCAGGCCGGCGTTCCCTTGTTGATCCTTGCCGTTGTCGCGTCTTGGTGGTGGGGTGGCAGCGTACGATCCGAAAGGCACGTAGCGGTCGCCTGCGGCCTGTCGTTCCTGGTCGGATTGGCCCTCAACCAGATCATTCTGCTCCTTGTCCATCGCATGCGCCCCTATGATGCCGGTGTTTCACACCTCCTGATAGCGCCCAGCGCCGATCCGTCGTTTCCATCGGACCACGCCACCGCCAGCTTTGCCATTGTCTTCAGCTACGTGTTCAACGCACGTATCCGCAAGGCACTGTGGTTCTTCGCTGCCGCCCTGCTCCTTGTGATTTCCCGTGTCTATGTCGGGACCCATTATGTCGGCGACATCCTGGGCGGTATCGCGACCGCGCTTGTCGCCGCCGGACTGGTCCGGATCGCTTATCGGGAGGGCACCCGCATCGATCGATGGGTGACCGGAATTCTGTAAATGAGCGTCAGCGAAATTCGCCATGTCATGGCAAATGCCGCAGCCCAAAGTTGAGAAGGCCCAAAAATGTCGCGCGAATCCTTTTCACGGAACCTGTTTAACCGCTCCAGCGTGCTTGGCCGTATCTTTGCGCTATTGATCCCGTCGCTCGTGACGCCGGTTTCCACCAGTGCCGCTCTCGAAACGACGTCACTGGGGCTCGCAGATGCGACGGTGCTGATCATACGCCATGGCGAAAAGCCTGATAGCGGGACGGGGCTGTCTCCTGCGGGCGAGGCACGCGCACAGGCCTATGTGGGTTATTTTCAGCATCTCATGCTCAATGGTGTCGCGTTTCGCCCCGACACGCTGATAGCGACCGCCGATTCCCCAAACAGTGCGCGCGAGCGTCTGACACTGACGCCCTTGAGCCAGACGCTTGGAATTCCCATCGATCTGAGATTCAGCAACAAGGACCTTGCAGGCCTTGTTCATGTGTTGACGAGCGAAGCCCACGGAAAGTCCGTGCTGATTGCCTGGCATCACGGCACGTTGCCACAGATCATAGAAGCGTTGGGTGGTGACCCTCACATGCTGCTACCCGACGGTTACTGGCCTGACAACGTTTTCGACACTGTCGTTGTGCTTCGCTACGACCATGACGGGAAATTCATTCCTGGCTCCGAGCAGCTCATTCACGAAGATTTCGCAAATCCGCCGGGGCTGATCAGTGGTGCAAACTCCCAATGAACACCTGCACCATCAAAAGCGCCCGCCGCTGTGGTGCCCCATTCAGTAGACCGTCCCGGCAACAATCGGATACGATCGAAAGAACAGCGTGGCTGCGGAGTTTCGGCCAGAATGAGGGACCATGAATGTCCTTTTTCTCGGCGCTCACGGATTACATCGCTTCGCACCCGCATCTCGCGTACACGGCGATCTTTCTGCTGGCTCTGTCGGAGTCCATTCCCATCATCGGCGCCGTGGTTCCTGGAACGGCCATCATTGTCGGTCTTGCCGCTCTTGTCCCGAGCGGCGTGCTGACGCTCTGGCCGATGTTGATCGCAGCCTTTCTAGGCGCGATCGTCGGCGACGGCCTGTCTTTCTGGCTGGGCCATCGCTACCACCGTGAAATCCTGCTGCGGTGGCCGCTCAACCGATATCCCGAACTCATCGCGCGCAGCGAGGCGTTCTTCGAACGGCACGGCGGCAAGAGCGTCTTTCTGGCGCGCTTCACGCCTGGCGTCCGCGCTTTTATTCCGCTCGTGGCAGGCATGTTGCAAATGCCGGTCCGCCGGTTTTACTACGCCAACATCCTCTCGGCGCTTGCTTGGGCGCCTTCGCACATCCTGCCTGGGGTGTTCGTTGGCGCATATTTCAGCGTTGCCGGCGCCGCCGCAGGCCGGCTCGCGGTGCTCCTTGTCGCGGTGATCGTTGTCCTGTGGGTCATCGTTTGGGTTGTGCGTCACGCGGTACGCCGGGGTATTCCCATCCTTCTGGCCAATCTGGAGCGGCTGCGAGGCTGGGCGGGTGCCCGCGACACCTGGACGAGCCGTCAAATCCGCTCCTTGCTCGATCCGGCCCAGAAGGAAACGAAGATCCTCGCGGCGCTGGCACTACTACTCGTCGCCGCCGCCTGGACCTTCTTCGGCATCCTCGAGGATGTCGTGAGCGGCGATCCATTGGTACGCACCGATGCCGCAGTCTATCGCATCCTTCAGGACCTGCGAACGCCCTGGGGCGATTCCTTGATGGTGGGGTTCACGGAACTGGGCGACACTGTGGTGGTGACCGCGATTGCCGTTGTCGTCTTCCTGTGGCTGGCCTGGAAACGCGCCTGGCGCACGGCCGCTTACTGGGCGGCAGCCATTGGCGGAGCCGCGGCCATCAACACGGGCATCAAGGTGGCCCTCCATCGTGCGCGTCCCAGCGAGAACCTGTATTCCGGTTGGAGTGATTTTTCCTTTCCCAGCGGCCACAGCACCGAGAACGCCGTCATGTACGGCTTCCTGGCCTTCCTGATCGCTCGGCGCGTCCGACCGGCTTGGGGTCTCCCGGTAGCCCTCGCGGCGGCCGTTTTCGTGGGTTTGATCGCCTTCTCCCGGCTCTACCTCGGCGCGCATTGGTTTTCCGACGTGGCGGGCGGGCTGGCATTCGCGACGGCATGGCTGGCACTGCTCAGCATTGCCTACTTGCATCATCAGCCGTCCGAAAAGGGCGGCGGAGGCCTCTTGATCGTGGCTTGCGCCGGCCTGGTCGTCGCAGGCGGTGCCAATGTCTATCGCCGTCACGCTGCAGACATGGAGCGCTACGCAGTCCAATATGAGGCACCGTCGATCCTCGTGGCCGAATGGTGGACGCAGGATTGGCAGCAATTGCCCGTGCAGCGGATCGATCTCGCAGGCGAGGCCGAGGAACCGTTGACATTCCAATGGGCAGGCAGCCTGGAACGCCTCGAAGCCGATCTGGCGCAAAAGGGCTGGCGCTCGCCGGCTCCGTGGACGTTGACCGGCGCTCTCGCTTGGTTCACGCCGCGCCCCGATCCGATGGCCCTGCCAACGTCGCCCTATATGGAGCGCGGGCGCTTGCCGAGCCTGACGCTGGTCCATCCGCGCGGCGAGATGGGCGGGACCGGTTCGCGCTTTGTGCTTCGCGTGTGGGCGACCGACATTGACCTGCGAAACGGACATCTGACGGAACTCTGGATCGGGTCCGTTGTCGACGAGAGGCTGGGCAATCGCTTCCCGCTCTTCACGCTGGCACAGGCGCAGCCCGACGCGAACGGGCCTCGCGACCTTCTTGCTGCGTCTCTCGAAACCGGCCGCCTGGTAACTCGGCCCGATCGAAGTTCAACCCCCGTTTGGGATGGCCAAGTTCTGCTGGCACGCGACGAAAGTAATCCGACCAATCCAGGAACGGGAGCTTTGCAGGGAGGCGCTGCAAGCCGCTAACCCAGAGGACTCCTGGAAGTGACACCTCGCAATTATCAGATGCATGACTAGCAGATACCAGTTTCACCCCTTTGCAAGTGGCACATATGACAGTTTTGGTTCTCCTCAATGCAGGGGCTGGCTCGATCAAGGGCGCAGACAGCGGTGACTTGGAAAAACGCCTTCGTAGTGGATTCCAAGCGCGAGGGATCGAGACTGAGGTGCGCCTTGCGGAGGGCCGCGAGATCGCGGAGATGGCCCGGAAGTTCGCAGTCTCGAAGTCTCGTGGCAAGAAGTCGCGGATGCTCGTGGTCGGTGGCGGCGATGGCACTATCGGTTCCGTGGCTTCGGCAATTTCGGGGACGAATGTTGTGATTGGCATCCTGCCACTAGGCACCCTCAATCATTTCGCCAGGGATCTTGGTTTGTCGAACGATCTGGAGGCGGCCATGGACGCCATCGCGGCGGGCCACGTGCAGAAAATCGATGTTGCGGAGGTGAACGGCCGGGTCTTCATCAACAACTCGTCCATCGGCATCTATCCGTTTCTTGTCGCCGAACGATCCGCAGAGCAAAAGCGGAGAGGGATGGGAAAGCTTGCAGCTCTCGGCCCGGCGCTGCTCTTGACGCTCAAGGCATCATCCTGGCAAAGGGTCAGAATCTCAATCGACGGCAAGGGGCGAGAACAGCGGACCCTCTGCGTGTTCGTTGGCAACAATTTCTACGATTTGAGCAATCTCGGCCACCGCAGTAGTCTCGCGTCTGGTGAACTGTGCGTCTACGTCGTGAAGCGACAGTCCTGGTGGGGACTTGCGCTACTACCCTTCAAGGTCGCCTTCGGTTTGATCGACCCAGTCCACGATGTGGAACTATTCCGGTTGCAAAGTCTTGAGATCAGGGCGCGCCGAGGACACATGCGAATTGCGATGGACGGTGAAACCGTCGAGGCGACAACTCCGGTGCATTATCGGATACGGCCTGGTGCACTGCGGGTTCTCGCACCCGTCTTGACGAAGGCCACCTCTCGAAACGCCTGATGCTGGTGAGGTCTCGGCTTGATGAAGACGATTGCCCATCTTTCCGACCTGCATTTTGGTAGGATTGACCAGGCAGTATCCGATGCACTCGCTGCCGAGGTTCGCGCAGCCGACCCTGATATTGTTGTCGTCTCGGGAGACATGACGCAGCGCGCTCGCAAGAAAGAATTCGTGCAGGCACGGGCATTTCTCGACACATTGCCATACCCGCAGCTCGTCGTGCCAGGTAACCATGATGTCCCGCTCTACAACCTGTTCGCGCGCGCCTTCACGCCGCTGTCGCGTTACAAGCGCTATATCACGGCGGATACCGACCCGTTCTATGCCGATCCGGAGTTGGCCGTCGCTGGGATAAACACCGCTCGGTCGTTAACGATCAAGGGAGGCCGTATCAACGGCGAGCAGCTCGCGTGGGTGAGACGAAGTTTTGCCGATCAGCCGGATGAGACGACACGGATCGTGGTGACACACCATCCCTTCGAAGGGGCCAGTGCGAATGACGATGACGGTATCGTAGGGCGGGCGAGGATGGCGATGGGAGTATTTTCACAAAGCCGCGTCGATGTGATCCTGTCGGGGCATCTGCATCTGAACCGCATGGGTTCGAGTGCGGTCCGATGCGATATCGAAGGCTACTCCGCCCTATTGATCCAAGCGGGCACAGCGATTTCCTCGCGCCGCCGGCAAGAAGCAAATTCTTTCAATCTCATTCGCATCGAGCGGCCAGAGATCCATTTGGAGTGTCGGGCATGGGACCTCGACAAAGTGAAATTCGTCAGATCGACGAGCAAAAGCTTCCGGCTCGGACGGTCAGGCTGGGCGCCAACAGGTGGGACAACTACCCCTACGCTCGTACAAAACGTTGACGACGGGATTGTACGGGCCGACTATCGGAAACACGGATAGCCGCGCGCAAATGTGAATTTCTTCGAGTCAGGCACGGCTAGCGACCTAGCGGGTTTCCAACCTCACCATCACGATCTCGTGTGAGCGAAACTTTCCTGCTTGTCGGTGCGAACCAGAAAAGGGGCTCACCGCGCCGCTGGTGCAATTTATGGAGGACGCAATGCACTCACTCAAACTGGTCGCAATAGCCGGTCTCGTCGGCCTATTCACATCTCAAGCCTTCGCCGAGGACGCGATGGGGACGATGACAATGATGAAAGGCGGTGAAGTGATGGCCATCATGCCCGACGGGCATATGGGCACCATGATGCCCGACGCAAAGATGGGCGCCGAAATGATGAAGATGGCGAAGCCGATCAAGCACTGCATGATGATGATGACGGACGCCAAGGGCAAGGCATTCATGATCGATACGTCTTCGAAGAAGGCTCAGGCCGAATGTGAAAAAATGGCGATGTGACAACGGAAGTTGCAACGAGCTAACCGCCGGCTTCTGCCGGCGGTTAGTACTTAGCGAACCATGATTGATGGGCGCGATGCACCTCGCTGTAGCGTCTACGTCTTGGCGACAGCGGTCGGGTCTGCTCGCCGTCGCCTGATCGCTTCGGCGATGAAGACCCGCGACAATGCGTGATAGAGCGGCTCGTGCGAGATCATGCGCGCCGTGCCGTAGCCCAGCATCGACGCGCACATCAGCGCGATGACGTTGTCGTGGTTGCCTGTCATCTCGAGGATGATGACGAACGCCGTCATAGGCGCCTGAACCACACCGGCGAAATACCCGGCCATCCCGAGCAGCGCCGCGACACCTGTGCTGGCGCCGAATATCAGGGCGAGCGAACTGCCGATGCCGGCGCCCACCGCGAGGGACGGCGCGAAGATACCACCGGGAATGCCTGATATCATCGAGAGCAGCCCGGCCAGGAATTTCACGCCAAAGAAGAACCAGGGCAGCGGCGTGCCCTCCACAGCACTACGCGCCTGGGCGTAACCAGTGCCGAAGGTCAGGCCGCCCGAGGCGATTCCGATGATCGCAACCGCCAGCCCACAAACGGCAGCGACCAGCAGCGCACGCCACAAAGGCTGCAATGCGTTCCAGCGCCGGATCTGCCGTGTCACCTTTAGCGCCAGCAGCGAGAACAGCGCACCGAAACCGCCTCCGATGACGCCGCAGGCAATCACCAGGGGCCAGTCGGCGGCAAAGGAGATCGTCTCCTTCGACACGCCGAAGTAGGTGTAGTTGCCGAGCAGTCCGAGCGAAGCGAGACCGGCCAGGATCACAGCTGTCAGCACCAGCCCGTTGGTGCGCGCCTCGTAGGTGCGGCCCATCTCCTCGATGGCGAAGACGATGCCGGCAAGCGGCGTGTTGAAGGCGGCCGCGATGCCGGCTGCCGAACCGGCGAGGATCAGGCCGCGCGCCTGTGCCATGCCACCCCAGCGCGCCACCTGCAGCATCAGCGACGCGCCGACCTGCACGGTCGGGCCCTCGCGCCCGATGGAGGCGCCGCAGAACAGGCCGACGATGGTAAGCGCGATCTTGCCGACGACCAGCCGCAGCGAGAGAATGTGGCTGCGGTCGTCGTCGTCGCGCAGATGCCGGGCGGCGATCGCCTGCGGAATGCCGCTGCCTTGGGGCCAACCATGCGCAGACGACGAAACCGAGCGGCGTGATGGCGAGCGGCAGGTAGCTGCGCCAGCCGCCGTGATTGCCGATGATGACGTGGAAAAGGCTTTGCGCCTTGTCGGCCATCACCGCGAACAGCACGCTGATCAAGCCAATGGCAATCGCACCGGCCCAGAACACCAGGCGGGGCTGCCAGACGCGTCGTGAGCCCCACATCGCGCGCGAACGCCGCAGCATGGGATATTTTCGCGATGTTCCGGCCATATCGGTCCCTACAATGTGGTGCTCGACCTAACACACGCACGAGGTCGATCAAGTCTGCATCTCAGACCGTCGTGCGGGGCTGGCTGCGCATCACGCAGAAACGTGCGTGTTCGTCACGCGCGCGTCCAGCAGGCTGAAGGGCATGAAACGGATGCGTCGGCTATGATCCTATTCTTGCAAGCCGGCAAGGCGCATAGAGTTACCGCTTGCCGCCAGCCATTTTTGCGGCGACGGGCAGGCGCCTCAAGGCAAGCATTGCTGCAGCACCGGTCAATGGTCCAGGAACCAGAAGCAGGAACGCCCAACGCCACCCGCCAAGCAACGCCGCGACATGCGGAACCAGCCAGATGACCAGCACGGTGAGGGCAAAGCCAAGCCCAAGCTGGACCGACAGCGCGGTGCCGACAAAGCGCCGGTCGCCAAGCTCGGTGACCGCCGCCGAAAACTGTGCGGAATCGCCAATGATCGACACGCCCCAGACGACAATGACCAGGACGAACAGCCAGAGAGGTCCGTCGAAGACAAAGCCGATGGCCAGCGCGCAAAGCCCTGACACGATCATCAACCCGGCCGTGGTCAGGCTGCGGCCGAAGCGATCGGACAACACGCCACCGAGCAGGCAGCCGCCCACGCCGGCGGCAATTGCGCAGAACGTCAGCAGCGACGCCAGAGCCGACGAAGCATGCTGCTGCGCCTCAAGCGCCGCGCGGGCATAGGCGAGCAGCCAGGCCCACATGGCATAGAGTTCCCACATGTGGCCGAGATAGCCGATATTGACCAGCACCAGCGGCCTGTCACGGAAGATCGCGCCGATCTGGCGAGGATCGAAGACCGTCTTGCCGAACGGATACGGCCCTTCGCTGGCGAAGAACCAGAATATCGCGGCACCGATGAGGGTCGCAACGGTTGCGGCCAGCACCACCAGTTGCCAGTCGAGCGAACCGCTGAGCGCCCGGAACAGATGTGGCAGCGAGGAACCCAGCGTCAGCGCGCCGATGACGGCGCCGAGTGCCAAGCCCCTGCTCCGCACGAACCATGTCGAGACAAGCTTCAACGCTGGCGGATAGACGCCGGCAAGCGCGATGCCGGTAAGGATACGCGCGGCGACGAGCCCGACCGGCCCCGGCTGCAACAGCAGGCAGGCATTGGCGGCAGCGGCCAGCAAGGCGGATACCGCCATCAGCCGATTCAGCCTGACGACATCGGGCAGATTGACGAGGCTGGACGCCAGCGCGCCGGTTACGAAGCCGATCTGCACGCCATTGGTCAGCCAGGCCTCCATTGCTCCGGTCAGGTGCCATGCAGCCTCCAGTTCGGGCGTGATCGCGGTCGCCGAAAACCACGTGGTCAGCGACAGGACAACAGCGATGCAAAGAAGGCCAAGCACTCTCCAGCGGTGCGCGTCTTCGGCAAAGGTCGCCTGGGTCGTGCCATGAGAACTCCGCCAGAGCATCATTTTCAGGCGTTCAGACATGGGATACTTTCGTGATGTGCCGGCCATGTAACCTCCAAGTCGCGAACCATCCCAACTTGCATGCGTCCTTGGGGTGCGCGATGCTAACAGGTATGGTCAGAAGGAAGTCAGTCTTGAAGCGCCTCGTCGCAACCTGCGTGATAGGGTTGTTGGCCTATCCTGCGTTAGCCCAGCATCAGATGAGCAGGGAAGAGACGATCGCGCAAGTTGCGACCGACGTTGCATTTATCGAGGAGACGCTCCCGTCGTATCAGATTTCTAATGGCGAAGTCGCTCCAGAGGAGCTCCGTGAGAACCTCCAAAAGGCCGTTACGAGGGCGATGGACCTTCGCGATAGACTGGCTTCCAATCCTTTCGTTCGGGTCTCGGGAATTTCGGTAGGATTCCCTGCTGGCTTGACCATCCAATTGTCATTTCCGGATCAAGCTCCCTGATTTCGCAGCCGCAAAAAGCCTGATTAGGGCCGGCCTCTCGGTAGAGCGGAAGGCAATCTGTGGTTGGAGACCCGTCTGGTGCCGCTTCCAGTCGCGCTGCAGTTCAGGCAGCCAGGCGCGAGTTCACAAATCCCACTAATCCGTAGATCAACCCTGGCTCAACAATCCATTCATCCATTGCAGTCAATTGTGCGATCGCTGAGCAGGCGGCCGGCAACGCTTGGTAAAAAAACTTTCGGGACCGCCAAGGCCGGAATACGGCAATTGAATCCTTACTCCGGCAGCCCAGCGGCGCTGAGTGCCTCAGCCATGGAGGCCGCCAGAGCTGGCGCACAGTTGACGCCGGAGAATTGCCGACTGTAGCGGAACGTGGGGTGCAATTCGAGAACCCGCCCCGCGGCCGCCCTCGCCTCTGCCAGGCGCCCAAGTTTGGCAAGCGCTGCGGCCAATTGCACGTAGGTGATGCTGTGGACCGGATTGGCCCGGATGGATTTATGGGCCGCGCCGGCCGCATCCTCGTATCGACCAGCACGAAAGTAGCCAAGCGCCTGCGCGTCGTAGGCTGCAAAGGCCCACGGATCGAATGGGCTGAGGCGGATGCCTCGCTCGCTCCAATCGATCGCACGCTCCGCCTCGCCGGCCCAGCCAGCGACAACACTTCCGAGAATGTAGGTGAGCGCGCAGGAGGGGCTCAACGCCAATGCTGCCTCGAAGGCCGCGAATGCGCCACCGCGGTCGTGGCCGTCCATGCCGACGGAAAAGCCGGCCAGTGTCAGGGCTCGAGCATCGTCTTGGCCAAATGTCATGGCGGCGTCGGCATGACGCAACGAGGCTGCCCGATTTTCTTCCCTAAGGCCGACACGCAGAAAGAGGCAATGGTGGCACATGGCGGCGTTCGCGTGTGCCAGCGCGTAAGTCGGGAGCAGAATTAGCGAGCGCTCAAGGCATATTAATGCGCGCGTGACCTGCTCCGGCATACCAGAGTCGACGTCAGGTTGCGCCTTGAGCACGAGCTCGTATGCGTCGAGGCTATCCGGCCGCCTACGCCTGACGCGCTCGATCTCCGCACGCTGAAGCCCTGGCTCCATCGCGGCAACGACCGAGGAGGCGATCTCGTCCTGCAGTGCGAATACATCACCGAGCTTGCGATCGTAGCGCTCCGACCAGACCTGAGCGGCGCTCGTCGCGTCGACGAGCTGGCAGTTGATGCGCACGTGATCGGCGATCTTGCGCACGCTTCCCTCCAGCACGTATCTCACGCCGAGTTCCTGGCCTACCTGTCTGGGGGCAACCATGCGCCCTTTGTAGGAGAAGGTCGTGCCGCGCCCGATCACGAACATCCATTTGACCCGCGACAAGCCGGTGATGATGTCGTCGACCATGCCGTCAGTAAAATGGGCTTGCTCGGGTTCATCGCCCAGATTGGCAAAGGGAAGCACCACGATGGAGGGTTTGACCGGCAACGCCAGAGATGGAGGAGGCTCTTCGGTGCCAACGTCAGGTTGGCGGGATACGACCGGCGGGCCGACGTACCTGTAGCCCCGACGCGGCAAGGTCTCGATCCACCCTGCGCCGCCGGCTTCTTCCAGGACTTTGCGGATTGCGGCGATTTGGACCGTCAGGTTGCTGTCCTCGACCGCGAGTCCCGGCCAAGCGGTCTGAAACAGCAGCTCCTTCGCGACCGGCTGGTTGGCCCGAGCAAGTAGCAACTGAAGCAAGGCGGCGGCACGATGGCCGATTCCAGTGGACTCTGATCCACGCATCAAGATCCCGAAACCTGAGTCGAGATGAAACGGGCCGAACTCGTAGATCGCTGACATGGATCGAACAACTGTCATTCGGAAACGTTTCGCAACATTTTCGCAGGCCTTTCACGACATGTCGAGCTGGCAGGATGCACTCTACGGGCGACTCCTCGATGACGGAGCTCACAGCAAGCAGGGAGTTGCGCCATGCCCGCAAATGCAGTGATCCGGCGGCCAAATGATTTTACGGGCGTAACGCTCGCCGGCCAGCCGATGGCCTTCCTCGTGACCGGAAAGCACACCAAGCACACGAGCATGTTCGACTGGACGATACCCGCACGGTTCTCCACCGGCCGTCACGTCCACCGCGTGCAGGAGGAAACTTTCTATGTTGTCGATGGCGAGTGCGAATGGCAGATCGGCGATGAGACCGTCCAAGCGGTTCCCGGCACATTCGTGTCCATCCCGCCGGGCGTGCCCCATGACATCGCCAATGCGACGGACAAGCCGGCGCGGGTGATCATGACGGTCTCGCCACCTGGGCATGAGCATTATTTCGAGGAGCTTGCCGAGATGGTCTCGCGATCTGGGCCACCGGATCCGAAAGCGATCGGAGAGCTTCGCCGTCGCTACGATACCGAGCAAATCTCGGCACTTCAGACCCATAAGTGAACGATGAGTTGCAGAGCAAATACGTGAGGCACGTTAAACCATGTCCGCTTAGGGCTCCAGAGCGAAAGTAATCTGAGCGCATTACCGGCTCCGCGACGGGTCGTTGCGGGTTGATGGTGCGACAATGGACGTGATTCAAGCTCCGAAACTGGGGCTTCGAATCGTGCGCTATGAACTCAGCGACTATGAATGGACCGCCGTAAAGCCGGTGCTGCCTAACAGGCCGCGTGGCGTGCCGCCTGTAGATGACCGTCGCCAACTCAATGGCATCTTCTGGTCCCGCGTTCGTGTGCACCGTGGCGCGGCCTGCCAGCGAACTATGGCCATACACGACCTGTTACAATCGCTTGCCTAGAAATCGGAGAAGGTCCCGTCGTCAAATTCAACCGAACGTGTGCAGATTTTCGCGATCACATTTTCCGATGCAGTTGCTTCCAAGAGGTCGCCTGCAATCATCGCATCTTTCATGGTTTTCGTCTCACCAGCGGCAATCTTGATATCGGGATCGAGCTTGAGGTTGGCAAGCTCGCTTCCTTCAACACCTTCAAAGACCAGCGTGGCATCGATCGACCGGGTCGATTTCGACATATCGCTTCGGAAAGCAAATTCGATGTAGGGACCCAGCTTGCCGGGTTTTGAAGACCAGCTGATTAAGACAAGCTTATCCGGATGCCCGATCTTGCAGTCCTTGGCAGCAGCCGGAAGCGCACTCAATGAAAGTACGGAACCGATGACCCCCAAACATGCCAAACTGTGACAGACCGGACGGTATGAGACATCGTTTCACCTCTCAGCCGAGACCGCGAAGCAAGAGGTCACGATGGGTCGGCGTAACAAAGCTATGGACCCCCGCACGGTACTATTGATATTGCTGCGCTGCGAAATCGATGGACGGGGAGACCGTTGGCTCGATGCCCTGATACCATTCAATGCCGAGCACGACGATGGTTACGACAAGGATGCGAGCGAAGATAATGGCATTTCTGCGAAAGTCGGCGGACCTGCCAGAAGGACGTCGGTTAAAGCCAGAAATTTGAAAGAAGTTGTCGTTGGCATACGAGATCGGTTCTTTTTGCGTGAACGTATCAATCATTCTCCCCTTCGACCGGTTTTTGATAGCTTCGCCAGTTCGACACACTGGCCCTGTCCAGCCACGGGCCTGCTGCCGATTTGTACGATTTCTAGCCACTTAAGAACTGGCTAGCCAAAAACCATGTACAGGGCAATCAAAGACGCTATCAAAAGGACAAGAACCGCATCGATACCTAGTCCCCGGTCTTGCTCCTGGTTGGTTCTACTCATGGCACCCGACCATTCGTTGTTGCCTGGAGGTCGATTGTACCGCAAACGATCCTGCATCGCTACCATGTAGGCATTCACCGGTTTGGCTCTATCCGGCGGTAGATAGCTGCAAACCGGTTAATCCCCGTAATCACTGCAGAAATCAGGTGCCTCACCTTGCATCAAGTCGCAGCCGCTTACGATTTTCTCGATGATGGTTTGACAGGAATCCTCGGGATTGCAGGGCGGGTGGGCATCTGGCGACGCTTGGAGGCACTGGTCGACGTAGGCTTGCGCCTGCTCCTCTCCTGCATCTTTCCGGCAGCTTTGCGCCATCGCCGTACCCACCCCAAAAAAGATGAAAGCAGATGCCACCCCAAGCTTAAGAGCGTGCATGGAAAGCTCCTTTCGGGCGAAACTCTGCCGTGGGTTCGACCAACTGCGGGCTCCGATAGGGCCGGCCCTCAAAAAAAGCGGGGAGTTCGTGTAGGTACCCCCGCGCGGGTTCATGTCCGCGCGAGCGCGGTTTTTTCTCGATTGGCACCGCTACATGGAGGCAGCACCCTCGCGCTGCTTGACGGCGAACTCCTCCTCCGGCGAATAGACCAGAGTCTTGCGGCCATAGGCGCCAAAATAGACAATCGCCAGCGCGTACCAGACCGCGACGCCGATGATGCCCTGCCGGTAGAGTGGGTCGGTGAGTTGGAAGGCGATGGTGATCAAGGCGATGATCACGGTGAGCCATGCGCCGAGTACGCCGAAGGGGCTTTTATAGGGCCGTTCGATATGCGGGAAGCGGCGGCGCAATTGCAGGAATGTCAGCCCCTGCAGCAGGTATGAGAACATGGCGCCAAACACAGCCATGTTCAAAAGCGTGCCGCCAATATAGGTGCCGGCTGCCTCGCCGCCCTGGGCGAACCAGATCACCGCCATCACCAGGAAGCCCACTAGTGAGCCCGCGGCAAGCGCAACGTTGGGCGTCTTGTGCTCGCCATGGGTCACCGACAGGAAGTGCGGGAAATAGCCGGCGCGGCTGAGCGAATATATCTGTCGCCCATAGGCGAAGATGATTGAATGAAAGCTCGCCACCAGCCCTGCGACAGCGAACAGCGCGAGGATCTTCGCCCAGCCCGTTCCGTAGATCGCCCTGAAGCCATCGAGGATAGGCTCGCCGGAGGTTCCGTAGGCAAACGCCCCATCAGGCAGTGCCGGGTTGATAATCAGGATCAGGAAGCCCGTCGCCAGGAGGGTGAACATGCCGAGCATGATGCCTTTCGGCATATCGCGCTTGGGGTCGATTGATTCCTCCGAGGCAAGTGGCAATTGCTCGATGGCGAGGAACAGCCAGACCGCGAAAGGCAAGGCTGCGAAAATGCCCCTGAGACCGAACGGCAGAAACGGTCCGTGCCCGTCCGGCAGCGCCATAGCGGTTCCGTCGGGTGCAATCCCGATGTTCATCGCATTCTTGGCGAAGTTGAAGTCACCGGATGCCAGCGCGCTGATGAAGAAGAACACCAGGATTGCCAACGCGATGAGCGTGACGATGACCGTTACCCCGAAGGAAAGTGCAACACCCCGCACGTTCAGCCCAACGAAGACCAAGTAACCGATGAGCCACCAGATCGGCTGCCAGGCATCCGGGGTGCCAGTGATGGCCGTCATGTAGGTGCCGATGAAATAGACCACGACCGCCGGCGTGAGCACATATTCGATGTTCTCAGCAATGCCGGTGATAAAACCGCCCCACGGACCGAACGCCGTGCGCGCAAAGGAATAGGCGCCGCCTGTGTGCGGCAGCGCGGGGCTCATTTCGGCAATCGAATAAGTCAGGCCGAGATACATGATGGCGATCAGCACAGTCCCAATGAACATGCCGCCCCAGCCGCCGACGGCGAAACCAAGGTTCCATCCTGAAAAGTCGCCCGAGATGACGGCTCCGACGCCAAGTGCCCACAGCGAGAACACGCCGGCATGGCGCTTCAGCCCGCGTTTTTCGAAATATTCAGCACCAGGGGTGTGATAGGAGACACCACCTTCATGCTTCTTGGTTTCTCCAGCCATCGGTTGTCCCCCTTGTCAATTCACCGGCTGTTCCAGCAGGCGGTTGGTTCGCGGACCTTTGCTATGTTTCGTTCCCCTGGGTTTAGCTTTACGGCCGAACATTCGCTCCGTCCCGGAAATGCTGACGGTCAAGGGCCAGGGCTAAAAAACGCCCCACGATATCGACCAACGTGGCAGGCGCCGACGGACGTTCATCGGGGTCGAATGCGAGTCCAATGGCGGCGCCCTGGCCCTCCGCCGTTGCTACAGGCCAAAAGTCAAAGCGCGACGCCAACGCCGGGTAGACTCCGGCGGGCGAGAAAAGTCCCGTGGCCAACGACGATCGCACGGCCTCGATCTCTGCCTCCTGAGGCTCGATATCGCCGACTCTTTCGACGGAAGCGTCTTTGCCCTCAACGACGAGAATGACCACGACTGGGACTTGGAAGAGCGCTGCAAGGGCTTGGGCAGTAATCGAGACGATCGCCTTCGTATTGTCGGCGGCCACGACGTCACGACTATAGCCTTGCAGCACGGTCGCCTGCCTTCTCAGGAGCGCCGCGTCGGTTGCCCTGCGCCGGGAGGTAAAGGCAACGGCACTCACGATAAGTCCGACGACAAAAAGCAGTCCGATCGCCCAGACATTTGCCGGGTCGTCGACGATCAGCGTATAGCGAGGCTCGGTCAGAAAGAAATTGTAGGCGAGAGCCCCAAGTATCGCCGAACAGAGGGAGGGGCCTAAGCCTAAGCTAATGGCAGCCACGATCACCGGCACCACAAATACGAGGGAGATGTTCGGGATCGCCACGCGGCTGTCGACGCCGACAGCCACGACCGCCGCGACGGCTGTCATCGCAAACGAAGCAAGGTATCGTACCGTGGCCGCAACCTCCCATAGTGCGGAGCCCAAAAGCGGATTGGCATCCGGCAACAGCGCGATGTCTCCTCGCAGCTTCGATGTCGCGCCGGCCATTGCTTCAACGCTCCCCGTCCTTTGATCTGTAGATCAATCCTGGCTCGACAATCCATTCGCCGGGAGAAAGCGTTTCGACATCGTAGCGCCCATCTCCAAGGCGCGGCGCAAGTCCGACGTAGTGATAGTGGTCGCCGAAGGTGTCTATGACAGCCGAAAAGATTGGTCTGTCAGCAAGGTATCCGACGACTTGGCTTTCACCAGGTCGCTCGGCAGCGGGTGCGGCGATCCTGAGTATATAGTATTCGATCGGAACGCTTCTTGCACCGAGACGCATCGGCCTATTCCTCATTAAAGGAACGCAATGAGGCAGTATGCTCGCGTGGGCCCGATAAATCCACCCCACATAAATGGGGCGTTGATAGCTATGGCTTTGCCATCTGGTCCTACGTCAACTGATCCAGAGTAGGTTTCCTTGAACACGTGATTGGCTGATCTGCCTCGAGAGCGAGAAGCTCAGGATTGGGTCTGCCCCCCTCAGAGGTGCCACTGGTACTCGAAAGGAACGGACAGGACGATCGCGTCAACGGACCAAATACCGCACGTCTGGGCAGATTCCGACACCAATCACAATGAGGGGGCAGCACCCTTAAACGCCAAGAGGTCACAGACATTGCGCTCCAACGACGCAGCTTGCCTCACATGATTTGCGAAAAACCAATGCTTCAAGGCAAATCAACCAAGAGCGATTACCTTGTAGATCAGCAGGGCCACGACCGTCGATATCGTCACCACGAGGCCGGTTTTGTCGAGATGCAGAAAATGAAGAGTAACAACAGCGAGTGCCGCAACTGCAGCGACGAGAGCCCCGATCACAAATGGGCCAACCTGTACGTCGGTCAGGCGATCACCGACAGCATAGTGAAGACGAAGCACCTCGCCGAGTGAACGGATTACGATAACGAGCAGGAGTCCGACAGAAATTTGGGTCATTCGTCGAATGGATGGCATGGTCATGACTCACCTCAACGCCAGGAGGATCAAAAGGATTCCGATTACTGCAACACCCCAGCCAAGCGATCTGACGCGCTAGACGCCCGACACGCTTGAAAACGACATAGGCGGGTCTAGCATAGATGTAGAGCTGCGCGTGCTCGTGCTCCAGCGATAGACGCGGATGCGGCGACTGAACTAGACCGCCATTTGCGTACCGATCTCCACGACGCGACCCGTCGGAATCTGAAAGTACTCAGTTGCGTCGGCAGCCGTGCGCGCAAGATTGATGAAAATCTTGTCCTGCCACAGCGGCATGCCGGAATTGGGCGAGGCCTTGAGCGAACGCCGCGACAAGAAGAAGGACGTCGTCATGATATCGAACTTCCATCCCTGTTTGCGGCAGATCGCCAGTGCGCGCGGGATGTTGGGCTGTTCCATGTAGCCGAAGGTCAGCGTCACCCGCATGAACAGTTCGTTGATCGTTTCCATCTTGACGCGGTCGCTGTCAGGGACGACCGGCTGCGGCGCCGTGACCACTGAAAGAATGACGTTCTGCTCGTGCAGCACCTTGTAGTGCTTCAGGCTGTGCAGCAGCGCCGTCGGCGCGCTTGTCGGATCGCTGGTCAGGAATACTGCAGTGCCTGGAACGAGATGGGGCTTCTTCTTCAGAAGGTTGCCGGCCAGCAAATCGAGCGGGATCTCGTTCCTGCGGGTTTTTTCGAACAGATAGCGGCTACCGCGGATCCAAGTTGCCATGATCAGTCCCATGATCCCGGCAGCCGTAATCGATACCCAGCCGCCTTCTAGGATCTTGACGACATTGGCGAGGAAAAACCCCGTATCAATCGTGCCGAACACAATGACCAGTGCTACCGCAACCCTGAGCTGCCAGTTCCACATCCATCGCATCACGACGAACAGCAGGATCGTCGTCATCAGCATCTCACCCGTTACGGATATCCCGTAGGCCGAAGCCAGTGAGCTGGAACTGCCAAAGCCAACCACCAAAACCATAACCGCCATGGCGATAAGCAAGTTGACGCGTGGCATGTAAATCTGACCCGACTGCATTTCCGACGTATGCTGAACCTCAATTCTGGGCAGAAGGTTGAGCTGTACGGCCTGCCTGGTCAACGAAAAAGCGCCAGAAATCACCGCCTGGCTGGCGATCACGGTGGCAGCTGTTGCCAACCCGACCATTGGTATCAGCGCCCATTCCGGCAGCATCTGGAAGAACGGATTGTGCGGGTTCCCGCCATTGGCCAGAACGAATGCACCTTGCCCGAAATAGTTCAGCAAAAGGCATGGAAACACTATGGAGAACCAGGCAAGTACGATAGGCCGGCGCCCAAAATGGCCAAGATCGACATAGAGGGCTTCCGCGCCCGTGACTGCCAGGAAAACTGCGCCGACCGTCACGAATACACCGGCCGGCTCGCCGGCGAGATAGGCTATCGCATAGTATGGATTGATTGCGAGTAGCACCGATGGGTCATCGATCAGATGCGAAAGCCCGGCAATACCAAGAGCAATAAACCAAACTGCGGTCACCGGACCGAACACGGCTGCCACTTTGCCGGTTCCGAGGCGTTGAACTGAAAACAGGACGGCCAGGATGACCAGTGTTACCGGAACGACGTAAGGGGTCATCGCAGGCGTTATTACCTCGAGCCCCTCCACCGCAGAGAGAACCGAGATTGCTGGTGTTATGATGGAATCGCCGAAGAAAAGAGCCGCACCGCAGATGCCGATCACGAGGATTATCCGTGCACCTTTCGGATAGGCGGTTCGGGCGAGCGACATGAGCGATAGCGTGCCGCCTTCACCCTTGTTGTCGGCCCGCAGCACGAAGGCGACATATTTGATTGTCACAATGATCGTCAACGCCCAAACGATGAGGGACAACACACCGAGCACGTCGGCACGCGATACCGGTCCCTCAGTCGCATGCAGCGCTTCGCGAAATGCATAGATAGGGCTGGTGCCGATATCTCCATAGACAACGCCAAGGGCTCCAAGCATCAACAGCTTGGTACTTTGTGCCTCAGGTTTGGGGGGATCGGCGTTTTCTTCTGGCCCCGCGCCGTGACCAGTGTTGGCAAAATCCATGAAATGTCGTCCCCTGGCGCTTTGCTCTGCGTTTGCCCACGCGAGCAGCCGGCCCAAAAACACTGCTACCTCTTGCGGGCATGCGACACGCTGGACTCTTCGCTGTCAACCCATTCTGCGACAGTCGCTTCGGCCTAGAGTCGCCGTCTTCGACCAAACGCTTGCCAGGATGAACGGGCTGCGGCGGCGCGACCGTCCAAGTCTTAGTTCACCTTCCGATCAGTCCCTAAAGGCTGAGGTCCTTATGCTTGTTCTCAGCGATAAGTTTGAGGATTTGCCTTCTGACCAGCTCGCGTGCTTCTGACCGGACGAACGGCATCAGGAGTTCAACCGTCTCCTCCAGCTTCTCTCGATCGTCTGCATGAGGATCGGTCAGGTAGTGACCGTGCTCGTAGATGTTATCCGATAGCCTTTTGTTCAGGTCAGAGAAAAATCCCATCGCCCTGTTCTCCATATTCCGCTTTACCTCAGGTGGTGATCCAGATGGATATCTTCCACACGGTCCAGCCGACTGTCCGACATCAGCGCTTCTTGAGGTCACGCTCACCGCAAGGGCGGGCCGCCTGTCCAAATCGGTAGGCCGTAGGCTGACCAGCCTCCGCGCCGACTATATCATCTTGGACGATCCTTTGAAGGCAGAGGCTAGCTGGCCGTGTCTGGGCGTGCCTTCGGAGGGCACTGCCTTTCCCAGATTCGTTTAGCGCTCTCCCGCTACCAATACGGTCATCTAACGAACTGATATTGTTACGGATTTTTTGACGAGAGAGTTCAGGACGGCGCCCTAGGCAATCTTGATTTCTCTCAACTCATTGATAATAAATACGTTTCGCCTCGGGGGTTCAAAACCCCGCCGCTACCATACGGCTTACTTGCAATCACGACTGACTTTGCAGGCCCCAGCCTGCCTTGAAAGGAGGTCTCGATGTCACGAGGCATCTGCACAGCTGAGCACGACCTTCGGGACCTCAAAGTTGGAATCCAGGCGAGGATGTGACAAGAGTCACCGACAACCCGCTGGCCAAAGCCGGCGGCACTTCAGAGCCCGATTGCCCCGTTTCGCCTCCGCAAGCCCTCCGCCTTTGCCTTAGCGTCCTGTTGCGTTAGCATAGATAAAAGCTAGCTATGCCTGACGAATCGGATTTCGCTGAGGGGGCGAAAGTTCATGGAGATGCAGCAGGTCCGCTATTTTCTGGCCCTGTCCAGCACACTGAACTTCACCAGAGCGGCTGAAGAGTGCAACGTCACCCAGCCTGCGCTGACACGCGCCATCAAGACGCTTGAAGACGAACTCGGCGGCGAGCTTCTTCGGCGCGAGCGCCAGCATTCCCACCTGACCGAACTTGGGCGACGCATGCTGCCATTGCTGCAGCAATGCTACGACGCAGCTAGTTCCGCCAAATCGCTTGCCAAAGCTGTGCAAAGCAGCGACGTGGCGCCTCTCAACGTCACCATCTCCAACAGCGTCAACATAGCGCTTCTGGTTTCGCCATTCAGCGAGCTTTTCCGCGCCTATCCGGGAGTGCACCTCAAGATCAGCCGCGGCTCGCCGACGACGGTGGTCGAAGCGCTGAAGAATGGCGACGTCGAACTGGCGGTGGCTGGCCCACTCGGGCCGGCCTGGGATCGGCTCGACACCTGGCCGCTTTTTCAGGAGGAAATCGAGCTGGTGGTGAATTCCGATCACCCGCTTGCCCGTCGCAACGAATCCGACGTTGCCCTCAGCCAGCTTACTGCAGAGCCGTTCCTCAGCCGGATCGATTGGGAGACAAGCGAAGAACTGTCGCACTGCCTCGCTGCGAAAGGGCTGACGCCACGGACCGCGCATGAAGTCGAGACCGACCACGATCTGCTGGCGCTGCTGGAGGCCAACGCCGGTGTGGGCTTCGTCTCGGCGACAGCGCCTCGGTCGGCAAATATCCGCAGGCTCAAGCTGCGGGACGTCGAAATTTCGCGGATCGTCTCGATCTATGCGGTCGCCGGTCGTCACCGTTCGCCGGTCGCCACGACACTGCTCAATCTGTTGCGCTCGACGGACTGGTCACCCTTTGGCGTCAGCGAGCCCGCCTGAGCGCCGCAATCAGATCGTCGATATCCATGCGCCGACGGTAGTCGGGGTCGACGAACCGATCTGTGATCAACCCGTCCGTGCCAACAATGAACGTCGCCGGGATCGGCAGGAACCAGCTGGCATTGCCCTGGTAATTTGGCAGATCATAGGCAACGCCCATCAACCGCTCCATCTCTGCCCCGATCCAGATCGCGAGATTGAGCGAAAGGGCATAGCCATTGTCCATGTCGGTCAGGAATGGAAACTCGGCGCCGACGGCCGCTTTCATGGCCTTCGCGAATTTGCGCCGTTCGGGCATGATTGCGACCACCTGGCCGCCCAGCGCTGCGATCTCCTGATGGGCTTCGACGATGCCGATCGCGTTCAACCGGCAATAGGGGCACCAGTGACCACGCTGGAAGGTTATGACGGCCGGGCCCTGTTGCAGGATGCTCGCGAGACTGATCAGTTTGCCGTTGTCGTCAGGCAGCAGGAACGCCGGCATCGGGTCGCCGGGGGCTGGCGAGATCGCCCCTGCCCCCTGGTCCTGCAAGCGTGCTACCAGACGGTCGACCGCATCGGCAAAATCGGCATTGAGGCGGCGGACGGCCCTTGCGATCACGTTCAGCCGTTCGTTCAACGGCGCATCAAGCTCAATGGCCGCCTGGACGGATTGTTCGAACGTCATATTCTCGCCATCGGCAGCCATTCGGGCACTTTCGCATTTCGCAGCTAGCCTATCATCGAAAACACCCGGCCGCGGCCATGCCCTTTGTGCATGATTTCGATAAGCTGCATGCATTCTCGCATCCGACGGTCGTTGTTTGTTCGCATCTCGTCCCGAATTCGTTACATCATGTTCCTGATGTCGGCGGAAAATGTCGGGAAACTGTAGACCGCATCGGACAATTGCGACGCCGTAATGCCGTGCTTCATCGCGAGCGCAAACAAATGGATCAGCTCCTCACCCGCGTGCCCCACCATATGGGCACCGAGGATCTTGTCTGTCGTCGTCTCCACGATGATCTTCGACCACGCCGCAGTCTCGGCATGGGTTCTGGCTGACAGCCAGTCCTGCATGTCATTCGCGTAAACCTTGACGGCGAACCCCTGCTCCCACGCCTTGGCTTCGGTCAGCCCGACGCTGGCGACGGCCGGGATCGTGTAGACGGACGCCGGTATCTGGGCGTAGTCCGGCCGGTGGATGGGCCCGTCGACAATATTGCGACCGACGAGTGTTCCTTCATAGGTCGCTACGGGTGACAGTTGTGGTGAATTCCACACGGCGTCACCGCAGACATAGACATCCGGATTGGAGCGCGAGCGCAGGTGCTCGTCGATTTCAATGCGCCCTTCCCGCTGCACGACAACGCCCGCGCCAAGATCGAGTTCATCGACATTGGCAACCCGCCCTGCGCCGTTCACCACCCGATCGGCGTCTATCGTGGACTCGCTGCCGTCGATCGCGAAGGTCACGCGCAAGCGTCCGTTGATGCTGTCGATCCGCTTGACCAAGGCACGAGTGAACAGCCGAATGCCGATGCGCTCGCTCTCATTGCGGATCTGCGTGACAGCGTCGGCGTCGAGGCTGCCGAGCAGATGCGGCAGCGCCTCGAGGATCGTCACCTTGACGCCGGCACGCGCATAAACGTGACCGAGCTCGAAGGCGATGACGCCACCGCCAACAAACACGACATCGCGAGGCAGCACAGGATCATTCAGGACATCGTCCGAGGTGGTCATATGTTCGGCCCCCGAGATAGGCAACGATCGGGGCTTCGAGCCGGTTGCGATCACGATCTTCTTCGCTTCGAGCCTGCGTCCGTCGACACTGATTACATGGCTGCCAATGAACGCAGCCTTGCCGAAAATGACATCGACGCCACGCTTGGCCATCACCGCGGCGAGACGATCCGGAATGTTGCGTATGATGTCCTTCTCGCAGGCAATCAACGCCGCCCAGTCAAGCTCCGGTTTGCCGACAGCGATCCGATGCTGGCCGGCGCGCTCGATATCGTGCAGTGCATGCGCGGCTGCAACGAGAACCTTCTTCGGCGTGCATCCACGATTGGGGCAAGTGCCGCCGAGATCGCGCGCCTCGACCATCGCCACCGACAGGCCGGCCGCGCGTGTCGCAACCGTCACGCCCATGCCGGCATTGCCGCCGCCGAGGATCACGACATCGTAGTTTTCCACCGTCTTGCCCTCACGAGATTCAATGCAGCTTGACCCGAGGCTTGGTGCGGCGCGCGAGGATCGCGGCGATCGTGTCCAGCGCGGTCTTAAACGTCCCGTGCACAGCCTTCAGATGCATCTTGTAGAGAGAGCGATACATCAGTCGGGCAAGCAGACCTTCGATCTTCAATCCGCCGATCAGGCTGCCGAATGCACCATAGTCTGCGAGCGAAACCAGTGAGCCGTAGTCGCGGTAGCGGAACGCCGGCGAGTGTTGTCCCTTGACGCGCGCGGCTATGACCTTGACGAGGTGGTCGGCCTGCTGATGGGCGGTCTGCGCGCGTGGTGGCAACGGGCTATCGTCGCCAGGGAGAACGCAGTTGGCACAGTCGCCAATGGCAAATACATTCTCGTCGCCCTTGGCCCGTAGCGTATCATCGACAATCAGACGATTGATGCGGTCGGTCTCGAGACCGTCCAGATGGTTGAGGAAATCCGGTGCCTTGATTCCGGCGGACCAGACGACAAGCTCGGCGGCGACAAAAATCCTGTCGCCGAGCCTGACACCATCGGCCGTCACTTCGGTGACCTTGATCCCACAGCGTATCTGGACTCCGAGGTCGCGAAGCAGACGCGCGGAAGCACGCGCCATGTGCTCTGGCAAGGCCGGCAGGATGCGCGGCCCCGCCTCGATGATCGTGATGCGGATCAGCTTGTCGAAATCGATGTTGTCGAGGTTGTGCGAAGCGATCTCCCGCATCGACTTGTGCAACTCGGCCGCCAGTTCGACGCCTGTGGCTCCAGCGCCGACGATCACGCAATGAAGCTGCCCTGGCGACAACTGATCGTATTGCGCGTTGGCCCGCAGGCAGGCGTCAATCATGCGCCGGTTAAAGCGGGCGGCCTGGCTCGCTGTATCGAGCGCAATTGCGTTCCGGAGTGCACCCGGCGTGCCGAAGTCATTGCAGACGCTGCCGACGGCCATTACAAGCGTATCGTAGCCGAGCACCCGCGGCGGGATGATCTGTCGGCCATCGTCGTCGAAACTGGGTGCGACGAAGACCTGGCGCTTGGCACGGTCGATGCCGACGACCTCGCCAATCCGGTATCGATACTGGTGGCGGCTGGCATGCGCGATGTATTCTATCGCGTCCGTCGATGCGTTCAGGGTGCCCGAGGCAACCTCGTGTAGCAGTGGCTTCCACACATGCGTGCGGTTGCGGTCGACCAGGGTGACCGAGAGCTGCCGCTTGCCGAACTTGCGGCCGAGACGTGTCGCAAGCTCCAGTCCGCCGGCGCCGCCTCCGACGATCACCACGCGATGCAGCGACCGATCCGTATGCGATGGCGTTTCCGCGATTTTGCGGAAAAGCGCAGCGTCGTTGGCGAGCACCGCTTCTGGAACAAGCCGCATCCCGGGAGTGATGATTTGCATCGGGGTCTCCGTAACTTTGTCCAGCGCGACTGCGCGCTGGAACAATTCACTCTTGCGACTCGTGGATCACGATGCCCTGCAGCATGTCGACGTCGCATTCCCACGGCTTTTCCGAGAGGACGCGCTGCCCGTGCTCGTATCCAGCCTGCCAGCGCGTGCGGATACCTGCCCGAGTGAAGTCGATGTCCTTGGTGTGGTCCTCGCCATCGAGACGCGGCGAAAGCAGCCTGACCAGGTGCATGACGGATGGGCAGCCATAGGAGGCCAATTCCTTGAACATCGGGTCTTCGCGCCGTTCGTCGGGGACGAGCTTCCCTAATTCGCGCACGACGTGTCGCAGACGATGCAATTGCTCCTGCCGGGCCACATGGCTTTTGCCGCGGCTGGCGTATTGAAGGTCCTTCTGCCGCCCCATCACCTGCCAGATCGACTTCGGCTCGGTGCCGCGGGGTTGCCACATGTTGACCGCGAAGATCAGGGCGTCCCGGCGCGGACGTTCGTCCAGAACGACCTCGATCGGCGTGTTCGAATAGATACCGCCGTCCCAATAGGGCTCGCCGTCGATACAGACCGCCGGAAAGGCCGGCGGCAGGGCGCCTGAAGCCATGACATGCGCGGATGAGAGGCTCATCTCGCGCGTGTCGAAGTATTTGAGTTCGCTGGTGTTGACGTTGACCGCGCCAACAGTGAGCCGCGTTTGACGCCGATTGAGGTAGTCGAAGTCGATCAGGTCATTCAGCGTCCGCTTGAGCGGATCAGTGGTGTAGTAGGAGGCGTTCTCCACACCCACTTCGCGGTTGACCGCGAACATGGCGCTTGGGTTCGGCTCGAAGAAGCCCGGTATGCCGCGCATCACCGTGCCCATATTGGCAAAGATGTTGCTTGGAACCATCATCGCGAAAAACTCGTCGAGCGGGCTGCTGCGGCTGACGCCGTCCCAGAATTCCCGGAGCTTCGGCAGCCGATCCGTCGGCTCGTTTCCCGCGATCAGCGCGGCGTTGATGGCGCCGATCGACGTGCCGATAACCCAATCCGGTTCGATGCCGCCCTCGACGAGCGCCTGGTAGACGCCTGCCTGATAGGCGCCCAGCGCGCCGCCGCCCTGAAGGACAAGCACTGTCTGGCGCTTGGCAGGATTGTCCGCCTGGCGGCTGGCCTCTGTAACTGCTTCGGATATAGGCGGATTTCGGGAGATCTTGTTCATGAGCTTTTCGCTCCTCATTTTCGGGGTTCAGTGCGCCGTCCAGCCGCCCTCGATCGGCATGATGGCGCCGGTGATCGAGGCCGCATCGTCGGAAGCCAGGAACACGCAGAGTGCTGCAACCTGGGCAACGGTCACGAACTGCTTGGTCGGCTGTGCCGCCAGAAGCACGTCCTTGATCACCTGTTCCTCGGTAATCCCCCGCGCCTTGGCGGTGTCCGGGATCTGCTTTTCGACCAGCGGGGTGAGAACGTAACCGGGACAGACAGCGTTGACGGTGATGCCCTGCTCGGCGACTTCCAGCGCGACCGTCTTGGTTAGCCCGGCAACACCATGCTTGGCGGCGACATAGGCTGACTTGTAGGGCGAGGCGACGAGAGCGTGTGCTGAGGCGACATTGATGATGCGGCCCCATTTTCGCTCTTTCATCGCGCGGAGCGCACGGCGGATCGTGTAGAAGGACGACATCAGGTCGATGGCGACCACCGCCTCCCATTTTTCGATCGGAAACTCATCGATCGGCGCGACATGCTGGATACCGGCGTTGTTGACCAGGATGTCGACCGCACCGAACTCGGCGATCGCCTTGTCCATCATCGCGGTGATTGCGTCGCCCTTGCTCATGTCGGCGCCGTCATAACGAACGGTCACGCCATGCTCGGCGGCAATCCTTGCCCGCAGTTTCTCGATCTCCTTGGCATCGCCGAAACCGTTGAGGACGATGTTGCAGCCTTTAGCGGCAAACGCTTCGGCGATCCCTTGGCCGATGCCGCTGGTGGACCCTGTGATAAGCGCGGTTTTTCCTTTGAGCATGAAGGTGTCCTTCGATCTGGGCGATAGCGGGCCATGACTGCCCGCCGCCGTGTCGTTTCGGAGTGCTTTCTGTTGATGAAAAGTATGACCGCTCGTCCGAAGCATCGGAAATGCCGTTGGAACATGGATTCGATAGCCGCCAATCAGAGCCGGCCTCGTTCCCTTGGCGGAGCAGGTTGCCTTGTTTGACGCAACGGCAACCGGTATGCTGCGCCATTAAGGCAGGGACGCTGCGATGCGCGTGTGTGGGAGCGTGCAGTGGAGATCAGCCAAGTCAGGTATTTTCTGGCCGTTGCCCGGGAACTGAATTTCACCCGGGCCGCCGAGTTGTGCAATGTCACCCAGCCGGCACTTTCGCGCGCCATCAAGCTGCTTGAAGACGAGTTCGGTGGCGAGCTTTTCCATCGCGAGCGGCGCAACACCCACCTGACCGAGCTCGGCCGTATGGTCGAAACCTATCTTGAGGGCGTGTTCGAGAATTCACAGCTCGCCAAGCAGATCGCCGACCAATACGTGCACATGAAGAAAGCGCCCCTCAAGGTGGGCATCATGAGCACGATCGCACCGGACGAAATTGTCGAACTGATCTCGTCCGTGCGCACCCGCCATCCCGGGGTGGAACTGCACCTTTGCGACGCCGACGCCACCAGCTTGCGCCGAAGGCTCGTGGCGGGAGATCTCGAAGTGGCGATTTACGCGTTGCCTTCAAACACTCCAGACGACGAGGTGCATACCTTGCCCCTTTTCCGCGAACAGATGGTGATGGCCATCCATCCCGAGCACCGGCTGGCCAACCAGCAATGCGTTCGTGTGAGGGACATGAACAGCGAAAGCTACATTCACCGCAACAATTGCGAATTCGCCGGCTACGCCGATGCCATACTGTCGGAACAGGGTGTGACGGTCAGTCCGGTCTATTGGAGTGACCGGGATGACTGGACGCTGTCGATGATTGCGGCCGGACTGGGCTTCGGTTTCATGCCACAGCATTCCGTCAACCATCCAGGTGTCGTCGGCCTACCCATCACCGAGCCGGAATTCTGGCGCGAGGTCAATCTCGTCACCGTGCGCGGCCGCAGGCATTCTCCGGCGGTCGGCGCACTCGTTCGAGAGGCAGTGCAGAAGAAATGGTTCGGGGAGCCGGCGAGCACCTTGCCCGCCGCTGCCGCCGAATAACCCCGACACTGAAACCGGCTGACATCTTGGCCGCTCAGTTCTTCTTGATCGTCGATGTCACCGACTGGATGACTTCAGTGGCCATCTTGAACTGAGAGACGCGATCCGTAATGCCGTGGCGCTTGGCGATCCAGTCGAAATCGGTATAGGCGGCATAAACTCCGCCGTCGGCCGTCTGATAGACGAGCACGCGCACCGGCCAGTCGAGTCCGGCTTCGGGATTGGCCGTGATGAAGGTCGTGCCGAGGGCCGGATTGCCGAACATCACCAGCCGCGACGGTTTGACATCGTTGCCTGCTTTCTTGCCAAGCTGCGCCTGGTCGATGACCCCGAAGAACATGATTCCTTTCTTGAGGACATCCTTCTTGATGCGGGCAACAGTTTCAGCGACGGAATAGTCGCTCTTCACGGTGACGACGCCATCCGAGGCGGCGGCAGGGACGATGATCGCCACCAGCATGGCAGCGCCGGCGATCAGGGTTTTCAGATAGATGGTCATGTCAGTCTCCTTCGGTTTGTTGTGATGTTCAGTTGAGCATTGGAATTCACGGCGCCTTGCTCGTTGGCGCGAATTTCTTCCGCCCGCCGTTCGTGCCGGTCAGACTGTCGGCGTCTTCAGCACCTGCGCGACAGCAATCGCACAGGCAAGCACCGCGACAAGCACCGCCACACATGCGGTCCAGCCAACCCGGTCATAGATCTGGCCGAGCACGAAACTGCCGGCTAACCCGCCCGCATAGTAGGACGCGAGGTAAATGCCGCTTGCCGCGGTACGATCACGCGATGCGGTCCGGCTTACGTGGCCGGTGGCTATCGCTTGCGCCAGGAAGGTGCCCACGGCGATCAACGTCATGCCAAGAAGAACAACCGGCAGACTGGTCGTGAGCAGCAGAAACAGGCCGGCAATTGCCACCGCAAGCGTGGTGCCAATCCCCACCCTGGGGCCCAGGCCGGCAGCAACGCGTCCGGCCAGCGGCGTGGTCAGCATGGATGGCAGGAAGACGAAATAGACCAGGCCCAGCGCCATTGGCGACAAGGAGAGCGGCGCGGCAACCAGCTGGAAATTGACGTAGGTGAAGGTGCCGATGAAGACGAACAGAATGAGAAAGCCGACGGCAAAACAGGCGCGCAATTCGGCATGCATCAACTGGCCTTTCCAGGCCGAGCGCGAGGCTCCGCCGGCAGCGTCCGCGGGCATCATTTCAGACGTCTTTTGTAGCGTGAACCAGACCAGCGCAGCGCCAATCAGGTTGAGAGCTGCGAAGGTGAGGAAGTTGGTCGAGATGCCGAACGTGTCGGCGACGGCGGCCGACATCAGCCGCCCGAAGAAATTGCTGGCGACATTGCCAGTCACGTAAGCCGCGAGCGCGCTGGTCGTCTGTCGCGCTGAAAAGTGTTCAGCCAGGTATGCCATCGTCAGCGTAAAAGCAGTCGACATGCACAGGCCCTGCGCAACCCGCAGCAAGGCAAACACGATGATGCTGTCGGTCTGCGAAAGCAGCGTCGTTGGTATCGCCAGGACGGCCAGACTGATCCAGATGCCGTTGCGGCGATCGATGCCGCGCCCGAAAAGAGCGACAGCGATGCCGGCCACGGCCATGCCGAATGTGCTGGCATTGACCGCGAAGCCCATCGTGGCACGGCTGACGCCGAACTTGATGACCAGCGACGGCAATATGGCCTGGGTGGCGAAGAGATCGACAAGCGTCAGGAACGCAATCAGCGCAACCAAGCCGAAACGCCGGCTGTCTGCAGCAACCATTCGGAGCCGCGTTGGTTCAGTCAATTCACTGGTCGTCATGACAGGGCTCCGTGGCCACACGTCCTCAGGCGGCTGCCCAAGGACGTGCTTTCAATTGTCGGTAAAGGGAGGACGTCGCCAAAAAGTGCGGCTTACATCATATGGTCTTCGTGCATCGCCGGCGGCAGGACGTCGGCCGAATAGAGCACCGCGGGCACCTTGCCATTGTTCTTCCACCAGTGGGCGAGCTGACCGAACTCGGCGGTCACGTCGCCGGCCGGGTGCTCGATCCCAACCTTGCAGGTGCTGCGATATTCGGTGATCGAGCCCTCGACCACCAGGATGTTGGCCGGGCGGACGTTGTGCTCATGCCACGGCACGACACCGCCGGGCTGAACGACGAGCTTGCGAAGACGCAGCATGTTGCCCTTCCAGGCCTCGCCCTTTGGGCTGAGATCGATTGCCGAAAGCACATCGTCGGTCACGCCAACCGGCTTGCTGGGATGCTCCTGTATGTCCGTGGTCGCGGTCTGGCCGGCCGGGCAGTCTCCGGCGAAGGCCGGCGCAGCGGATGCCGCGGTCGCCGAGAGCAGCCCCAGCGCAAATACCAGATTGAGTTTCTTGGTAGCCATTTCGTATTTCTCCTTTGTCGGTGCCCAAACGCGGGAGGCGGGGCATGACAGGGAGAGTGACCGGCTCATGGACGAAAGAGAAATGCTGCCTGGCTTTCAATTCGATACCTGAAAACTATCGTGGCCATCCGCACAGGCATGCAAAGGAGCCACGGCAACGGGTCCCGAGTATGAAAAATCTTCGGCTATGTTTCACGCAGCGGTTTTACGCATTGCCAGTGGTATGGCGCTGGTCGTCCAGCCATGCGCCTTGACACTGCTGACGAAGGCCGAGGCAGCCGGCGAGAACCTGCGCCCTGCGACGACCACCAGCGATACCTCCCGCCAGACCTCGGGATCGACAACCGGTCGCACCTGCAAGCCGGGGATCACCGCGCTGAACTCGGGGATGAAGCAGATACCCAGTCCTCCGGAAACCATGTTCTGGATCCAGTCCTCGCGCTCGCTGGAGTAGGAGATCCTGAGCTTGACGCCGCGATCGTTGCAGAGACCGGCAAGATGATCGCGATACTCGCAATTCAGGCGCCTCAGATAATTTTCGCCGTCGAGCTCGGAAATGGCAACATTGTCGTTGCGGGCCAGTCGATGGCCGTTGGGAAACGCCAGCACGAACCGCTCCCGATAGAGCGGGGTAACATCGAACCGATCCGGAAAACTGTCGCTTGACGCCATGATGGCGACGTCGATCTCACCGGATTCGAGAAGTTGAGAAAGCGAGGCCGGAACACCCTCCACCAGCTGGAGCTGGATGCCCTGCTGGCGCCTGTTGAAGTCGGCCAGCAGGCCGGTGAAGCGACGCGGACCGATGGTGCACATAACGCCGACCTTGAGGTTCGCATTTTCCAGGCAGAGGAAGCGGGATGCCTCTTGCCGCACGCCGGTCAGTTCGTCGAGTATCTGTTGGAAGCGGGGCCGCAGCAGCACGCCCAGATCGGTGAGATGGGTCAGGTTTCGCTCGCGGCGAAAAAGCAAGCCGCCGACCTCGTCCTCAAGCTGCTGAATTGCGCGCGACAGCGCTGGTTGGGTGACATTGCATTTCTCGCCCGCGCGCGTGAAATTTCGTGTCTCGCACACGGCGAGGAAATATCGGATGTGGTGAATGTCCATGCCGGCTCGTCCCTCAACTGCATATGATGCATTTGCTGACTATGGACCGTGCCGCAAACCATTCCGCCGCGCCAATGCAGGGCGGCTATGAAGTCGATAGCGTCCCGTCATGGCAGGGTAATCGTGCCTGCGGACTTCGGTTGGAGCGCACCCTCCAGTAACGATGATGGCGAGCAATTTGTTCGCCATCATGTCGACGCCTGGCGAAGCCTTAGACGGCCCAGCGGGCAGCTCAGTTGGCGCCGCCGAGCGCCTGCAGATTGGCGCAGAATTCGGCGTGAGGCTTGCTCATCGCGGCATCCTGGCATTCCTTCATCATCGCGCCCTGCTTGTCCTTGTCCATCGCATCCCAGGCGGCCTTGAATTCGGCCTTGGGCTTCATCGTCTTCATGCCGGCGTCGGTGAAGAACGGCTGCATATTCGACGGTTCATCGAGCGCGCCGGCAAACGCGACGCCGCTCAGAACGGACAGAGCAAAGGCGCCGAGGCAAATAGCTTTGATATTCATGGTAGGATCCTTGTCTGGAGTTGAGCAATCGTCCCATCGACGACTGCGGCAATGATCGGGAGGAATTAGAAACTCTGCGGACGCTGTCCGGCGCGTTGCAGCTAGTTGGTGCCGCCGAGCGCCAGCACGTTTGCGCAGAACGGCGCATGCGCCTTGCTCATCGCCGGGTCGTTGCACGCCTTCTTCATTGCGGTCCGATCGCTCTTTGGCATGGCAAGCCAGGCCATCTTGAAATCAGCCATCGGCTTCATCTTTTTCATCCCGGCATCTGTGTAGAAGGTCGGGAATGACGCCAAATCACTGAGCGGGTCGGCAGCAGCGGCCCCGGAAGAAAGACCGAGAGCAACTACCGCCAGACAGACAGTTCTAATTCTCATGACACGATCCTCTATGCGCTGAACAGTTGCCCAAGCGACCGTCAAGGCGCTGGCTCAAAGCAATCAAAATCGCGTTGTTTTGTTTGCCTTGGCGAACCTTGCCGCCCACGCGCGATTGCAGCCAATGCAATCTGCCTATGGAGTTCATGCCACCTTGGCATTTCGCAACAAAAGACAGGTAGGGCAGTCTCTTCATCAATCGCCGTCGCTTGGCGTTTTGGGATGGAGACCAGAGATGCATGTCAGAGCCAGAACCGAAATCGGGCACAACATCGCCGTCATGGCTGATGCCAACCCCTTGCTGAACGGGATCGCCAGTGCGCGCAGCACACAGTCCATCGACATTGTCCTGACGAGTGAAACACACGGCGCCTTTGTCTGGGGCGTGCTCGACCGCTTTCTGGACGAGCCCGGCCTCTCCTTCGGCAACATCACCGCGTCCGGCTTCGGCGCGATTGAAGCAGCGGTTCTGGCCTATGGCCTGGCCCTTGGCGGGCAACGTGGCGCTCGGACGGCGCTCACCAATTTCTGGCGACGCGTCAGTCACGCATCGATGTTGACAGCCAATATGGCCAATCCCCTGAGATCGATACTGGAGCAGTCCATCGACATTACGGAGATCCGCAAGAAGGGCTGCCCTGTGAAACTCAGTATCCTGGCTTCGAATGCGCTCACCGATGCCGCAAAGGTGTTCACCAGCGATCAATTGTCGATCGACGTGATCCTGGCGGCGGCCACAATCCCATTCCTCTTCCCGGCCGTGGAGATCGACGGCGAAACCTATTGGGGGGACAGCGACCGTTCGACTTTGCCATCGGTTCAGTCGGTTGAGGCAGACCGTCTGCTGATTATCGCCGGCCGGCCCTCAGGATTTCTGACACCGTGCGCGGATCGCCGCCCCGCTGCCAATCATGGTCTGCTGAAGTCCACGCTGATCCAGTATATCTTCGACAGTCAGTATCGACCCGGCGCCCCGCTATTCACAAGACCCTGGATCGACTGGGGTGAACTGACCGACATCCGTGACAGAGGACGGCAACGAGCCGAGGACTGGCTTCTCGCCGATCAAGTCCTCGTGGGTGACCGCTCGGCCCTCGACAGCAAAAGCCAATACGCCTAGGCGCCTCCCCCCGCCTAGCCGCGCCTGCCTGCCCCTTCTCCAACGCAGGCGCCAAGCCCTCCGGTTCCCCGCCGGAGGGCTTTTTGCTTGGTGCCGCTTCAACATAGTGGCGGCGTATCAAATCCATGCCGAGACAGCATTTCAGCTTGGGCGGCCGATCGAGGACACTGCTTGCAGACAGGCCGCAAGGTCAGTCTTTCCCTCGAAACGCAACCAGGAGACACGTCTGTGATCAACACCAAAACCCTCATCGGATCGGCTCTCGCAGCCGCCACGTCGCTCGCCGCTACGGCCGCCTATAGCGGTCCCGCCGCCCAGCCTAACTTCTCGTTCGAGAAGTGCTACGGCGTCGTCAAGGCTGGCCAGAACGATTGCCAGACCGCGACGCATTCCTGCGCCGGCACTTCCACCGCCGACAACCAGCCGGATTCCTGGCTTTACGTGCCTGCCGGCAGTTGCGCCAAGATCACCGGCGGCAGCGACAAGCCGAAAGCCTGAGCGATCCAGAACTTCGAGCCAACCCTGGAAGGAGCCGACCGATGTCCCGTGCATTTCAGTCTCTTGCGATCCCCGCCACAGCGGGCATCGGTCTGCGATCTCCCCACATCGGCGAGATGCTGACCCGGCGGCCTTCTGCAGGCTGGCTCGAAGTTCATGCCGAAAACTACATGGGCGACGGCGCCGCCGTCGAAGCGCTGGAACGACTGCGCCAAGCCTATCCGCTGTCGGTGCATGGCGTTGGCTTGTCGCTGGGCAGCGCTGGAGGAGTTGACCGTGATCATCTGGAGCGACTGCGCAGGGTCTGTGAGCGCTTCCAGCCCGATCTCGTTTCCGAGCATCTTGCCTGGAGTGTCGCAGACGGTGCCTATCTGAACGATTTGCTGCCACTACGCTATGACGAAGACGCGCTGGGGATCGTGGCACGTAATGTCGCGACCGTCCAGGACACGCTAAAGCGGCAGGTGCTGATCGAAAATCTGTCCGCCTATCTCGCCTTTGCGGACTCCTCGATGAACGAGGCTGAATTCCTGACCGAGCTCGTGGCGCGGAGCGGCTGCGGTCTGCTGCTGGACGTCAACAACGTCCAGGTCTCGGCGCACAATTTGCAATATGACGCCAAAGCTTTCATCGATTCGCTGCCAGCCGCGGCAATCGGCGAGATCCATCTTGCCGGTCACGCGACCAATCAGGTCGGGGCCGACACTGTGCTCATCGACGATCATGGCTCGCGCGTGCCACCTGTCGTCTGGGCGCTCTATCAGCATGCCATAAGCCGGCTCGGACCACGCCCCACGCTGATCGAATGGGACACCGATGTCCCGGTTCTCGATGTGCTCCTTGGCGAAGCCATGTGGGCCGACATGCTCACCGCTTCGATCATGTTCAACCGCAAGCAGGCTGCGAGACAAGCCGAGGCAGCCAAACCCCGACCGATGTCCCTCACCCCCTTCGAAAGCGTGGGGACCAGCATGCCAGTGCTAGCAGCATTCGCTGCCGCCAAGGCCGGAGCAGCCATACCGGTAGCGTTGACGCCAATGGAAGGAGGATACGATGTTGCCGCTTGAAAACCTGCAGACCACCATCGCGCGCTCGGTGCTTGCCATCGAACCAATGGTATCCGTGAAAATGCTGACCGCCGGCAAAGCCGATCCACTGGCCCGCCTGCGCATCTACCAGAACAACACGCGCAGTTCCCTCACCGCGGCGCTGATGGCGGTGTTTCCCGTCACCGTCCGCCTGATAGACGAACGTTTCTTCCGTTACGTGGCGAGCGAGTTCATTCGACGGTATCCGCCGGTTGAATCGCGTCTTTCGCGCTATGGAGCCGGCTTCCCGCGCTTCCTGAAGACGATCGACACGCTGTCCGACATGCCTATCGTCGCGGAAACGGCGCGGCTCGAATGGGCCATAGCGGAGGCGCTCGATACAGCGTCGCTGCCGCCCCGCAGCCTCGCAGAATACGACAACACCGACCTTGGGCTGTCACCGGATATCCTGCTCCAGCCCTCACTGCGACTGATCGTCTCGCACTGGTCGATCCTGTCGGTATGGATGGCGCATCAACAGGAGACGGCGGTCGACGAAAACATCACCTGGACAAGACGCCCCGAACGCGTGGCGTTGTGGCGATCGGGGAACTACGTGCGGCTTTTTCTGCTCGACCGCGCTAGCTTCGCCTTCTGGCATTCGCTGAAGCACTGTTTCGGCCTCGAGCATGCCACTGGCCGTGCCTTGGCGCTCGACCCGGCCTTCGACCTAGTTTCAGCCCTTCTGCGGCTGTTCCGCGACAGGCTCGTCACCAACGTGCGGGTCGCCGCGAATTCCCCCTCAAACTGACGGAGACAGTCATGACCGCAATTTCAGATCATTCCTCGACTAACCCAGGCGGCCTTGTTGGCGTCTACAGGCGCATCATCAAGTTGCCCGAACGCATTCCATTCTCGCTGATCCAGCTCGCGGCCCGGGTCGCGGTCGCACATGTGTTCTGGCAATCCGCGCAGACCAAGCTGGCATCCTGGCCAGTGACACTGCAGCTGTTCGCCAACGAATACAATCTGCCGTTCGTCGACCCTTCGATCGCAGCGCCACTGGCGACTGCCGCCGAACTTACAGGCTCGGTATTGATTTTCTTAGGGCTGTTTTCGCGTCTCGGCGCGCTGATGCTGCTGGGTGTCGTGTCGGTAATCCAGATCTTCGTTTTCCCGGAGAACTGGGCCGAGCATTTGCTGTGGGCCTCGCTGCTGCTTCTCGTGCTGACGCGTGGCGCTGGTGTGTTCTCGCTCGACTATGTCGCAGAGCGGACCTTTTCGGCATCTAGGGAATGAACATCTCGACCGAGTAGGAAAGCGCGGTGCGCATCTTCATCGTTCATGCCCACCCCGAGCCCAACAGCTTCAACGGCGCCCTAACGCGCGCGGCGCAGGGGGCGCTGTCTTCGGCGGGGCACGAGGTCGTTATTTCCGATCTCTACGCAATGGGCTTCAATCCAGTATCAGATCGCCGCAACTTCACGACCATAGGCGACGCGAGCTACTACCGCCAGCAGTCTGAAGAGGCGAATGCGGCTGGCCATGACGGATTCTCTCCGGATATCCAGGCCGAGATGGACAAGCTTTTCTGGTGCGACGCCTTAATCTTTCAGTTTCCGCTCTGGTGGTTCGGGCTGCCGGCGATCCTCAAGGGCTGGGTTGACCGCGTGTTCGCATCGGGTGGCCGCATCTATGGCGGCGGCAAATGGTATGATCGCGGCGTCCTGGCAGGAAAGCGCGCGATGTGTTCCGTCACGATCGGCGGACCGCCGCCGATCTATTCCGGCCGCGGACTGAACGGCCCAATCGCTGAAATCCTGTTCCCAATCAACCACGGGATGCTCTACTTCGTCGGCTTCACGGTGATCGAGCCATTCCTCGTGCATGCACCAGCGCGCATCAGCGATGGCGAGCGCCAGGCGTGCCTCGCTCGTTATCGCGAACGCGTCCTCAGCCTCGTGTATGCCCCCACGATCGCCTATCCGAAGCTCGCGGACTTCGACGACACCTATGTCTTGAAATCGATGTGAATGAAGCCTCCTGCAGTTGAGCGGGACACGTGGAGCCTTCACCCGCGGGATTACCTCGTGCATCGATTGCGGATCGGCCATCAGACATGCTTTGGCGGCAGAAGGGCCTTGCGCAAACGCGGGGCCACAAAATCAAGAAAGGATCGCATCTTGAGTGGCAAAAGCCCCTGACCTGCATGGACGAGGCTGACGCCGAGGGGTTCCGGCTCGAACTCTTCGAGAACGGCCACCAGCTTTCCCTGTTCGATCGCCTTTGCCGCCTGATAGGAGAGCACCCTGGTGACGCCTACCCCAGCCACGGCCGCGTCGATCGCGGCCTCGGCGGTATTCACGGAAAGGCGTGAGCGGATGGCAACGGTCTGCTCAGCATTCGAACCTGGTGTGGAAAAACTCCAGGATGTAGCGGACCCCAGAACATCGAACGTGACGCAAGTGATTGTGGAAAGATCGCCCGGCGCCTTCGGCAAGCCATGGCCAGAAAAATAGGCCGGGCTGCCGTAAACCACACTGCGCACGGATCCTACGCGCGTCGCCACCATGCTGCTGTCTGGCAAAGGGCCAATTCGTACGGCCATATCGACATGATCGTCGATGAGATTCACATTGCGATCTGACAGCACCAACCGCACATTGATGTCCGGAAAGTGCGAGAGGAAATCATTTATCTCCGGTAGCACATGCAGCCGTCCGAATACTACCGGTGCGGTAATGATCAGATCGCCCTTTGGCGCATTGTATTCGCCGGATGCGGTTCGTTCCGCCTCGCCCACCTGCTCCAGGATTCGCTTGCAGGCGGCGACATAGGCGGCTCCGCTGTCGGTCAGGATAAGTCGGCGTGTCGATCGCACGAGCAATCGGGTGTGCAGATAGGCCTCCAACTCCGCAACTTTGCGACTGATCGTTGGAAGGGGTGTTCCAAGTTTGCGCCCCGCCGCAGAGAGACTGCCGGTTTCGACGGCGGCAATCAAAATTGACATGGCTTCGAGACGGTCCATGTGCCAGCCCTTCCACATATTGAGAGGTCATATCTCTTAGGTATCCAATACTCTCACCTTCTGGAAGATCATAGGTAGCTCCCTGTCGCACCGACATCATCGAACAGGAGAGATATGAAATGTCCCGCATTGCCATCCCAACCCGCGAAGCAGCCCCGGTCGCCTCGCAACCCATTCTCGACGCCGTGAACAAGCAGCTTGGAGTCGTTCCCGGCCTTTTCCGCCTCGTTTCGATAAGCCCTGCTGCTCTGGCGGGCATGACCAGCTTGTCCGGCGCGCTCACCAGAGCATTGGACGTGAAAACCCGCGAGCGCATTGCGTTGGCCGTTGCCCAGGTGAACGGCTGCGACTACTGCCTGTCAGCTCATACCTATCTCGGCCTCAACCTGGCAAAGATCAGCCCCGAGGAGATCGCGCTCAACCGCAAGGGCACGTCGAGCGATCCGAAGGCTGACGCGGCGGTGCGTTTCGCGGCCAGGGTAGCCGAGACCCGCGGCAAGGTAAAAGACGCCGACATTGCCGCCGTGAAACTGGCGGGCTTTACCGAGGCGCAAGTCATCGAGATTGTCGCCGTCGTCGCCGAAAACTTCCTGACCAACCTCATCAACAACGTGGCCGAGACCGATATCGACTTTCCTGTCGTTCGCGCCGCCGAAGCCGCCTGACCGACCACGCTTTCCACTTATGCGTCCGGCCCGCCGCTCGAGGCTGGTCGGGCGATTTTCGGTTCTGCTCTCGCCGAGCCATTACCGAGGCACCGGTAACGTTGCTGTGAGGCCGTAACGATCAGTCACTGCGGGGCGAATGACAGACTGTCAGCCTAGTCCGTCATCTCGGGCTTTTCCAGGTGGCGCCGAACTTCAGGCACCCCGCGCACAGAAGAAAGTATGCCGGCAATGCATCTCCGTGGACATGTCGCAAAGATCACTCTCTCCTCCTCCAGCGCTGCTGCCGGATGGGCGCCATTGCCGATAAGGTTGATCGTGGGCTTTGGCTTTCTGGCTCATGGCTACGCGAAACTCAGCAGGGGTCCGGAAAACTTTGGCGTCGTGCTTCAAACGCTGGGGGTTCCGGTACCGCAATTGCTGGCCTGGCTGACGACGCTGGTTGAGCTTGTTGGCGGAACTGCTATCCTCGTGGGCGCATTTATTCCGCTCGTCAGCGTGCCGATGGCGATCGTGCTGCTGACCGCATTGTTCACCGTCCATTCCCAATATGGATTCTTCTCGGTGAAGTTTGCCGAAGTAACGGCTGCCGGGGTCCGGTTCGGGCCAGTCGGCTACGAAATCATTCTCCTCTACCTGGCCGGCCTTGCAACACTTGCAGTCGGCGGTCCTGGCCGCTTGTCGCTTGAGACGGTCTTGCTAGGAGCCAAGGGAATCGAACGCTCAAGATGACCATCCTCGCCCAACCCCAGCACGATCTTTCGGCGATAGAAATTGATGTCATTGAAGGCAATATCTACGCCTATAACCGGCATGCAGTAGGGCGCGATGATGCCCGGGGCCTTGGCTTTGTGATCCGAGACGAGGCGGGACGCATCGTCGGCGTTGCTACCGGATATTCCTGGGCGGGCACCTCCGAACTCAAGCAGATGTGGGTCGATGAGGCATATCGTGGACGCGGCTATGCGCGAGAATTGTTGAACGCCTTCGCCGCCGAGGCTGCCATTCGAGGTGTTCGGCGGATCTGGGTACAGAGCCACGATTTCCAGGCGCCAGGAATGTACGAAAAGGTTGGCTTCGTGCGTGTAGCTGAGTTGGCAGAATGGCCCGAGGGACATTCCAATGTCGTTCTCTGCAAAATACTAAAAGCCACGCCTGTAACCGCATGACTACCCTTCGAATTGCGCAAGAGGTTGACTCGGAAGCCTTGCCCGACATCGAACAGTCGGCCGGTGAGGCCTATCGCGGGATTGCGGAGCTGGCGTGGATTGCCGATGACGAAAACCAGACCGTCGAGCGGCACCGCGAGTTGATCGCCAAGGGCACATGCTGGGTCGCAGTGGAACATGAGGACCGGCCGGTCGCATTCCTGAGCGCGGAGATCCAGGACGATACATTGCACATCTGGGAGCTTGCCGTCCGCCTTGATCGACAGCGGTCGGGTATCGGACGCGCCTTGATCGAGAAAGCAATCGCGGATGCGAGGGAGCGCCGCCTTGTTGCGCTCACGCTGACGACGTTCCGGGATGTGATCTGGAACGCGCCGTTCTACCAGAAGCTGGGATTTCAGGCGCTGGACGATGCGCGGGCCGGAGAAAGGCTTCGTCAAATACTGCGTCGGGAGATTGAACACGGTATGCCGGCAAGCCAACGTTGTGCCATGCGCCTCGTTCTGAGCGAGGTTGCGCACTAAATCAGCCTTAGTTGTTCTCTCTGCCCATTACATGTCCAACATGTCCCAAGCGCGTTGCGGACCATGCAATCCGCTTCGGCTCAAACCTTCACATTCGAAGTGGGTAGTGGCGCCCCGAGATTGGTGCAGTCATGCCCAACACCGTAGAAAATATCGCGGGCTTTCCGAATGGGGGGAAAGGCGGTAGCGCTCTTCCGACTCGAACCCGCTGACACTTTTGCGAATTGGTTGCGTATCAGACAGGACTCCGAGGCATAGCGAAGATTGCTATAGCTCACCACACATGGCATCATGAGTTATAGAAAGGTGCTCTATAACTCATGCTATGGAATTGGGAGCAGGCTGACTGGCCGCATTTTACTTACGATAAGAAGGCATTGGAACCGCTGGAAAGCGAGTTCCTGCTGCGATCGGGCGAGTTCCTGGGCGTCTTTCGTCATGTCGATGCCAACGACCGCGACCAGATCCGCATCGACCTTATCAGCGAAGAGGCCTTGAAGACATCCGCGATTGAAGGCGAGTACCTCAACCGCGAGAGCTTGCAATCATCCCTGCGCCAGCAGCTTGGACTCGGCAGCGAGGCCAGGCGCATCCCGCCTGCCGAGCGCGGCATCGCTGAAATGATGGCCGATGTGTATTTGCATTTTGCAGAACCGCTCTCGCATCGCGTCCTCTACGCATGGCACAAGATGGTGATGTCGGGTGAGCGGCGTGTCGAGACCATCGGCAACTATCGCCAGCATGCCGACGCCATGCAGATCGTTTCCAATCGGCTGGATAAGCCTAAAGTGCATTTCGAGGCGCCGCCCTCGGCGCGGATGAAACCCGAAATGGACGCGTTTGCTGCTTGGTTCAACAATACATCGCCCAAAGGCAAGACACCGCTTCCTGCATTGACGCGTGCCGGTATCGCGCACCTTTATTTCGAGAGCATTCACCCATTCGAGGATGGCAACGGCCGCATAGGGCGTGCCCTCTGCGAAAAGGCGCTGGCGCAAAACCTGGGCGAGCCCAGCCTCATCGCTTTGGCGTACACGATCGAACGCCACCGCAAGGCCTATTACGACGGCCTGGAGGCCAGCAACAAGAGGAATGCGGTTACGGATTGGCTGCTCTACTTCGCCAACACGATCCTTGAAGCGCAGCGCGTAACACTCGCCCGTGTCGAATTTTCCGTCACCAAGGCCAAGTTTTACGAACGCTACCGGGGTCAGTTCAACGAGCGGCAGGAAAAGGTCATCGCCCGGATGTTCCGCGAAGGTATCGACGGCTTCAAGGGTGGTCTCAGTGCCGAAAACTACATCGCCATCACACAGGCATCACGCGCGACCGCGACAAGGGACTTGCAGGATCTGGTTGCCAAAGGCGCGCTAACAAAAACCGGGGAGCGTAGGCACACGCGCTACGCACTCCAGGTTTCGGATCCTGCTAGATAGATAACGACAATGGTGGCCCGGATGGCGCCGTCTTTTCAAGAAAAACAATCCGTCAGCGTGCGGATCAATCTTCAAGTGTCGTGTTTTGGGCCAATAACAGACCGTCCGGTTCTGGAACGAACTAGCCGGAAAGGTGCCAATCCGCTGGCCGAACCTCATCTTGGCCGTTGCAAATCTTGCATAGACGAGGAGAAGCGTAGGCGCGTGGTGTTGAGCCAGAAACGGAAGCGCTCCAGTCGTGCGGAGCTTCCACTGTCAGCGTACTGACAGGTCGCCTGATGCACTCAGGCTGTCTCGCTGTCAAACCGGGGAATGTCACCTGCGCGTATGGCGGGAGGACTCCTTCATCGCCGCATCTTGAACAAAGGTTTGACACGATCGCCGCTAGTTTCAAAATGACAATGACTGGAATGTTCGGATGAACCCTGCCTACGCCAACTCCCAGAAAGCCATTCACTGGGTCGTGTTTCTGCTGGTCGTCGGCCTTTATGGCCTGACCTACGTCGCCGATATCTTCCCACGCGGTGATCCCGGTCGCGCGTTCGTCTGGTGGCTTCACATTTCTTTTGGGCTGCTGCTTTTCGCGCTGGTTGTCGTTCGCGTCGGCCTGCGGCTGGCGCTGGGAACGCCGGGTCTGCCGCTGGAAATGTCACAGCTTGAACGACGGGTGGCCAAGGTCGCTCACCTTGCCCTCTACGCTCTGCTCGTGGCTATCCCTGTTCTCGGCACCCTGCTGACCTGGTACCGGGGCGATGCCTTGAGCTTTTTCGGCCTTTTCACCATCCCGACCCCCGTTTCTGCGAACCGTTCCACGGCCGGTTTCATCAGGGAACTGCACAGCCTTTGCGCCAATCTGATTCTTATCCTAGCCGGATTGCATGCCGTTGCCGCCCTTTGGCATCATTATGTCTGGAAGGACGATGTGCTCAAGCGAATGCTGCCGGGGACAAGTGGCTCCTGATCGCGGTTCGGTCTACACCGGTCAAATGCAAGCAGCGTTGTGGCGTTTGCAGTGGTTCCGGACTCGGACGCATGATCCCTGGATGAAATCGACACTGAAGTTGCTGGCGATAGTGGGCCTGTACGGGCTCGTCGTGGCTTGGCCGCACGCCGCGCGCGCAGATGTCGATGATGACGGCGATCATGATCGGGCGCGCGACCTTTACGAACGCGGAGAAATAAAGGGCCTGTCTGACCTCTTGGAGCTCGTTCACGCCGAGGCTCCCGGCGACATCGTGGCCATCGATTTTATCCGGTTAGGCGACAGGTGGGTCTATCGGTTCCAAATCGTTGCCGCCGACGGCCACCGCAGGGTCGTCGATGTCGACGCTGGCGCCGGGGTACTGATGCACAGCAGGGGCGGCGGCTGATGAAGGTTCTTCTCGCCGAGGACGAACCCCGTATTGCCGGCGACATCGCAGCGGTCCTCAGGACGGCTGGAATGGCAGTCGACATCGTGCGCGATGGGGAGGCCGCCTGGTTCGCGGGCGACGTCGAAAATTACGACGCGGCGATTCTGGATCTCGGATTGCCGAAGCTTGATGGCCTGACGGTGCTGAAGCGCTGGCGGCTCAATTCGCGCCGTTTTCCAGTCCTGATACTGACGGCTAGAGGGCTGTGGACTGAGCGCGTTGAAGGCATCAATGCAGGCGCTGATGACTACCTGCCGAAGCCGTTTGAAATGGAAGAGTTGCTGGCGCGGCTCCGCGCGATCTTGCGCCGCTCAGCCGGCCAGGCGGCGCCAGTGCTGAAATCCGGGCCTTTGGTCCTGGACACGCGCCAGATGCGTATTTCGTTGCGCGGCGTCCCCGTCGCGCTATCGCCGCTGGAATATCGGCTGACGGCGTTCCTGATGCATCATGCCGGGCGCGTGGTGGCGCCGACCGAACTCGCCGAGCATCTCTATGATTCGGGCAATGATCGCGATCCCAATGCAATCGAGGTCATCGTCGCGCGCCTGCGCCGCAAGCTTGGCAACGATGTTATCGAAACGCGGCGCGGGTTCGGATATTTCATGCCCGACGTGCCGTTCTGATGGGCAACTCGATCCGTTTCAGGCTCTGGTCGGCTGCAACCATATCGATCCTCATCGCCCTTGCCGTCGCCGGGGTCGGGCTGCGCTATCTGTTCGAACTGAATGTCGAACGGCGCATCGTCAGCGAGCTGACCATCGATCTCAACGAGCTGATCGGCGCGACCAGCTTCGCGGCCGACGCCCGGCTGTCGGTCGAGCCGGGCCTGACCGACCCGCGCTTCGCCAACCCGCTGTCCGGTCATTACTGGCAGGTGGAAGACCTGGCCAGCCACACTCTGGTCCGCTCACGTTCCCTGTGGGATGCAACGCTTGTTTTTCCCAATCAGGGGACCAGCGGCGAGCTGAGAAAGATCGAGGAGCTCAAAGGTCCGGGCGGCGAACTGACCATTGCCGTCGAGCGCACTATCACCGATGCCGACGGCCGGTCCTTTCGCGCCATCGTTGCGGAAGACCACCACAGCGTCGAAGTGTCGGTGCGCGAATATGTCCGCGATCTTGTGCCGGCACTCATCATGCTCGCCGCCGCTCTCATGGCAGCCTTCTTCGTCCAGATCACCGTTGGCCTTGCGCCGCTGGAGAACCTGAGGGTCGCGGTTCGAAATGTGATCGCACAGCGAACCGCGAGGCTTGACGTTGCGGCGCCGAGCGAGGTGCAGCCGCTCGCCGACGAAATAGACCGCCTTCTCGATGCGCAGGAGAAGGCGCTCGCACGAGCCCGATCTCGCGCCACCGACCTGGCACACGGCCTGAAGACGCCGCTGCAGGTGCTGTCGGCTGACATTCGGGCCTTGCGCAAGAAGGGCGAAACCGAGCTCGCCGACGAGATCGAGAAGAGCACCGGAGCGATCCGTCGCCATGTCGAGCGGGAACTGGCTCGCGCCCGGCTCGCGCCCGGCGTTTCCAGCAAGGCATCGTGTCGGGTCAAGGAAGCCACGGCGGGCGTCATCGCTGTCGTCAAGCGCACACCGGGCGGCAGGCAGCTCGCGTTCGTAATCGACGTCGCGGATGATTTCACGGCGCCGGTCGATGAAGGCGATCTGTCGGAGATCCTGGGCAACCTGGTGGAGAATGCGGCTCGCTTCGCAAGATCCTCGGTACACGTCAGCGCATTTGCAACGGTCGGCGAGGTGAGCATCGCCGTCGCCGATGACGGCCCGGGCATTCCCGATGCGGACCGGGAATCCGCCCTGTCGCGTGGCGTGCAACTGGACAGCAAGGGCGGCAGCAGCGGGCTCGGCCTGGCAATTGTTACAGATATTGTCGAAGCCTATGGCGGTCGCCTGACAATGGCCAATGCCGATCCCGGCCTGGTCGTGACCATGGCCTTGCCTCGGCACGGCTAAGCGGTTCTCAGCCAAAGCCGGGGAAGTAGTCGACCTTTATCCTGGAGCGACGAACGCCCATGGCTAGCAGCTTCTTGCGCAACGCCTTGACCATGGCCTGCGGGCCGGAAATGTAGAATATCCGCTCCATGTAGTCCGGGATGGCGAGGCGCACCAGCCGCGAGTCGATGTAGCCAGGATACTGCCCGCGCTCGGCTCCCTGGGCAACGGCGAGCACCGTCCTGACGCCCAGTTCTCTCTTTGCTGTGTCGAGGACGTCGCGATAGGCGATGTCCTGCTGGGTCTCAGCTCCGTAGAGGACGACGATCGGTCGCTTTTCGTGGACGTCGACGAGATATTGCAGCATCGAGCGGAATGGCGTGATGCCGATGCCGCCGGCCAGGAAGGCAATCTTGGTTTCGGGATCGGCCGGCAGGGTGAAGTCGCCGGCGAGCTGAGAGGCGTGGATCGTGCTGCCCGGCTTCATCGCGCCCAGCGCCTGCTTGAAGGCGCTCGATCGCGGATAGAACTTGACGCCAAGTCGTACGGATTGCTCCGTGGGGGCCGATGCGACCGTGAAATAGCGACGGTTGCCGCGATTGTCTGAACGGCCGAGACCAAGTGTCCATTCAAGATACTGGCCTGCCTCGAAGGCGAGCTTACGCGGTGAGCTGAAGATGAAGTCGTAGCTGTCGACGGCCGATTGTTCTATGCGTTCGAGCGTTAGCACGAAGCGTCCCTTAGGGCTCACGGCGTATGCAAAGAGATTGCCCGTCAGAAGCGCCAACTCCGGCGTGAAGTAGAACGAACCGACATGGATGTTGGGCGCAAACAGGAAACCGACGATCGCGGCGAAGGCGATGCGCGGTAAGCGCGTCGTCGGCGCCGTCATCGGCTCGGTCAGCATCACGAAGGCGAAGACCAGCAGCGGCGACGAGCCTAGCGTCTCAGTCAGTGCGGTCGCGTATTGCGACGGCTCGGTCGTCGAGAGGGTCATCGCCAGCGCGACGGCCACGAACGTGACGACGAGATCAAGCCGGCGCAGCTTGCGCACGATGAGCAGGCCGCCGCCGAGTATGACGGGAAGCAACGGCAAATTGCCTCCAACCCACCAAGTGGCCGACTGGTCAAGAAGCAACGCGGTCAGCGCCACGCCCAGTGCCGCCGGATTGAACAGGTGCTTCCTGCCGATGGCGAGGATGAACTTGGATGAGATCGCCCAGACGCAGGCGAACACAACCGCGCCGATCCCCTTGAGGTCGGTGGCTGCCACAGGATCAAGGATGAGCGCCAGGATGAGGGCGGTGATGTAGACAGATTCGTTGTTGGCCGGAACCTGAAATACAACAGCGAAAACCCTGTTGGTGATCCAGCAGGCGGCCAGCATCAATCCTGTCGTGAAGGTCAGCGCGACCGGATCATGCGGCACGAGCTTGAAGAAGCCGAGCACAAGGGCCGTACCCAGCAAGGCGATCAAATAGTAGAGGACCAGCCGGTACATGGTCTGGTGGTCGAGAAACCGATCGATGGCCGTGATCATGATTGGCAAAAGGCTCCGAAGCCGCTTGTCGGTGTGGCGCGGCCGTTATCGGCCACGACGTAACCCTCGAGGCCCGGCGTCTGTTCGAGAAAAAGAATGCCATCCAGGCCCATGGCGAAAGCGGCGGTGGCGAAACGGTCGGCCTCGAACACATCCGACCCGATGACGGTCAGGCTGACGATTTCGGTGATCGGGCCGCCAATCCCATGCGGATTGTAGATGTGCTGTCCGCGTACATAGGTGCCTGACGTGGCGACGCCGTGCCCGCGCGGATAGACGATCTTGATGATCTCGTCGGCATTGAACGGGTTGCGGATGCCGACGCTCCAGTCGAGGCCCGACGAATTCCTGCCGCAGGACTCGATGTCGCCGCCCGCCTCGATGAAGAAATCGCCAACACCAGCCCTGCGAACGATCCCGGCGGCATTGCGGATGGCCCAGCCCTTGACGATGCCGGACGGGTCCAGCGAACCGTCAGGCTTGCGGATATCGAAAAACCCGTCCGTCTGGTTTTTCGTCTGCGCCGCGAGAGCCATCACTTCCATCATCTCGCCGCTCCAATCGCGGACCGGAAGGTCGCCACGGTTGATGGCCGAAATCTCGCTGTCTGTCCTGTAGGTGCTGAAGCGTTGGTCGATGCGCTCGAAGTAGTCGAAGACCGTGTCGACAAATGCTCCGCCCGAGGCGCCGCCGATGTCGACGGTGATGGGCATGCCCATCAAGATCCTGGTGTCGCGCATGGAACTAGGACGATGCTTGCTTCAATGCGCCAGCGAGCGACTGCCTGAAGGCCCTGCTGGTCAACGTTGCGCCCGAAATGATGTCGACATTGGCGCTCTGCGCGGTGACCGCTTCGTCACGCAGCATGGGCAGTGCTTGTCTGTTGATGTTGATCGAGGTGCGGCGGTCACTCGGGTATTTAAGTACCTTCAGGGATATGAGACGGCCGCCTTGGATGGATGCCTGAATCTGGATGAGGCCGTAATAGGCATCGGTTACAGGGCCGGTATAGGTGCCATCAGCAAAGCTGTGCACCAGCTTCATGCCTGCCTTAATGACGAGGGTTGGCGCTTGCGGATAGTTTGGCCTTGGCTGGGCAACGGGAATGTAGACCGCTGGCGTTATGGCAAAAGAGGCTGCCTGAAGGGGGGCATCGTCGACAAATTGGGGCGGCGTCAGCTTTGGCGGCGGAATGGGCGTCTCCGAAGCCCGGGGACCGCTGACGGCAAGCGTATGAACTTCGGCGACAGGCGACTTCGAGGCTTCGGGGATGGGCGTGGCGATCGCAGTCTTGGGTTCACTTCCAGACGGGCCTGGTCGGGTTGCGTGCGGCTCGATCCGCTCGCCCGGCTGATTAATCGCGGGCGCGGACCAGGCAGGCAACACAGCGGCTGCTGCCGCAGCAGGCACCGGACCGCCGGGATGCAACAAGTTGATCTCGGCGGTATTAGCCGAACCCGCCGTATCAATAATCTCGCCGGCGGGGCCGTCGCCAGGTTTGTCCAAGACATAGGCGCCTGAAGACGCGATCACGAAAAGTGACAAAGCGATCTGTTTCATTGGCTTCGTTTCCAATTTTGTCCGTCGCAGGCGAGCCAGCTTCCCGGAAATTCGGCACAATGTCTCACGGCGCAGCTGACAATTGGCTGTCAGTCCTTGGGTTTCTTCACTTCTGGAATCGGGAGAGCAGAATTGGCACTCTGATAGGCCACTTTTTGCTGACTTGGGGGCCGTTTGAAGCTCCTCTGGAGCCATTGCAGGCGATTGAGGTTGGATTCGCACAAAGCGTACCTGTTGACACGGCAATCATTATACATTATATGCAACTATATATTAATGTAGATGCAGGCGACCAATATGAATATGATGCGTGTAAATGACATGCTGGCCGTGGGCCCCCAACCCTCGAATCTGCGAGGTCCGGTCGCTTGCCGACCATGGGTTAGTGGGGCTGATCAACGCTCGCCCTGACAGGGAAGAGCCCGCCCAGCCTGGACACGACGCGGAGCGGGAGGCTGCCGGTCATGCCGGTGTTTCCTACACCTTCATACCCGTCACAATGGCGACCATCACAGAGGCGGACGTCCGGGCCTTCCAGGCGGCTATGGTCGATGCCGGCGGCGCGGTCTTTGCACATTGCAAAACCGGCGCACGTGCTCTGACCCTGCATGTACTGGGCGAGGCACTCGATGGCCGTATGTCGTCCGTGGAAATCACGAATCTTGGGCAACGGCTGGGAATCGACCTGGGCGCTGCGTCCCGATGGCTCGAAGCGCACAGGCAACTCCGACCGGAAGTTAAGGGGTTCTTCGACCCCCGAACATGGAGCGTGCAATATGTGGTTTCAGATCCTGATACCCGGAAATGCGCCATTATCGATCCGGTTCTTGATTTCGACGAGAAGTCCGGAGCGACCACGACGCGTAGCGCCGACGCGGTCCTGTCCTATGTCGCGGAGAACGGGCTGAGCGTTGAATGGATCCTCGACACTCATCCTCATGCCGACCACTTTTCGGCCGCGCACTACCTCAAGCAGAAGACGGGCGCGCCGACCGCGATAGGAGCGCGGGTGGTCGATGTCCAGCGCTTGTGGCAAGGCATCTACAACTGGCCAGAACTTCGTACCGACGGTTCGCAGTGGGACAGGCTGTTTTCGGATGGCGACACTTTCAAGGTCGGTTCCATCGCGGCGCGCGCGATGTTTTCGCCCGGCCACACCCTGGCGTCGATCACCTACCTGATCGGCGATGCGGCTTTCGTCCATGACACCATCTTCATGCCCGACAGCGGCACGGCCCGCGCCGATTTTCCCGGTGGGGACGCTCGTGCCTTGTGGAAATCGATCCAGAACATTCTGGAGCTTCCAGACGAAACCCGCCTGTTTGCGGGCCACGACTACCAGCCGGGTGGACGCGAGCCGAAGTGGGAGAGCACGGTCGGCGAGCAGAAGCGCGCCAATGCACACCTGGCCGGCGTCAGCGAAGAGACCTTTGCCGGACTGCGCGTGGCGCGTGACCGTACGCTGCCGATGCCGAAACTGATCTTGCATGCCTTGCAGGTCAACATCCAGGCGGGGCGTCTGCCGGAGCCGGAAGCAAACGGTGGGCGTTATCTGAAATTTCCCCTGGACGCACTGGAAGGAGCAGCATGGTGAGCGAGATCCAGCCTGATGCCGTGGACATGTCGCCTGCCGCCATGGAATCCCGCGCCGGCGAAGTCGCGGCCTTGTTGAAGACGCTGGCGCATCCGATGCGGCTGATGCTCGTCTGCACCCTTGTCGAAGGGGAGCAGTCGGTCGGTCGGCTGGAAGAAATGCTCGACATCCATCAACCGAGCCTTTCCCAGCAGCTGACGGTGTTGCGTGACGCCAAGATTGTAGAGACGCGGCGCGACGGGAAACAGATCTTCTACCGGCTGACCGCCGAGAAGGCCGCTCAATTGGTCGCGGCGCTTTACACGATCTTCTGTTCGGAAGGTCGGCCGTGACCTCTTATCTCGTTTCCCTCGTGGGTGGGGCTCGGATCGGCCTTTCATCGGTGATGCTGCTGGTCCTGAACGGCAGAACCGCCGGCATAAGCGGTACCGTCGGCAGGCCTGGCGACGGACCAGATCATGCGCTTCCTCGGTCGGCATTTCTTCAAATACGAGAGAAAGTCCTGACATGCAGATGCATCCCAAGCTGAAGATCTCGCATCTGCACAAGTCGTTTACGAACGGACGCTCAACAATCAAGGTGCCCGACGACATAAACATCGGAGTCGGCGACAACGAGTTCGTCTCGCTGGTAGACGCCTCGGGCTGCGGCAAGAGCACGCTGCTGTCGATCATCGCCGTCACTTGATCGGCCAGTTGGAAAGATCAGCGAAGTCTGCCATTGGCGCCGAGATACCATTCTGGTCCGCGAGGCCGCTCTCGATCATTGCGAGGATACTGGACTTTCCCGCACCCCAATCGCTATGAACGCCTAAGTGCCAGTTCAAAATGAGACCTCATCCAAGACAACGCAGGCGGAAACGGCAGTCGAATTGGTGATGGGTAAGGCGGCTAGGTCCCGGCTTGCGCCGGGCAAGAGCGAAGCGCCAGTGCCGAACTAATCATCGTCATTTCGGCAACCCGATGGAGCACCAGACGGCGATCGACTCGACCACGGGTCCGGCGCTTCCCATGGGAGAGCGTGGTGCAGTCGTCGCTGACATTGGGAAAAGTTGCGGACTGATACTGCGCATCTGCCCGATCCACCATCGTTCAAAAGATGCAGCGCTCGAATGAGCAGGCTCGATTCACAACCGCAACGTTCGAAGCGTGCTTGAATTTAATGCGACAATGATAGCGTTAAAACGGCAAGGCTACTTCTGCTCAGACGACCAAGGGAAGTTCACGTATTGGTCGCGCGTGTCGTAGCAAATGTTTCCGTACATCTTGAGGTATGCGTCCCGACGCATCTGGTCGGCATAAACGGGCGCCGGGTCAGCCAGATCAGCCTCGTACTGGCCAATGTTGCCGCTGGTGAGCGCGATGGGGAGGATGTCCATCGCTTGCGGGATACTTTTGCCTTCGAGCCAGTCGGCGGCAAACTCTCCCATGGCATAGCCGAAGACTGGCGAGGAAAGCGAGATGCTTGCCTTGTAAGGGCTATCGACTTTCTTGATTTCGGATACAGCCTCGGGCTCGCCGTCGATCCCGCCGAGGAATTGATCGGGTCGATCCTTTCCGGCCTCGCGGAGGGCTTGCAGAGCGCCCAACACCACTGCGTCGCCGCCGAGAACGACGTCGATCTTTTGGTTAGCAAGAAGAATGGTTTTCATAGTGGCCAGACCGCCTTCTTTTGTGACGGGCTTGGGAGCAATATCGGCGATGATTGTCACCCCGGGAAGTTGGTTGAGACCATCGCGCATGGCTTCGAACCGCGGTGCCAAGAACTCCATCGTGTCCTGGGTCAGCAAGACCACATTGGCCTTGCCACCGAGCTTGGCGTTGATATGGGCGATAGCTGCATCCGTCAGCACCTTGCCCGTTGCATATTGCGGGGCATTGAGCAGCAACGTAGCCGGTGGCGGCACGATGGTGCCAATAAAGGCTCCCGACCAGATCGCCTTCTGAAGCGGTTTGGTAAGGGCTGCCGGGTCCGGCGATGTGGCAACAAGCCCGCCAATTTTGGCGGTGAGAAAGGATTGTATGTGCTCAACGGCCTTCGCTGCATCGTTTTCCGCTAAGACTCTGCGATACTCCAATCCGCGATCTTTCGCAGCCATCGCGAGACCGTGGTCGACTCCTTGCAGGAAGTCGCGCTCATTTTCCTGCACATACGCGAGGGTCTTGGTAAGGCCGGGCGGCGGGTTGCATGCGTGCGCCTTGGGATCGAAGGACGGGAACACGGTCCGCTGCGTAATGCCCGGTCCGCCTTCCTGCGCGTTCGCAAGGGTAAGGCCGCCCGCCATTACCGTCATCACGAGGGCAATGCGCGACGCGACCAGCCAATCCCATGGGACCCTGGCTCGATCGGATGGCATTACAGCTCCCTCCCTTGGTTGCCGACTGACACGAGTCGTGGAATCAGCCAAGCCACGCTCCACATGTCAACGCATTCAAGTGTTCCACCTTGTGCGCTCGCGGTCTACTGTACTGACGCGGTTCGCCTTGGTTTCGTCGAGAATACCAAGTGGGCAGCGGTGCCGGGTTGAAGCTGTCGATAGTCGATCTTGGCGCCTAGGCTGATGCACATGGCATTGACAATTTTACTGCCGACGCCCGTGCCTTTTGCGGGTGCGCCATCAGCCCGGCCAACTCCGTCGTCCTCGACCACTAACTCCGCCCGCTGCCCGGCCAGCTTTTGAAGCCGGACACGGATTTCTCCAACGCCGTCCGGATAGGCATATTTGAAGGCATTGGTGACGAGTTCGGTTACCACCACGCCGAGGTTGATACTGGCATCGGTTTCGAGCTCGACCGGCTCAATCTCAAATAGCAGATTCACGCCGTGACTTTGGCTGCGCAAGGAGGTGCGGAGGTGATCCAGTAGCCCAGTGAGATACTCGTCCAGTGCAACTGAGCGCACGTCGCTGGAGCCGTAGAGCCGCCGGTGTACAAGCGAGATCGCAAAGATGCGATCCTGCGTTTCGGCGAGCGCGTCCTTGGATGCACGATCCCCCAGAGCCTTTGACTGCAGGTTCACCAACGAAGACACCAGAGCCAGGCTATTGGCGACCCTGTGATTGACCTCGGACAGCAGGACTTCGGCACGATCGCGGGCTTGTGCCAAATCCGTTGTACGAGCGGCAACGCGCTGTTCAAGTTCGCTGTTGAACAAGTTGACCTCGTCGCCAGTCCTACGCAGTTCCTGTGTGTAGCGGGCGACACCATAAGCTGCTCCAGCAACCACGGCGACGATGACAAGCGCGCCGATCGCTGAAACCAGCCGAAGCAATCCGGTATTGGCGCGTTGTTCAGCGACGCCGGACGTCAGGCGGTCGTCCGCACTTCCAATGATCCCAGAAAAAAAGACATTGGCTTCGTCAGTAAGGGCTTTCCCTTTGTTCGTACGGACAATCGCCAAGACTTCGTCGTCACGCTGGTCTCGTTTGAGGGCTATCGTCCTATCGAACTCGTCGAACTTGGTGGTGAGAATTGATGACAGTCGCTTGAGTGCCAAATCCGAATTTGGGTAAGAGAGCAGCAGGGTCTGCAACGCCTGCAGATGACGTTGCGCCTGGGTCTTTGCGGACTGATAGGGTGCGAGATAGATCTCGTTTCCGGTGATAATGAAGCCCCGTTGACTAGACTCTGCCGTCTGCATGGCATTTCTCAATTCGACGGCCGCCACCCGCGTGTCGCGGGCAGCGATAGCATCGTCAAAATAGGATTGCGCCCTCTCGCCCAGCCAAAAGTTCATCGCGACAATAGCCATCAGGGCCAGAAAGCCGACTAATAACGCAGTCGAGGTGAATCGTACGAGGTGGCGGCCGGAAATGGGCATTGGGACTACTCCTGCCCGATTTCTGCACGATGCGCCATCATGTAGTGAGTGCTAATCAACCGTCTCGAATGACGCCCGTCCGGCGATTGGGACCAAACTTTTTAAGCGCCCCACCAGCAGCAGCCCGATTGCCGTGGAGATCAACTGCCTTGATCGTGTGCAGCGAAGCTTTCGTTAACATGGATGTCGTGGGCGCGTTCATAGCTCGGGAACGCTTAGCGGCCTTCTGAAGTCCCATCGCGAACGCGAGGACATCGCTGCCATAGACATATCTGCCTCACGCGCTACTTGCTTTGTAGAGCTGGGCCTTAGGGGCGAGAACGCTTTCATGCACGACGACAGCGGCGCTGATTTCCTAAGAGGCGGTGGGGAAATGGGAGCCTACATGCGCTCTCACGACTGGGCGTCCAGTCCAGTTGGAATCCCGGAACAATGGCCTCAGAGCCTGCGAACTGCTGTTAGAATCCTCCTTAACACCGGTCATCCGATGTATATTTTCTGGGGAGACTCAGGGATCTGTTTTTACAACGACGCCTATCGGCTATCGATAGGGACTGAACGCCATCCTTCGTCGCTTGGGCGGCCCGCTCGCGAGGTATGGGAAGAAATCTGGCCGATCATCGGGCCTCAGATTGCACAAGTAATGGAGGGGCGGGGTGCGACCTGGCACGAAAATGCCCTCGTTCCAATCACCCGCAACGGCATTCGGGAGAATGTCTATTGGACTTATAGCTTTGGCCCCATCGATGACGTCGACGCCAGGAACGGCATCGGGGGCGTTTTGGTCATCTGCTCGGAGACAACTCCGCAGATCGTTGCGGCAGAGAGGTTGGCTGCCAGCGCCAAGCGGCTACAGATGGCTCTGTCAGCCGGCCGTGGTATCGGAACTTGGGATTGGGATGTCCAGAAAGATCGAGTGGTGGCGGATGAGCGATTTGCCCGGCTGTATGGCGTAGACCCCGTCAAGGCTGAGGCTGGGGCGCCGATCGCGGAGTTCTTCCGCGCGATCCATCCAGCGGATTTGCCGCGTGTTCAGGAGCGTGTGGGTCATGCCTTGAGATCTGGCGGCTTGTTTAGCGAAGAATACCGATTGTTGCAGGCGGGTGGCACCGAGCGCTGGGTGCTCGCCGAGGGGAGTTGTTCGCTTGACGCTGATGGGGAGCCGCTATTGTTTTCTGGCGTGAGCTTCGACATAACCGACCGTAAAGAGGCAGAGCAGCGAATTCGTCTCTTGATGCGGGAAGTCAACCACAGGGTCAAAAACCAATTCTCAGTCATCCTGTCGATGATCCGTGAAACGACAAAGAGAGCATCATCCGCAAAAGACTTTGAAGCCCAAATTCGCCGGCGCATTACCGCTTTGTCCGAGTCCCATGACCTTCTGGTGATGGGCGATTGGCGAGGGTCGGAGATCAACGAATTGCTCGCAGCGCAGATACGGCCTTTTGGTGCGCGAGACCAGGTTCAATTCTCAGGGCCATCTGTCGTGTTGTCCGCGAGCGCTACGCAATATCTGGGTATAGCGTTTCACGAACTCGCCACCAATTCCGCCATCCACGGCGCACTGGCACGGTCTACAGGCAAGGTCATGGTAACCTGGGACGTGGGCTCGACATCCGGTTGCGCCCCGCAGTTGACGCTATTGTGGAAAGAGACCGGCTATGCTGTTGAGACAAAGCCGGTTCACAAGGGTTTTGGAACTGTGGTGCTGGAGCGGGTAACACCGCAGGCTGTTAGCGGCAGTGGGTCTCTCGACTATTCGGACGGCTTGACCTGGACGTTGGTCGCGCCGCTCGCCGCCATCGGTTCCACAGTCCACACAGTCTAAACCGGCGGTGGCCATCCTCGCTTTTGCTCAAATGCTTGACCAACGACCGAGTATCCCATCGAATTCATTGGTCGGCCGGCGCAGCTTCGTCGGAGCCGTTGGAAGCCGTCGCCCTCGCACACCCGACCTCGCCGTGCGAGGACGGCTATTTCGGCGACCTGCTGGCCGAGTCAGCCAAGGCACAAGGCATCAGAGGCGTGATCATCGACGCCGGCTTGCCGGTCCGGTCGAAGGCAATCAGCGCGCAGGGCACCGCCAAGGAGACGCTCGGCAACGTCCAGGTGACGATCGTCTGCGCCGGTGCCCACATCAGGCCGGGCGACGTGATCGTGGCCGATGACGACCGCGTGTGCGTGGTTCCGCGCGAAACCGGTCCATCGAAATCGCCCCCAAGCGCGAGGCGATGGAAGAAGAAAAGCGAAGCCTCTACGCCACGAGCAAAATGAGTCTCGATGTCAACGACATGCGCGAGCGTTTGCAGCGCAAGTGCCTCATCTACGAACAGGGACCGCCTTGCCGGTTCTGATCGCTCAGCCCGTGCAGCGAAGCCTAAACTGGCCGTTTGATGAGTCGGGGGGTAAGGCGGTAGTGCTCTACCGACTCGAACCCCAGATGAAGTGTCTCGATCAGGTTTGCGCCGCAGCTGATTCAGACACTCCAACTTCCTTCATAAGCCCGCGCAGTTCGGCTGGAGGGGCAAGGCAGAAAGTTCGAAAAGATTCCAGGAACCCAAGGCAACTGGACGCCGCGGCGGACAATGAGGTTCACGGATATCTCGGCGAACATCCGCATTGGAACGGTCAATATCGTCGGCAGAAAAGCGTCCGAAAAGGGCTGTCGGCGACTCTGTCGTGGGAACGAAAAAAGAAGAGAAGCAGAACTTTCGTGTGCGATTTTTGCACACAACATCGTGTAACTAGCTGATTATATTTAACTATCCGCCCCATCCATCATAGGTGCAATGGCAATTATTCGCTCTATCTTATTCATTTCATTATCTTTTTTAAGTCTCAGTCCGTCCAATGCCCGGTTGGAAGGATTGGCAATTTGGCTTGATACACCCGCCCAAACATAGCCCAATTTACGATTATTCCGCAGCAACGGAAGGCCACCCGGCTTTATCTAAGGTCTCATTGCACACATAGCGCACACGAAAGCGGTTGGTCTAGGATCACTCCAGAGCAACCAGCGACACTACACAAAGTTTGAAGCTAGATTGTCGACTGGGTCGGGATAGGAGACAAGGCACAGGCACAGGCACAGGCACAGGCACAGGATCGCCCTCCCCGCCTTTGAATATCTATTGAGCGAGCGTCTTGAGGCGACCTACGTCATCAGCGGCCTCGGCCGGCAGCCAGTCGTGGAACTTCGTGATTTTGGGTAGCATCGACGTCGCCTTGGGGCAGACGATCCAGTAGGTCTTGGACAATCGCAGAGCCGTGGCGAATGGTCTTACGAGGCGCCCGTTGATGAGGTCCCAAGCCTCCAGCTTGGTGCGGGCGAGTGCGACACCCTGGCCGTCGACAGCGGCGTCTATGACCATGCTGGCGCGGTTCTCGGGATCAATGACGTTTTCCAGGAGTCGCCCATCCTACGATTGCACTGGCACCGAATTGCCGGCCACTTTTGTGGATGACTTTCTCACCGCACATTTAAGGTGCGCGGCCCGAACTTTCGCAATCATGTCTTTACCGCTTCCGGATGGGCCGCGCGAAAGGCTGGCAGTTCCGCACAACTGGAATCGATCGCCCGAATGCGGGGCATGTCCTTGAGATCGACACCCCAGCGCTCAGCATTGTAGACCTGCGGCACAAGGCAGAAATCCGCCATGGTCGGGCTGTCTCCATGACAGAATCTGCCAGTCGAGGGATGCGTGAGCAGGGTTTCAAACGCGCGAAGCCCCTCCGTGATGAACTTCAGCATCCAGGCACTGCGGACTGCGTCGCCGCCTCTGGAGGTGCTGAAGACTGTCAAAGCGAATTTGCGCGTTCTCGTACGACTTCAGCCAGGGCGCCTGACCCCAACCAGTCAACGCAAACAAATACGTGTCCGCGACCGTGAATGTGTCGCCCATAAGAAACGGCTTGTTTGCGAGATGTTCATTAATCCACGCGTAGCGCTTCTCCAGCTTCGGCCTGGCGATCTCGAGGTAGTCGCCTGCAGCGTAGAAGAGCGGAATGAAGCCCTTGTGGATTTCCGTTGAGAGGAAGGCGAGCATCAGGGTGAAGCTCATGGAGGGCGGATCGTTGCAACGCTACTATCCGCTGCACCCAAGTGCGAGCGATGAGTACGAGGCTTGGCGGAAAGCCAACCCCAAATCGTGAAACGGAATACCAGTACTCTTCCGCGAGCATCTATTTCACGGGATGGGGCATCGCGGCTCTACCTTCGGCGGCAGCGAGCCTGCTCCGCATCACTTCGCGGCGCTTTCGGAACTCTGTGTATTCCTGGTCGGCAAGCACCCCGACAAGGATCACCGAGCCACTCACCGCAAAATTGAGCGAGGAGGGAATGCCCAGAAGATTGACCAGGTTCTGCAGCACCTGCAGCAGGATCGTTCCGAGCACCACACCAATGATCGAGCCCTCGCCGCCACGTAGCGAGAACCCTCCAAGGACGGCGGCAGCTATCGCGTAGAGCTCGTAGAAATTGCCGTGCGAGCTCGGCAGGATCGAGCGTGTGTACATGGCGAGAAAGATGGAAGACAGCGCCGTCAGCCCGGCGCAGATAACATAGGCGCAGATGATAACCCGGCCCGTACGGATTCCGGAGAACCGCGCGGCCTCTTCGTTTTTCCCGACAGCGTAGAGATACCGTCCGAAGGCGGTGCGGTGCAGAACCACCCACATCACCGCCGCCAGCACGAGCAGAAAGACAAAGGAATGCGGAATGGCAATGGACGTGTAGGCGTTGTTGGTAAGAACCGCGACCAGGTCGGTGCGGCCGGTAGTGAGATATTCCAGATCCTCGAACCGGGTTTCGTAGGCAAAACCGGCCGTCGCATCCTGGGTGTAGAAGCGGGCGATCCCGCGATAGATCAGAAGCCCACACAGCGTCACGATGAAGGGCTGCAGGTGTTTCTTGGTAATGAGCAACCCATTAATCAGACCTACCAGGAGCCCGATGCACACCACGATCAGCACCGCCAGCGGCCACGGCACCCCGCGATTGGCTATGAGGTCTACGAATATGACGCCAAGCAGCGCAATGACCGAGCCTGCGGACAAATCGATGCCGCCGGTAATGATCACCAATCCCTCGGCAATTGAAAACACACCAAAGAGGCCGACAAGATTGGCTGTGTTGGCGATGTTGATTGGCGAAAGAAAGCGTGGGTTTATGACAGCCACGACCGTACCCACCACCATGATGAGGACAAAAAGCCCTGCGTCTTTTTTGAGATTCAGCATTGATCGTCCCCACGAATTGTCCCGGAAGCGCTTTTGCGAGCGCCATGATTGTGGCTGTTGGCGAGATCTTCCGTTGGAGGCTGCAACGAAAGCCAGATTGGCTTGCTGTCAGCGTTGCCAGTCTCCAACCGCGAGCCTGAGGATGTTTTCCTCGCTGCACTGGTCCCGAGCGAGAATGCCCGAGATACCACCCTGGTGCATGACCGCCACGCGATCGGAAACCCCGATCACTTCCTCCATGTCCGAAGAGATCATCACGACGGCAACGCCGGCATCGGCAAGCGAACGCATCAGCCGATAGATTTCAGATTTGGCACCGATGTCGATGCCGCGAGTCGGCTCGTCAAATATGATGACCCGCGGCTTCATCCCCAGCCATTTGGCAAGGACAACTTTTTGCTGGTTCCCCCCAGAGAGCGAGCTGGTGAGCACCCCGACATTCGGTGCGCGAATGTCGAGTTCGCTGCGGCTTCGCTCGGCCTGTTCCCGCTCTGCGGCGTTTGATACCGTGATACCTCGCACATAGGCGCCAAGGTTCGGCAGCGTGATATTCTGGGTAATCGCGAGATCGAGCAGCAGGCCCGTCCGCTTGCGATCCTCGGGAACAAGATAGACGCCGGCCTTCACCGCTTCGGCGGAAGATGCAAAGCGCACCGGCACGCCGTCGAGGAAAACGGTGCCGCCTTCGTTGCGATCGACACCGAACAGCGCATGCGCAAGTTCGGTTCTGCCCGCGCCAACCAGCCCGGCTAGGCCGAGGATTTCGCCGCGGTGGAAATCAACACTCACTTGCGAGAAAGGGAAAGTGTTGGTCCTGAGGTTCTGGACGGAGAGTGCCACCTCGCCGCGTACCTTCGCCGGCGCGTCATAACCGACCTTCAGGTCGCGGCCAACCATCAGCTTGACCATCGCATCATGGGTGATGGCCTTGCCTTCGAGGTGGCCTACGAGATGGCCATCACGCAGCACGATCACACGGTCGCTGGCCTGCACCACCTCATTGAGCCGGTGCGAGACAAACATCACCGCGATGCCATTGGCCTTCAGCCCGGAAATCACCTTGAGCAGCTTCTCGGTCTCGGCGACAGGCAGGCTCGATGTCGGCTCGTCAAGGATCACCAGCCTGGCGTTCAGGCTCAGCGCCTTGGCGATTTCGACCAGTTGTCGCTGGGCCAGAGAAAGGCTGGAGACCGGAGCGGATGAGGGGAAGTTGGCGCCCAGCCGGTCAAGGTAGGGCCGAACCATCGCATGCAGTTTTGCATTATCGATGATGTTGAGGAATCCGTGGGTCCGAGGCTCCCGGCCCACAAAGACATTGGCGGCGACGTCAAGATTCTCGAACAGGTTCAGCTCTTGGTGGACGAAGGCGATGCCCGCATCCATCGACGCTGAAATCGCCAACGCCGGGTGGGTTACCCCGTCAATTTCGATGAAACCACGATCGGGCGCAACAATGCCGCCCAGAATCTTCATCAGGGTGGATTTGCCAGCCCCGTTTTCGCCAACGAGACCTATAACCTCTCCAGGCCGCACCTCCATCGAAAAGTCGGACAGCGCCAGGACGCCGGGATACGATTTCGAAATCCCGGCGAGCCTCAGGAACGGTTCGTCCAATTGCGTGGCCTCAGGCGAAACGGGTGTCGGGAACGCATCGTTCAAGATGGAGTGCCCGCAGTCCCGGGAGGTCCTGATACTGCCGAAGCGCAAAGACGTATCAGAGCTTTGTTGGACTGCGGGCCCCAGATTCGCTGGCATTTCAGCTTCACTGGGAACTCAACTTCGCCTTGAGATCGGCCTTGAACTCATCAACATTGTCCTTGGTGATGATCTTTCCAGGGATGATGTCGACGCCGTTGGCCGGTACAACCGACTTGTCGCCGTTCAGGTAGGCCGCAAACATTTTGCTGCCTTGGTATGCCCATTCGAAGGGCTGCTGCACGACCGTGCCGGCGAAGGAGCCATCCTTGACCGCGCCGAGCGTAATCGGATCTTCGTCGAACGCGATAACGGTAATCTGGCCCAGCTTGCCGTTGTCGCGCAGCGACTCGTAAATCTTCGGCGGGTTGTAGGAATAGAAGCCAACCATGCAGTCGATTTCCCCATGCGCGACCAAAGTGTCGTCTACATTGGCGCGGGCGCGGGTCTGATCGTGGTCGTCGGTTCGAACGTCGACCAGTTCGATATTGTGCGGGCCGGCTACGGCTTTGAAACCCTCGATGCGCTCACGGGCATTGTCAGCACCGGTGTTGCCGACGAAGCCCATGCACTTGCCGCCTTTGGGCATTGCCTTGACCGCGACTTCGCCGGCATTCTTGCCGAGCTCGGTGTTGGACGAACCGATATAGAAAACGCGCTTGGAATCCGCTGCGTCGCTGTCGAACGTGAAGAGCGGCAGTTGCGAGCCGATCTTGTTGAACGCATCGGTCTGTGTCTTCGGGTTGAGTGGCGACACGGCAATCGCGTCGGCACCTGCCGCGGCCAGATCCTCGATCAGGCGCTGCTGGATAGCAGCGTCCGCGCGTTCGGGATATTTCCATTCGAGATCGAAATCAGGCAGTTCCGTCTGCGCCTTGCGCATACCGGCTTCCGCAAGCTTCCAGAAATCCGATGCCCCGTTCGGGACCCAGACAATCATCTTCTTGTCTCCAGCCCAAGCTGCACTGGAAAACAACAGGGCAACCGCTGCGCCCGCAGCGACGAGACTCTTGTATTTCATGTCATGCTCTCCCCTTTTATAGAACCGGCTTAAGTGCCGGCGCTTCCTCCAAATCGGTCCGGCGTGTACCCGGTTGGCATAGGCTCACGTCAAGTGAGCGCCTCCGCCATCGTGCGCATCTGAACCTGAATGATGCGCGAGCCCGCCGGTTGAGTGCAGGCGAAGAGCACGGCTGACGCGACGTCGTCCGCTTCCAGCATCTGCGATTCCCGGACGCTTGCGTCCGTACGCCCCTTGCCGATCGCGAATTCTGTCTTCACGCCGCCGGGACAGATCGTGCCCACCTTGATTCCATGGGGCCGCAACTCCTTGTCCAGTCCCTGCGCGAGGCCGACCTGGGCAAACTTCGTGGCGCAATAGACGGCCTCACCGGGGAAGCCGTAGACGCCTGCCATCGAGGAAATCATCAGGACGATACCTCCGCGCAGTTCGATCATGACGGGCACGACATGGCGGGTAAAAAGGAATGTGGAGCGGACATTCACGTCCATCATCTCGACGTAGTCCTCAAGACTGGTGTCGATCAGCGGCTTGTAGTTGCCGACGCCAACATTGTTGATGAGGATATCGATGCGGCCGAACGCCTTTTTGGCTGCCGCTACAGTGTTGACCGCCGTCGCCTCGTCACGCGCGTCGCCGATGACTGCGAACGCGTCACTGCCGAGCGCACGGATTTCCTCGATTAGGGCATCGAGCCGCTCGCGCCGGCGCGCGGAAAGAACGAGGCGAGCTCCTTCGCGTGCCAAGCTACGCGCGCTTGCCTGCCCGATGCCAGAACTGGCACCCGATATGATGGCAACCTTGCCTGCAAGTTTCCCCGGCACAACAGCTCCTCTTCTTGATCTGAATTCGCGGTGCGCGACATCGGCTTGCCAGAGATTTATCTCAAGCTCAAAAGAAGCATGATCTACCGTTGTTTATGCGTCCAACAGATAGTACAGATCGCATCGATCTACTGCGTAGATAAATGGAGAGACAGGATGGAGTTGCGACAGCTCCAGCATTTCATCGCCGTCGCCGAGGAGCGGAGTTTCACGCGCGCGGCAGAGCGGATCCACATCGTCCAGTCGGCCCTGTCGACCTCGATTCGAACACTCGAGGAAGATCTCCAGGCGCGGCTTTTTGTGCGCAGCACGCGACAGATTCAGTTGACGCCTGCGGGGCAGGTTTTCCTGGAAAAGGCGCGCGAGGTCCTGAGGGTGATCGATGTCGGTCGCGAATCCGTCGCGGATATCGAAGGCCTGCGAAGCGGCTCGCTTTCTATTGGCACCGTCCACAGCCTGCCGGCTTTTCTCGATTTGCCATCCCTCATCTCGCGCTTTCACGGCACGAACTCCGGAATAGAAGTCCGCCTGAGGCAAGGTGATCCTGCAGGGCTGATGGGACAGCTTCGAGCCGGACAGTTGGACCTTGCCTTCCTGCCGCTGCTTGATCCGCCCGACGACATTGTCACCAGGATGGTCGCCTGCGAGGACATGGTTGTCGCCGCACCTCCGAACCATCCGCTCGCCGGACGGCGTGAGGTGAGCCTTGACGAACTGGTTGGTTACCCCTTCGTGGATTTCGAGATTGGCTGGGGCACTCGACCTCTGATCGATAGAGCGTTCGGCCTGGCTGGCTTCCAAAGGCGAACCGTTTTCGACGTCACGGATGTCGAGACGATCATCGACCTGGTCAGCAAAGGTCTTGGTATCGCCCTCTTGCCCGAAACGATTGCCGAGATGCGCACACCCAGGATCGCCATTTCGGAGATGGCCGAGCCCGTCATCTGCTGGGAACTGGTGGTGGCTCACTTGCGCGGTGAAGGGTCGGCTCCAGTCAACGGCGCTGCACGGGCCTTTCTCGAGCTTCTCACTTTCTTCGAGACGTAACGCCAAGCAGGCGTGCTGGCGCCAGGCTAGGGTCCGAACTTTTGGTCGGCTAGAAGGCAATCACGGCCTTGATAAGCCCCGACTTCTCATGTGCCCAACGCGAAATATCGTGCGGACTGTTCTGAAGGGTCGTGTGGTGCGTTATGAGCTTGGCCACGGGAATGGCGCCGTCGTGCATCGCCGCCATGACGTGGTCAAAGTCGACGCGAAGCGCGTTGCGGCTGCCGATCAACATCATCTCGCGTTTGTGGAATTCGGGGTCGGAGAAGCTGATCTCGTCCTTGATGACGCTTACCATTATCAAGGCGCCGCCATGGGCCACGTAGCCGAACGCGGCTTGTATCGAGGCCTTGCTGCCGGTCGCATCGAAGACAAGGTCGAAGCAATCGTTATCGGTTCGCTCCAGCACCATGTCGGCGGGTGATGCCGAAGCAGCATCCATGACGGGAAAGCCGAGTTGACCTTCGGCGAAGTCGAGCCGTTCCCTGCTCATGTCCATGATCGTCACCGCTTGGCCGGCAATACGCGCAAACAATGCCGTACCCAGTCCGATAGGCCCGGCGCCGATGACCAGCGTACGCACTCCAGCAGCAAGCCTGGAGCGCCTCACCGCGTGGGCGCCGATCGCCAGGAATTCGACAGCTGCCGCGTCAACGAGCGACAGACCCGCGACCGGATAGAGGTTGCCCGCCGGTACCAGCAATTCTTCACACATGCCGCCGTCGCGATGAACGCCCAACACTTCGATCGATACGCAGCAATTCGGCTTGTCGTGACGGCACGCAATGCATTTGCCGCAGGCAAAATAGGGATTTACGACGACCCGCTCGCCAACCTCGATGGCGACGCCTTCGCCTACCGAGGTAACGGTGCCAGAGAGTTCGTGGCCCATGATGCGCGGATAGGCAAGGTAGGGATGCTTGCCTTCGAAAATGTGGTAGTCGGTGCCACAGATGCCGACATGGCTGATGCTGACCAGCGCCCATCCGACGACCGGCCGGCCGGGCGCGGCGCGATCTTCGAAGATCAATTCGCCGGGCTTTCGGCATACGAGCGCTTTCATGCGGACCATCTTCCTGAAATATTCCAAAAAAGGACCCGGCGGCTGGGATGACCGCCGGGCCAAGGTGTGGGGCCTATTCGAAGTCCTTGACGTTCTGCAGCGTCACGAGGCCGGCGCCGGTATCCACATTGGCCTCGACAGCCTCCCCGCGGATCGCCTTGACGACAGTGTCGATGCCAAGCTCGCCCATCTTTGCCGGAAATTGCGCAACGCTGGCATCTTCCGCGCCCGACTTGATCGCTTCGATCTCACCGCAGCAGGCGTCGAAGCCGACCAGGATGATCTTGTCGTTGGCAATGCCGGCATTGCTGATCGATTTGACGGCGCCCGGGATTGGCGGGCCACAAGCCGAGTAGATCGCCTTGAGATCGGGATTGGCGGTCAGGATGTCTTCGGTCACTGACGTACCGAGTTCGAGCGTGCAATTGGTTGCGCCCTTGCCGACGACCTCGACCTTGACGTCGCCAAGGCCCTCCATCATGCCGGTGACACGGTCGTCCAGCGCCGGCACACCGGGGACACCCTGCAGGATGCCGATCTTGTCGCCGCTCTTGAGCACGGTCTTCAGGTACTCTCCGGCGATCTTGCCGCCATTGAGATTGTTGGTCGAAACCAGTGCTGTCTGACCTTTCCAGTCAGGAATGCTGTTGTCGACCAGAACCACCTTGATGCCGGCAGCGACCGCCTTGTCGAGTGCCGGCGCAACGGTCGGATCGACCGGAGTGATCGCCAGTCCCTTGACGCCTTGGGTGATCATGGATTCGATCAGCGCGATCTGGCCTTCGATGTCGGTAGCCGCCTGGCCCTGGCCGGTGACCAGCTCGATCTCGGGATGAGCGGCCGCGTATTTCTTGGCGGCATCCTCCATGGTCGAGTAGAACGGCACCGGGAATTTCGTAATCAGGCCGACCTTGATCTTGTCGGCGGCCGAAGCCGGCATCGCAAACGCAACGGCGATCGCCAGCCCAGCGAACAGTTTTGAGTTCATTGGCATTCCATTCCTCCCTTGGAATTGAGGCGTCTTCCGGCGGAAGCCGCTTCAGGCATTTGCGAACCGGAACGGCTCCCAAATTTCGAACGGATCAGGCTCCAACGATCATGGAAACCAGCTCCTGCTTGTTGTCCTTGGTCGGCACAAGTTCACCAACCTTGCGGCCCTGGCGAAGCACCACGGCGCGATCGGCAAGCTCGACGACATGTTCCATATTGTGGGTGATCAGGATGACGGCGTTGCCCTGGTCGCGGAGCGCTGCGACCAGGTTGAGCACTTGGCGTGATTCACGCAGGCCAAGGGCGGCGGTCGGCTCGTCCAGAATGACAACCTTTCGGGCGAACACGGTCGACCGGGCCACGGCGATGGCCTGCCTTTGACCGCCCGACATCATGGCGACGACGGCGTCCAGCCGCGGCAGCGTAACCTTGAGGTTTGTCAATAAAACGCGGGTCTCGGCGTCCATCTTGCGCTGTTGAAGAAATCGCAGGCCGCGTGGAAGCCATTGCGGCCAGGCCAGTTCGCGACCGGCAAAGAAGTTCTGTCCCGGCGTCAGATTGTCGAACAGCGCCAGATCCTGGTAGACGGTCTCGATGCCGGCAAAGCGCGCATCCGCCGGCGAGCGGATCTGCGTTTGCACACCGTCGAGAACGATGGCGCCGGTGTCGAGTTGATGGACGCCGCTGATACACTTGGTCAACGTCGACTTGCCGGCCCCGTTGTCGCCGAGAAGCCCGAGGATCTCGCCGCGTCCGACCTCGATGCTGACATCGTCCAGCGCCACAACCGAGCCGAAGCGCTTGGTGGCACCACGCACCGCCAGCACTGGATAGTCAGCGGTGGCCGCATGATCGACGTTGGCCGCAACAGCGCTCATGACTGCCTCCCGGCCTGCATGACACGCACACGCCCTTCGAGATAGTTGCGCAGCACGTCGGACTCGACGGCTATGACGATGACGACGCCGATGACGATGAGCTGGAAAAAGACGTTGACGTTGAGCAGGTTGAGCGCGTTGCGGATGACGCCGATCATGATGGCGCCGATCAAGGCATGGCCGAGATGGCCGCGGCCGCCGAGGAAACTGGCACCGCCGATGATCACCGCCGCAATCGTATCCAGTTCAAGCAGATTGCCGAACAAGGGCGACCCGGCGTCGGTACGGCCGGTAAGAATGACGGCACCAATGCCAGCGCACAGCCCCGAGATCACATAGACCGAGACCAGGACCCAGGACACGGGAATGCCCATGCGCACGGCGGCGTCGGGTCGACCGCCGACGGCGTAAATCCACCGCCCCCAGACCATGGTCTTGGCCATGACCAAAAGGACTGCGGCAACGCCTGCAACGACAAAGACCGATCCAGGCAGACCCCAGACCGCCTCGCGGCCAAGCGCATCGATGGCAGGCGGCATTCCCGGGATGGCGCGCCCATCGGCCAATTGGAGCGCCAGGCCCTTGGCGATGCTCAACGTCGCCAGCGTGATGATGAAAGGGTGCGGTAGCCGGCCGAAGACATAGAAGAGCCCGTTGATGGCGCCCACCGCCGCACCGCAGCTAACCATGACCGCGATCACCACGAAGGCGGGAGCGCCGGCATGAAAGCTGAGCGCGCCGACGACGGAAGCCAATGCAAGGTTCGAGCCGACGGAGAGATCGATCCCGCGTGTCAGGATGACCAGATGCTGGCCCATCGCCACAACCGAGATGACGGCGGTCTGGGCGAGGATGTTGCTGAGGTTGCGCCCTGTCAGGAAATAGGGCGACAGAAAACTGAGAACGATGATCAGCAACAACAGGATGACGACCGGACCAGCGCTCAGCAAGGCCAGACCAAGAGCAAGGCCGGGAACGGCTTCCTGCTTCCTGGGCGCTGTCAATGCGGCCTCGCCGACAGTGGTGCCGGTGGTTCCCGTTTCAGGCAAAGATCCCCTCCCCGCCGAGGCCCTGTGCGAGCCGCGTCGTTAAAAATTCAGATCGTACTTGGTTCTCTTCTTATCGATAAAAAACAACGAGCGCGTCTGGGTCAAGTTGTTTTTTATGGATAAAGTTCATGCTAGAAAGGACAAGGTATTGTTTGGAGGAAGGTGGGATGAGAACCGACACCGTCTACAAGAAGGCCTTCAATCGAACTGCGATTATGCTGCGCGATGGACAACTGGCCGGGGAACTCCCCTCCGAGAATGAGTTGAGACGGCTGATCGGCGTCAGCCGCACCACCATCCGAAAGGTTCTGCAAGAACTTGGTCGCCGCGAACTCGTTACTGTGCGCAACGGCATCCGGGTGGCAGGACAGGCGGTCGACGAAATTGACTGCTATCCCGACGACGAAACCACCCCGCGTGCCAAGCATGTCGAACAGCAATTCATGGAGTGGATGCTGCGGGGTGACACCAGACCCGGCACCAGCATCAACGAGCTTGAGTTGGCGCGGCAATTCGGCGTGGCGACCAACGGTATCAGGGAGTTCCTGATCCGCTTCAGCCGGTTTGGGCTGATCGAGAAGAGGCCGAATACGGGCTGGCTTTTCAAGGGCTTCACCGAGGATTTCGCACTTGAGCTGTTCGAGATCCGGGTGATGTTTGAGCTGCGCTCGGCGCATCTGTTTTCACGGCAGCCCGACACGTCTCCCCTGTGGGACAAGCTCGCCGTGCTCAAGATTGCACATACCGAACTGCTGAAGCGAATTGAAATCCGCTTCCACGACTTTTCCGGCCTCGACAACCGCTTTCATCGGCTCGTAAACGAGGCTTCGCCGAACCGCTTCATCGACGATTTCTACGATATCATCAGCTTCATTTTTCACTACCACTACCAGTGGAACAAGCAGGATGAAAAGCAGCGCAACCAGGCTGCAATCCTCGAGCATGTTGCCTATATCGATGCGCTCGAAAGCCGCGATTCCGAGCGTATCAAGCAGGCCTGCCAGGCACATCTCGCTTCGGCAAAGGCAACGCTGATGCGTTCCCTGATTTGATGAACGCGGAAGTAGCCGCGCCATTGGGGGAACCGACGCATCCCGTCAGGAATGCGTCGGGACAAAAGGCTCAAGCGTGGCGGATTTCCGTCCCCAGCACCTTGAGGCATTCGCGGATGAATGCCGCCAGCGCCGTCCAACCTTTGGCGGAAACCATCGTCCCATCCACATAGGCATCGGTGGGAGACAGATCGACGTAGGTGCCGCCAGCAAGCGTCACCTCCGGCTCGCAGGCGGCGAGCGCTGCAACCTTCTTGCCACGGACGACGCCGTCGACCGCGATCAGAATCTGGACGCCATGGCAGATCGTGAAGATCGGTTTCTTGGCCTCGTGGAAATGACGCACCATTGCCTGTATCCGCTTGTCGGTGCGGATGTATTCAGGGCCACGACCGCCGGCGCAATAGACAGCGTCGTACTGGCTAAGCTGCTTCTCAGCGTCGGCAAAGGTCTTGTTGATCAGCGCGTTGTGACCGGGCTTTTCGGTGTAGGTCTGATCGCCTTCGAAATCGTGCAGCGACGTCTTGATCATGTCTCCGGCGCTTTTGTCTGGGCACACGACATGAACGGTGTGCCCCACCGCTTCCATCGCCTGCTGATAGACAAAGATTTCATACTCCTCGGTGAACTCACCGGTCAGCATCAGGATTTTTTTGGCAGGCATGGGTCTTCCTCTCGGCTTGCTTCAGGGCGAGGTGCACTTCGCGCCTCGCTCCCTGGGGATCGAAATCGGGTCAGAACGGAGTCAGGGAAACATTCCTTGGCATTGGCCTGGGTGATCAGCGGCGCGTCGGACCTGACGGTGCCCCGGACAAGCGACATCGCGATGGCTACTCGAACGCAGGCAGGAGCCGGTCCCGCGAATTCTCGATGTGCACACGCATGGCTTTCTCGGCAGCGTCCGGATCGCCCGCGGAGAAGGCAGCGAGAATGGCCTCGTGCTCGTCGAGCGCCTCTTCGGTCACCCGCGAGTGATACATCAAGCGGAAGATGTGGAAGTGGGTGTGCTGGTGGTTCAGCGTCTCGCGAATGAGCTCGTTTTGAGCGAACTCGACGATCTTGTCGTGGAAGATCGCATCCTGACGGGCGAAGTTCGAATAGCGCAGGCGTTCGTCTTTCCCCACCCGGCGGGCCATGACGCCAGCCGCCTCCTGCAGCACGGAAAGGCGCTCATCGTCCAGTGTAGCGGTGGCTTTGGCCGCCGATGCAGGTTCAAGCAGAAGACGCAGCTCGTATAGCTCGTCAAAGCGCCGGCGGGTGATTTGCGGGGCGGCCCGATAGCCGATCAGGTGGGTCTTCACCACCAGGCCCTCCCCCTCCAACCGGCCAAGCGCTTCGCGAATGGGGGTATGCGAGACGTTGAATTCCTTCACGAGATTGTCGACGGTGATGCGCGATCCCGGAGCAATTCTCAAAGACATCAGTTGCGCGAAGATTGCCTCGTAGACATCGCCAGCCAGGCTGTTGGCGCGCTGGATGCGCCCCGTCGCACGGGCTTCATTGTCAACCGTCAGGTCGGTGTTCTGCATCGTTAGCCTCTTGACAGAAGCACCCACTAACACGATGCTCCGCGCAATTCAATCCTATATCCTATACGATTTAATAAGGGTATCCAGATGAGAATGACCCGGAGCGCCGAAGCCGGCCTTTGGAACGAAGCTAATCCTCTTGGCTCCCAATTCGTCTTCGAAGGATCCTGTGCATGAGCTTGTTTGCTGCCGCACGCCTGCCGCGCGAGATTCTGTTCGGCAAAGGTCAGCGCCATGCCCTGCCTACGGTTGCCGCCAAATATGGGCGCCGCGCGTTCGTCTGTACCGATGAGCGCTTCGCGGCGACATCGCAGTTCGCGGAAATTCTTGCTGGCTTGCGGGCGGCCTCGATTGACACGCTGGTCTACGACCGAACACTGCCTGATGTGCCCCGCGACAGCGTCGCCGCCTGCATCGCACAGGCGAAGGATTTCAAGCCGGATATGGTGATCGGAATCGGCGGCGGCAGCTGCCTCGACATGGCCAAATGCGCAGCACTTCTGCTCAGCCATAGCGGCAAGATCGAGGACTACTACGGCGAGTTCAAGGTACCAGGCCCAACCCTTCCCGTGATCGCAGTGCCAACAACGGCCGGGACAGGCTCCGAGGTAACCCCCGTCGCCGTGATCTCCGACCCGGATCGGACGCTGAAAGTGGGTATTGCGAGTCCTCATCTCATCGCCGTTGTGGCGCTTTGCGACCCGGATCTGACGGCGACCTGTCCACCGTCCTTGACGGCGATCGCCGGCGCCGACGCGCTGACGCACGCAATCGAGGCCTTCACAGCGGTCAGACGTGGCGCCGATCCTCATTTGCCGCAGCAGCATGTCTTCGTCGGCAAGAGCGCTCTGACCGACCATTTCGCGCTTCTGGCCATCAGGCTGCTGGGCCGCAGTCTCGAAAAGGCTTATCGTGACGGATCGGACGAGACGGCGCGCGCCGACGTCATGATGGGAGCGCTGGCCGCCGGTTGCGCCTTCGGCACGGCGGGAACGGCCGCCGCCCATGCGGTGCAGTATCCCGTCGGCGCGCTTACCCACACTCCGCATGGTCTGGGCGTCGCCACCATGCTGCCCTATGTGATGAACTACAACCTTGCCGCCGCGGCCGCGGAGATTGCCGAAGTCGGCACCGCTCTCGGCCTTTCCCCCCAGAGCGGCGGCGACGCCGATGCATTGGCGCACGCCACCATCCGGGAGGTGAGCCGGCTGTTTGGCGCCATCGGCATCACACCGACATTGGCCGAACTGGGTCTCCCCGAAGACAAGATCGACTGGACGGCTGAGCAGGCCCTCGGCATCGACCGGTTGATCAAGAACAATCCCCGTCCCTTCGACCTCGCCGAGATGCGACGGCTGGTCAGGGCTGCTTATGACGGTGACATGTCCGCCACCATGATGTGATCGACCAGGAGCTCATCCAATGAACATTGCCGCAGGCATATCCGACGAGGATCAAGACATGTTCGACTACGCCACGGTCTCGCCCGGCCTCTACATTGGCGGACGCTGGCGGCCCGCATCGGAGGGCCGCGTGATCGAAGTGGTCGATCCATCGACCGAAGCTGTGATCGCCGCAGTTCCCGATGCCACGCTCGACGACGCCGCCGCCGCAGTCGACGCCGCCGCGAAGGCAGCGGCCGGCTGGCGCGAGACCCCGCCGCGCAAGCGTTCGGAAATCCTGCGGCGCTGCTTCGAACTGATGACCGAACGGGCGGAGACGTTGGCTGCACTGATCTCGCTGGAGAACGGCAAGGCGCTGCGCGATGCGCGCGGTGAAGTCGCCTATGCCGCGGAGTTTTTTCGCTGGAACGCCGAGGAGGCGGTCCGCATCAGCGGCGAGTTTGGCCTTGCGCCCTCGGGCGCAAACCGGATCATTGTCGACTACCAGCCCATCGGTATTTGCGTGCTCGTCACGCCATGGAATTTCCCGGCCGCCATGGCGACACGCAAAATCGCCCCGGCGCTCGCAGCCGGCTGCACGGTGATCCTGAAGCCCGCCAGCGAGACGCCGCTGACGGCCTATGCGCTTGCAGCGCTCTACGAGGAAGCCGGCGTGCCGCCTGGCGTCGTCAACGTCCTGACGACCTCGACCCCCGGGCCGGTGACGGCGGCCATGCTGGCCGATCCACGCGTGCGAAAACTGTCCTTCACCGGCTCGACCGGCGTCGGCCGCGTGCTCCTTGCCGAGGCCGCAAAACACGTCATTTCCTGTTCAATGGAGCTTGGCGGCAACGCACCGTTCATCGTCTTCGACGACGCCGACCTGGAGGCTGCGCTCGACGGTGCGATGGTTGCCAAGATGCGCAATGCCGGCGAAGCTTGCACGGCGGCCAACAGGCTCTACGTCCAGGCCGGCATCCATGATGCCTTTGCGGATGGGTTGAGCAAACGCATGGGTGCCCTCATCATTGGACCCGGCACCCATTCGCCGACCGAGTGCGGTCCGATGATCACCAGGAAGGCCGTGCACAACATCGACCGGCTCGTCCAGGACGCGGTTTCCCGTGGCGCGAAGGTTCTGTGCGGAGGAGCGATCGCCGAAGGCAAAGGTTACTTTTACCCGCCGACGGTGCTTCGCGATGTGTCCTCCCACGCCGCAATGCTACATGAGGAGATATTCGGTCCGGTGGCGCCGATCATGCGCTTCGACAGCGAGGCGGATGCCATCGCCAAGGCCAATGACACCGAATACGGTCTGGCGGCCTACATCTATACGCGTGACCTGGCCCGAGGGATGCGTATGGCATCGAAGATCGAGTCCGGCATGATCGCGCTCAACCGCGGCCTGATGTCGGATCCAGCGGCGCCTTTCGGCGGGGTCAAGCAGAGCGGGCTGGGCCGCGAAGGCGGCCAGAAGCATGGCATAGCCGAGTTCATGGAGGCGAAGTACATCGCCGTGACCCTGTGAGCAGACATCACGCCAAAGATCCGTTTCGCATTCGCGATCATGTGGTCGAGTTCGATGACATCGTCGCCGAGATCGTTCGCAGAAGCGAGGACGCCAGGGCGAACGTTCCAATGGTAGCCGATGTCGCTTACGGAGATGACGCCACCGAGACCTTCGATCTGTTCTTTCCCGAGGGCAAACCGGACCACCTGCCGGTGCACATGTTCATTCACGGCGGCTACTGGCGGATGTTCTCCAAGCGTGACTATTCCTATATCGCCGAGACCGTTACGAACGCAGGTGCCATCGCGGTCATTGTCGACTATGCGCTGATGCCTGCGGTGAGGATGGCGACGATCGTCGACCAGGTACGCCGCGCCAAGCGATGGGTGCTCGACCATATCGCGGACCATGGCGGCAATCCCGGCATGCTGACCGTCAGCGGTCATTCCGCCGGTGCCCATCTGGCGACGATGCTGTTCAACGATGACAGCCGATCATCAAACATCAAAGGCGCGCTGCTGCTCGGCGGCTTGTACGAGTTGAAGCCTCTGCAGACTTCCTTCCTTGCCGCCGAGATCGCCATCACGGATGAGGAGGCGGCCAGCCTGTCGCCGCTGACACATCGCTTCGATCCCTCTGTAGAGGTCGAGATTGCAGTTGGAGCCGAGGAAACGCTCCCGTTCCACAGCCAGGCCGAGGCATTTGCGAAGCATCTGCGAAAGCAAGGGCTGGCAGTCTCTCAAACCGCCCTCTCCGGCGCCAATCACATGAGCAGCGTCCGCGACCTTGGTGTGAGTGGAACCGAGGCATCGGATCGTTTGAACAAGCTCATCGCTACATAGAGCCTCATCGAGACATTCGAACCGCTAAGTATGTGTAGTTACGGATCAAACAGGAAGTGAAGATTGGCAGACACCGAAGGCCGGTGCATGACGCATTTTTGCCGCGGCATGCGAACATGGCGCGCTCGGCGAACGCCCCTAAACGTACCGCGTAAAACGGCTTTGTGGCTGACTTCTGGGACATTTGCGACATTGCAGCTTCGTCGCCATCACGATGTGGACTCAGCGTGGGTCAACTGTGGGCCGAAGCATATTTCTCTCAATGATTTCAACGGCTACCTAACTGGCTTCCCAGTCCCGCCTTCCGACGCTTCCTCCGAATCCCGACCGGCGTCGCGGAAGAGGCGCTGCCCGAACGTGCAACGGCGCTTCGTGAAAGAAACCCGGCAAGCGCTGCGCTAGACGGTACCGGGCCAACAATCGGGAGACAGAGATGAAGGTTGCGATCATCGGACCGGGCGCGATCGGCCGGGCCCTGGCAAAGCGGCTCGCGCTTGCCGGCCACGATATCCGCCTGAGCTTCAGCCGCGACGAGGCCAAGCTGCGCGTGATCGCCGAGGAGCTGGGGGTCGCCTTCGGCTCTCCCGCAGATGTGGCGGCGTGGGCCGACGTAATCGCCCTCACCACGCCCTGGTCGGCGCTCGACGCCGTCATCGCCGCGCTTGGAGACGTGTCGGGCAAGATCATCTGGGACAACAGCAATGCCATCGCGGCCGATCTCTCGGTAATGCTGATCGGCACTACCACCTCGGTGGGTGAGGAAGTCCAGAAACGCTCGCCGGGTGCGCGGGTCGTCAAGTGCATCCCTACTTTCGCCGAATTGCTCGATGCCGACGACCCGCAGCTCAACGGGGTCCCGGTGACGAGCTATGTTGCGGGCAACGATGCCGATGCAAAGGCAGTCGTGTGTCAGTTGCTCACTGACCTGCCAACCATGCCAATCGACGTCGGTGGTCTCGCCGCTTCTCGTCTGATCGAACCGATGCTGCTGTTGCTGGTCCAACTGGCTTATCTGCGCGGCATGGGGCCGATGATCTCTTTCAACCTCGTGCGACGGGAGGATCCCGCACATGGCTGACCCCGATAGCCCGCGCCGCAAGTCCATTCCGCCCGGGCAGTTGCTGATCGACGGCCGATGGCGCGACGCGGCGAGCGCCGAGACATCGACCAGCTTCGATCCCACGACCGAAGCCGCGATAACCACCGTCGCCAAAGCCGGCGCCAGCGAGGCGGGTGACGCCGTCGCTGCCGCGCAGCGCGCTTTCGAGCAAGGACCTTGGGCGCGCATGCATCACGAAGAGCGTGCGAAAGTGCTGTTCCGCATCGCCGACCTGATGGATGAGCGCGCCGAGGACTTCGCAATCCGCGAGGCGATGGACATGGGCATGCCCTATCGCGATTTTCGCGATACCATCATGCCGCATTGTTCGGGGCTGTTCCGCTTCCACGGAGGGCTGGCGATGAGTGCGATGGATGGCGCCTATCGCACCAGCTACGAACCTGACGTCCGCATCCTGACCCGGCGCGAACCGCTTGGCGTGGTCGCTGCGATCACGCCGTTCAATTTTCCCCTGGCCTTATCCTGTTCGAAGATCGCTCCGGCTCTCGCCGCTGGCAATACGATCGTCCACAAGCCCGCGACCGATACGCCGCTGACCGCGCTTGCGCTTGCGCAGGTGATCCTCGACGCGGGCGCCCCGCCGGGCATCTATAATCTCGTTACGGGTCCGGGCGGGGTCATCGGCGACGCGCTGGTCAACGATCCCCGGGTCGACAAGATCGCCTTCACCGGATCGACCGCGGTGGGCCAGGGCATCATGCGCGGCGGTGCCGCGACGATGAAGCATCTGACGATGGAGCTTGGCGGGAAGAGCCCCAACATCGTCTTCGCTGATGCCGATATCGATGCCGCGATCCAGGCGGCCTTCTGGGGCATCTTCTGGAACAAAGGCGAGGTCTGCGTCGCCGGATCGCGCCTGTTGGTCGAGCGCGCCTGCTATGACGAGGTCGTCGAGAAATTGAGCACGATGGCGAAGTCCGCGACGCTCGGCGATCCGCTCGATCCTGCGACGATGGTCGGGCCGATCGCGTCGCGCGGCGAGTATGAAAAAATCCTGGAATATGTCGCTGAGGGCAAGCGCACCGCACGGCTGACTGCGGGTGGCAGCACACGCCAGGTCGAGGGCAAGGGCCTCTTCATCGAGCCGACCATTTTCGCCGACGCGACCAACGAAATGAAGATATCGCGAGAGGAGATTTTCGGTCCGGTCTTACCGGTGATCCCGTTCGAGGGTGAGGATGAGGCGATCCGCATCGCCAATGATACGAGCTACGGTCTCGCCTCCGGGATCCAGACGCGCGATCTCGGCCGCGCACTGCGGCTCGCCGACCGGATCAAGGCGGGCACGGTCTGGCTCAACTGCTGGCATAAATATCATCCCAACGCGCCGTTCGGTGGCTTCAAGATGAGCGGCTATGGCCGCGAGCAGGGCCGCGAAGCGTGGGAAAGCTACACCCAATACAAGACGGTCTGGGCAAATCTCGCCTGAACAGACACCTATCAATCCAACGAGAGGATCCGACATGGCCTATCTGACCACCATCGACGTCATGGGCATCACGCCGAAGGAATATCGGGCGATTCTTGACGAGATGGACGTGGAGCGCCGGCCCGAACCGGGAATCTATCTGCACCTGACCGCACCGATCGAGGGCGGCTATCGCGTCTTGGAGGTGTGGGACCACCGCGAGGGATTCGAGGCTTTCATGCAGGCGCGGCTGGCGCCTGCGGCGAAAGCGATCGGCTTGAACCGCGAGATGAAGCTCACGATCGAACCGCTCTCCAACATCTTCGCTCCGAGACTGGGGGAATTGCCCGCCCTGGTCGAAGATGCGTTTCTGCGTCCTGGCGCGCCGATTCCGGCCTGATATCGCAATGTCGGTCCGCGATCCCAATCCACTCGATTCCCGCCACCCGAAACGGGTGGCCATTGTCCTCTCCAGCCCTGCCATATCGACCACAACCGGCTGGCCCGTCGGTTTCTGGTGGTCCGAGTTGACCCATCCCTGGCTCGCATTCCGCGAGCGCGGATATGAGGTAGTACTTTACTCGCCGGCGGGCGGCCGGTGCGAGGCGGACTCGCTCAGCGATCCGCGCGATCCATCGCGCTATTCAGATACCGACCTGATCTCGCTGGGCTTTCTTTCCACGCCCAAATTGGCCGCACTAGTGGAGGCTACACGTCCGGTAAGCGAATTGTCCGTGGACGGCTTCGACGCGATCGTCGTGGCGGGGGGCCAGGCGCCGATGTTCACGTTCGAAAAGGCGACGGAATTGCAGCGCCTGTTCGTCGCCTTTTTCGAAGCCGGCAAGGTCGCCGCTGCCTTGTGTCATGGCGTGGCGCTACTTCGCTATGCGCGTCTCTCGTCCGGCGAGGCGCTGGTGAAGGGACGCACCGTCACGGGGTTCGCCAACATCGAGGAGGATTTCGCCGACCAGGCGGTCTGGGAGATGGGAGCGCTGACGCGCGGCACGCATCTCATGCCGTGGCGGATCGAGGACGAGATGCGCGCACTCGGGGCGAATTACGTGCAGGCCGGTCTGTGGCGCGACTTCGCCGTGCGCGACGGCAATCTGATCACCGGGCAGCAGAATTTCTCCGGGGCTGCCACCGCCCGCCTCGTCATCGAGGCGCTCGGTGGCTGAAGATCCGCAGCCGGCCACCAGGATCGAGGAGATCGAAGGCGCGGAGATTGCGATCCGCTTCGGGCCGTGGGAGACGCCGCCGACGTCGACAGGCTCCAGTCCGTCGCCATGTTCAACAAAGGAGTCCGAAACATGACCGTAGTGACCACGCTCGATATCGCCGGTCTCACCGCCGAGGAATATGGCCGCATCCTTGATCGCATCGGCGTTGAAAGGAGGCCTGCCGGCGGCATCTACCAGCACCTGGCACCCCCGATCGACGATGGCTTTCGCATCATCGAGATATGGGACGACGCAGAGGGGCTTGAGCGCTTCCTGCGCGACACCTTGTTTCCGGCAGCACAGGATCTGCGAATTCAGCGTGAAGTTGTGGTTACGACCCGGACGTTGCACAATATCTTCGTGCCTCGCATTGGCGAGCTGAGCGAGCTGGCCGACCAGGCTCCTGGCGGACCGGCGAACAGGGCGAAGAGCTAGATGTCGCGAATCCCGCAATGCCGCCGAGCGTCGAACGCTTCATGAACCTGGCGCTTGAACTTTGGGCGCCACGGTGGTGAGCGTGGCAACTGCCGCAAGGATGTTCTTTCCCGCCGGCGACTACCACCACCCGCCGACCGGAATCGTCCAGCTGCGCGTGATCCGCGGCGGCTCGTCTTATGCGGAGATCGACCTGGGCGCGGGCCTGCGGCGCGTCTTCACCCGCCCGGGCGACTTGCTGCTCAGCCTTCCCCATCGCGCGACACGATTCAAGATCGAGGAGCCGCGCGAACTCACGATGATCACTGTCGACCCGTCGCTGGCGCGGGAGCTTCTGATGTCCGCGGGCGGGACCATCGACGAACTGGACATTCTGGATCGCCCGATGCGCGACCCGCTTGTGGCTGAATTGTGCCGGCGGCTGGAGAGCGATCCACCCGCTAACGGGGTGGTCCGCGAATGGGCGTTGGGCCTGATCTTCGCGAACCTGCTCCGACTGGGTCGCGCATACCGGCGACGGCAGAAGCCGAACGTGCTGACCTCCGCCCGGTTCGATCGGGTGCTTGCCGCGATTGATGCCGAGCTGGAGGGCAAACTGTCTGTCGATCGCTTGGCCGAACTGTCGGGCATGCCGCGGCGCGCTTTCACCGCCGCGTTCAGAGAGGCTGCGGGGCTGCCGGTTCACCAATTCGTTCTGCGTCGCCGCGTCGACCGAGCGGTCCAACTCCTCGAAAACAGCGATCTGCCGCTGGCCGAGATCGCGCATCTCACGGGTTTCACGCACCAGGCACATATGAATCGCGTCGTGAGCAGGTTGAAAGGTCTCTCGCCCGGCCGGCTGCGGTCTCGCGGGCGCGACGAGGAACCGTGACGCAGAAAGGACTGTCGATGCTCAAGCGCCCCATTGCTGAAATGCCGGATTTCGTGCGCGCCGAACTGGAGGCCGTCGGCCTGATGCCAGCGTTCGAACAGCGGCCGCCCTATCAACGCAACGACTATTTGCATTGGATTGCACGCGGCAGCCTCCCGGAGACGGGCCGCAAACGTCTCAATCAAATGATCGATGAACTGGAGCAAGGAGGAATTTACATGGGAATGCAGCATCGACCGAGTAAAAAGTAGAAGCTGGCGAGAGAGTTCTCACCTGGCTGTATTCTCAACGACCTCGTTTCTCGGGCGCCGCAGCCCCGGAGGCAACAGGTGCGACTACGTGTTGTCACGCTAAATGTCTGGAACACGGAAGGGGATGGACCCGTCCAGAGATAATCAATCGTGCGTTGCGCGCGCTCGACCTCGATTTAATCACATTGCAGGACGTCGTGCAGACCTGAGCTCGTCGTCGACCTTGAGATCGAAAAGAACGAGTGATCGCATTGAGGCTCCGCATGGTCGGATTTGAGCGCAAGTGGACAGACAGTTTCGCGCCTCATTCCGGGCGACATCAGCTCGCGCGGGTCGGCTTGACCAGAATGTGGACTTGCAGAGCCGCGCCCGCCAACGCGACCGGCCTGTGCGGGTCCGGCGGCGCCAATCCGTGCTTCGGCGTATCATCGGCTCGACCGTGAGTTGAACGACATGTTCTGGCCGCTCAGCGGATGCGCTCACCGCTTCCCCCAAAGAGCCGGGCCGACGTGGGCGCGAAATGGAGCGTGATCGTGTCGCCTGTCCTGGGCAGAGACGACCGGCGCTCCGCGATTATCGTTTCCCCGGTTGCCAGCGTTGCGTGGAGGTAGCAGGTGGATCCCAGTGCCTCCACGAATTCCACGGTCGCCTGCAAGCCGATGCCGTCTTGCAGGTCGAGGTGCTCGGGCCTGAGGCCCACCTGCAGGGTCGTTCCAGGTTCGAGTTTGGTCGGCACCGGGCTGGGGAATTCGATACCTCCCGCTAAGAGCCGCCCGCCGGCTTGCACGGTGGCCGACAGAAAATTCATTCGCGGAGAGCCTATGAAGCCGGCGACGAACGCATTGTCGGGATCCGCATACAGGCCGAGCGGGGTTCCAATCTGCTCGATGCGCCCGTCCCGTAGCACCACGATTCGATCTGCCATCGTCAGAGCTTCGGTCTGATCGTGCGTGACATAGATCATCGTGTTGCCAAGCATGTTGTGAAGCTTGGAAATCTCGACCCGCATTTGCACCCGCAACTCAGCGTCGAGGTTGCTAAGCGGTTCATCGAACAGAAACACCTTCGGGTCGCGGACGATGGCTCGGCCGATGGCGACACGTTGACGCTGTCCTCCGGACAGTTGCGCCGGCTTGCGCTGCAGATACTCCTCGAGGCGCAGGATCTTCGCCGCCCTCGCGACCTTTTCGGCAATTTCCGTCTTGGGCCGATGCGTCATGCGCAAGCCGAAGCTCATATTGTCCATCACCGTCATATGCGGGTAAAGCGCATACGACTGGAACACCATCGCAAGGCCGCGGTCGGACGGCTCCGCGTCGGTGACATCGGTCTCACCGATGAAGATCTCTCCGCTGCTCGTCTCCTCGAGGCCAGCAATCATCCGCAACAGGGTCGATTTCCCGCAGCCAGACGGACCCACGAACACGGTGAACTCGCCTTCCTCGATCGCCAGCGAAACGTCGTGAACGACCTCGGTTGCACCAAAGCTTTTGCTGACGCGTCTAAGTTCAACACGCGCCATGACTAGCCCTTTACCGCGCCAACGGCGATGCCGGAAACGATCCGCCGCTGGAAAATGATGTAAAGGATTACGATCGGCGCTGCCGCAATTACAATTCCGGCCGTGAACAGCGGAATCTGGTCGGAATACTGACCCTTCAGAGCAGAAATCCCCACCATGAGTGTGCGGTTCTTCTGCATCGTCAGCAAGGCTATCAGGACGTCGTTCCAGCAGTTGAGGGTGTTGAGAATGCCGAGCGTTATCAGCGCCGGCATCCCCAAGGGTACCATGACGTGCCACCAGACCTGCAGCAGACTGGCCCCATCGATACGCGCCGCCTCGATCAACTCGCGGGGCAGCCCGGAATAGAATGCCGTCATCATGTAGACCGAGAACGGCAGAAAGAATGCCGTGTAGGACAGGATGAGCCCGATATGAGTGTTGATCAGGTGCAGGCCAACCATGGTGCGCATGTAAGGCACGAGCACAACCTGCACGGGGATCATCAGCGATGACAGGATCACGACGAATAAGAAGCGCCGATAGGGAAAGCGCAGCGACGCGAGTGCAAAGCCGGCAAAGGACGAGACGACCGTCAGTAGGATCACCGCGCCAACCGTCGCAATCACCGAATTGAGGAAATACTGGTCGAGATGCGACCGCGTCCAAGCCTGCGCGAAATTGTCGAATGTCGGCTGCATCGCCAGCCCGAAGCGGTCCAGCAGATAGTCGTGCCGGGTCTTGAGCGCGTTGTTGACCGCGAAGAAGATTGGATAAAGACAACTCAGCGCCAGCAATCCCATCGGGATCGCCGCAATCCTGAGGGCCAGCCTCTGCCGTTTTCCTGCCCCAGCCACCGCGATCCCTCAGAGGTTTGCGTTACGCGACAACATGCGGATCTGCAGCCAGGCGAGAACACCCGTTACGGCAAACAGGATCATCGAAAGAGCCGCGGCGTAGGCAGGCTGGTTGAGCCGGCCCTGCGCGGTCCAGATCAGATATTCGGGCACTGTTGTCGACGTGCCGGGTCCGCCACCAGTCAGCACGTAGATCAGCCCGAACATCGATGTCAGCAGGCCGATCGTGGTGATGACCGTCGAGAACTCTATGATCGGGCGAAGCTCCGGGATGATGATATGCCACCAGATCTGCCACATCTTGGCGCCTTCGAGCCGCGCCGCTTCAACCATCTCCTTGGGCACGGTCGACAGGCCGGCAAGGAAGATGAGAACGCCCATGCCGAAGGTCGACCACGACTGGATGATGAGCGTCACCGGCAACGCCGTACTGGAGCGACCGAGCCAGTCCACGCCGGGGATGCCCAGTATCTTGAGCGCACCGTTGAGGCTTCCATTGAAACCCAGCACGATGCTGAAAATGGAGCCGATGATTACGCTCGAAAGGACGGTGGGAAAGAAATAGACGGAGCGGAAAAACCCGCGTCCCGGAACGCCCTGGTCAATCAGGATCGCCAGTATCATCGGGATCGTCACAAAGAACGGTACTGCAAGCAGAATTGCCCCAGCGTTGACCATGGAGGAGCGGAAATTCGGATCGTTGAGTGCCCGCAGGTAGTTGGCCGCGCCGATGAACTCGCCGGGGTCGGTCGCGGTGGCGCTCGTCAGCGAGATGCCGAAACCCCAGAACAGCGGAATGATGCGAAATACCAGCACCAGCAGGAGAGCCGGAGCCAGGAACAGCACCGCCACGCGTGCCTCGGCTCGGCGGCCGCGATGGGAGCGCAAGCGGACCCGTGGGCCTACAGCGGTCTCGGGTAACGAACTGTCGGTCATGATCGGTCACTAGGCCTAGGAGAATTGGGGAGCACCCGAGCGCTCCCCAGACTGTTCCACTATTATTGCGGCTTGGCCTGCGCCTGGACCTTGTCCAGAGCAGCCGCCGCGGCGTCGACCGTTGTATCGCCGTTGAGCAGCGATTGGCTCTGGCGATGCCATTCGTCGAGCTCGGCCGCCGACGAGTTGGCATGGGTCGTCGGCACGGCGCTGGTTGCCAGCCAGCCCATGATGCGCTTGAGTCCTGGGCTGTCGATGCCGGACGTATCGACCAGGGTGTTTGCCGGAACGATACCCGCGTCTTTCACCAGATAGGTCAGCACTTCAGGCGAAGACAGGGTCTTCACCGCATCGAGAGCGAGCTTGATGTTCGGCGAGTCCTTGTTCACGCCGTAGCCGACGCCGCCATCGAGCGGCACGCCCGGTGCGCCTTGGTGCTGATCGGCGGCGACTGTCGGCGAAGGCATGGGATAGACACCGACATTGTCGACGCCCATATCCTTCTCGAACACCTTCCAGTGAGCAACGTTTGACAACAGGCCCCAGACGTTGCCCGCCCCGCCCTGCGAGAACAGCGTGAACTCGTCCATGAACATGGTCTGTGAGTTGCCGCCTTCCTGGTACCAGCCATCCTTGGCGGTATCCACCCAAGTCTGCAGGATTGCCTTCACCGGCGCATCCGACCAGTGGAGCTTGCCGGTCAGCCAGTCGGCCTGTTGCCGCGCGGTCAGCGACTGGTTTGCCATTTCCGACAGGAAGAATTCGGCTTCATAGCCTTCCTTGTTGGCCATCATGAAGCAGGCGGTCTTGCCCTGCGCCTTGAAGGTGTCGCAGACCTTGGTCATCTCGGCCCAGCTCGTCGGTGGCTTGTCCGGATCGAGACCAGCGGCCTTGTAGAGCGCCTTGTTGTAGTACACGACGTGGCCCTGCAGGGTCGTCGGGATGAAGTACAACTTGCCATCGGAGGCAGTAAATGCCGATTTTCCGACCAGCTTGGAGATGAGGTCGGGCAGCTTGTCATCGAGCGGGATCAGGCCGCCTACCAAGTTCTTGGCTTGCGCACCGCCATTGGCCCAGATCACATCCGGGCCTGTTTTCGAAGCGAGCGCCGTACCCAGCAGCGTGTAGTATTCGGCGTCGGGCTGCGACAGGAAAGTCAGTGTTGCGCCTGGATGAGCGGCTTCGAATGCAGACTTGGCATGATCATAGTATGAAGCATTGCTGGGCTCGTCGACGTTCACGTCCCATACGGTGATCTCCTGTGCCAACACAGGCGAGGCCACCATAATGGCAGCGACCGCTGCCATCAGTCCTATTTTATGCATTTCGGTCCTCCTGTTACCTATTGCTTTTTCATTTCATCCCGCACTCGTTGCGAGGCTTGGCTCCCGAACAGTCCGAGGACGGGTCGGTGCGGCACCAAGCTCGGCGCGCGACAGGATTTCGGGGCGCACCCATTCGCGACGGGCGGCTTCTGACAGCACCAGGCCATGGCCAGGACGGGCGGGCGCGTAAGCCCAGCCGTCGCGGATCTCCACCGGCTCCTCGATCAGGTGTTCAAAGTTCTGGAACGAGTATTCGAGCCATTCGACCTCGGGTAGCGCGCAAGCCATGTGGACGCCGACCTCGAGGAAGGTATTTCCCAGCGATACCGGAATGCCGAGTTCCGCTGCCAGCCAACCGATCCGCATGACGTCGGTGACCTGGCCGTGTACGTTGAGTATATCGGTGCCGCCAGCCAGCATGAGCTGGCGTTTGCCGGCGGCGTCGAGATACTCGCCTGAGTTGATCAGGGTCCAGGGAACGCACTGCCGAAGGAGGCGAAGGCCATCGAAATCGTTGCGAAGGATCGGGTCTTCGACCCACAGCAACTCGAAGCCCGCCTGGTGAATGGCCTCGAGCTTGACGACCGCCTCCTTGCTACCCCAGGCTTCGTTGGCGTCGATCATGAACTGCGCGCCCGGCCGAACCGCTTTGGTGACCAGGTTGAGCCGGTGCAGGTCCCGATCGAAATCGGGGTGTCCAACCTTGATCTTGAACGCCCGGTAGCCCAAGGCATCGGCGTTCTCAAAGAACTCCACGAACTCGTCGTCGCTGAGGTGGAAGTCCAGGCCCGAGGCATAGGCGCGCACCTTGTCCCGTCGCGAGCCCAGCAGTGTGTGCAACGGCATGTCGAGCTGCTTGGCCGCGAGATCCCAGACCGCGACCTGGACGGCCTCGTGGAACGGCAGCGTGAAGGAACGCTGGTTTCCGCCGCGAGGGCGGCCGACCCGATGGGCAATCGAGAGCGGGTGGTGGCCCTCAAGACCCGGCCAGACCTCAGCCTCGAACACCCGAGTTATTTCGCTTACAGCCGGCAAAGCGTTGAAAAGAGCCTGGACGAAGCCGAGGCCGCGATTTCCGTCCTCGTCAATCAACTCGAGCGAAGCGATGTTGGCCTCGTCCGCGCGGACTTGGCTGTCGCCAATGACACGGTCACGGGCAAACTGAAAGCGGGTGAGTTCGAACGAAGAAATACGCATATTGATCTATCAATCAGTCACACTGATATATGACTTCGATCAGCTAATAGACCAATATCTTGGAAAGGAAAAGAGGGTGTCAGCCAAGAATCCGCGCAAAGCGGCAGTTGCATTTGGAGAGGGGACGCGTCTCAGCGACGTGGCGTACGGACGCATCTTCGATATCTTGTACGACCGCAGGTTGCCCGCCGGCGCCTTTGTATCGCAGGCCCAGTTGGTGGAACTAACCGGCGTGCCTGTTGGGCCGCTACGCGACGCATTGCGAGCGCTCCAGGCCGAAGGGGTCGTCACGATCCATCCGCATGCCGGCATCCAGTTCGTGAAGCCAGGGATGGAGTTGACGCGGTCGACCTACCAGTTCCGCGGCATCATCGAAGCCGCCGCTGTTGCCGTCTTCGCCGAGACCGCACGTGACGGCGAAATCGCCGAACTGGCGCTGCAGCACCGCGATGTCGCAGCGGCGCTGGAAGGCGACGGACTTACGCATGCAAATATGCGCGAGCTCGAGAAACTCGAAGAGCTGCTGCACGGCTCAATCGTCGCGAGCCTGAACAATCCCCTCATCGACACGAGCTACCGACGGATCAGGAATTACCTGAGGCTGCTGCGCCTGGATCGCAAGATGTCGGTTCCGCTCGCATTGCGTTCCTTGCGCGAACACCAGGAGATCATCGAAGCGTGCCGGAAGCGCGATGCATCAGGCGCGGTCGAAGCCATCAAGACCCATTTCGCCGCAGCGTTGCAACGCAACCTGGGATTGTACTAGCGCCCCAGAATCGCGCCGCGTAGGCGAGCGATCGCGAGCTGACCCTCCTGGCGCTAAGGCGCGTGTCGCGATCAATTGAAGCGTTCGCAGTCTGATTTCGATGGCCATGACCGACGCGACGGAATCAGACGAGCGAAGGGGGAGCATGCAACAGACATTCATTGAAATCCTTCGCTCGAGCGCCGACGACCGCCGAGCGCTCTTTTCGACGGTGGCCGCTCATATGGAGACACGGGCGGAAAACCTTGAGAAGGATCTCTATGTCTGCTGGGTGCTCGACTGACTTTCACCAACTGATCAGCGGTGATTTGCGCAGCCACGTATCCGCAGTGAGTTGCTTGACGACGAAATCCGCGACATCGGCTCGCGCGATCGTCCCTCCATGGACGCCTGACAGGTCGGTCAACGCCTTGATGCGACCGCGCGCTGGCTTGTCGTTAAGAACCGTCGGTCGAACAATAGTCCAGTCGAGCGTGCTGCCCCTGATTGCATCTTCCTGGCGATCCTTGTCTTCATAGACCTTCCGCAGCATCAGGGGCAGGAGCAGCCGGTCGAAGAAGAAGCCGCCATGGCCGCGGCTGTCGCCGGCACCGAGGCCCGTGATGCATACCAGACGGCGGATGTCCTGCCGCTCCATGACGCCGACCAGCGCGCGCGTCGCCGTCGAGAGCATGGTCACCTCCCGGAACGGGCTCATGGCAGTGCCCAATGAACTGACGACGGCATCACAACCCACGATGGCCCTGGTTAGCGCGGCGGCATCGCGGGCGTCGCCTTCGACGAGCTCGACGCCGGTCAGGTCCTCGGCCTTTGCCTTGGAGCGAACGAGGGCCACGACGTTGTGTCCCTCCGCGATGGCCTTGGCGACAATCAGCCGGCCGGTTGCGCCTGTGGCGCCCAATACCAGAATTTTCATGTCAAACCTCCGAAGGTGTGCTGATGGACGGCGAGGCATCGATGAGCCGCTGCCGGAGGAAGTCACCGATGGCGTCCACCGACTGCTCGGCTGCGAGAAAGCGGCCGATGGAGGACTGGAAGACATGTGGCATGCCCTCCCACACCGACAGCGTGACCTCCACGCCTGCCGCCCTCGCCCGGTCGGCGTAGCGGCTGGAGTCCGTGAGCAGCACTTCGTCGTCTCCGACATCGATCCGGATCGGCGGCAGGCTGTTGAGTTCGGCGTAAAGCGGCGAGGCCTTGGGGTTCGTGGCATCCTGGCCTTGAAGATACATGTCCGCGAAGCCCTGGAGCACGCCGCGCGTGAAGATCGGGTCCGCCTCTGCCCTCGTCTCGAAGCTGTCGCCGGTGAGCGCCAGGTCTGTCCAAGGCGACATCACCGCCGCCCCGACCGGCTGCACGGTTTCCTTCGTCTTGTCGGCAGTGATGGTCGACAGCAGCGACAGCGTCAAACCACCGCCGGCAGAGTCGCCTACAACCACGATCCGTTCGGCACCCACCGCAACGAGACCGCGATAGGCGGCGATGGCATCGCCGATGGCTGCCGGGAACGGGTGCTCGGGCGCGAGCCGGTAGTCCGGGACGAAGGTATCGGCGCCAACGCGTGCGGCGATCTGGCCCGCGAAGTTGGCGAGCCCCTTGGCTGAGCCGAGCACATAGCCCCCACCATGAAGATAGAGCATGCGCGCGCCCGGTCGTGCGGTCGGCACTCGAAGCCAGAAGCCCGCAATGCCGCCGACCGTCGCGGCCTCGACCCGGACATCCGCCGAGGCGGGTGTTGCGGCAAGCATGGCGTCGAACATCGGCCGCGCCTCGGGCCCGAGTTTCTCACCCTTGTGGGCCGAGGCGGCCTGTCGCATCGCGGCTACCGCGGGAGCATCTTCAGGCGAGAGGGGATGGGTCGTCATCATGGCAGGTCTCCGTGGTTGGGGGTAAGCGCTGGCTCAGCCCTTCGCCCATTGCGTCGCGGCATCTTTGGCAAAAGCGGCATAGGAGCGGGGGGCGTGGCCGAGCAGTTTGGTCAAGCGCTCGATGTCGTCAGTGGTCGCCACCGCGCCTTCCGTCTGATAGCGGCTGAACATCAGGCGCAGGTCGAGCGCATGCCAGGCCGGCAGCATGGTCTTCGTGCGCTGCTCCATGACGACGAGATCGTCGCCGCCATGGCGGATCGCGCGGCCGAGGGCTTCGCTCCAGATGGTGGCGATACCTTCGCCGGTCAGGCTGTCTGGACCAACCAGGGCGTAGGTCTCGCGGCCGAGTGGCGCTGCTGCCTGCTCGCGGCGCACCAGCTCGATCGCGGCAGCCTCGCCGATGTCGCGGATATCGACCATCGAGACGCCTTTCTTGCCGATCGGCGAGCCATAAATGCCGGTCTTCAGAAGTCCGTCCTTCTGACGAAGATCGTTCTGGATGAAGTAGGCGGGACGCAGAACCGTTACGGGCAGGTCAAGCGCCTCGATCATCCGCTCGACCGTGTACTTGCCCGCAAAATGCGGCACGTCGGCATAGCCGACGCCGCCGAACACCGAGAGATAGACGATGCCCTTGATGCCGGCCTCGCGGGCAGCCGTCAGGGTCAGCATGGCCTGTGTCAATTCATCGGCGACGTTCGGGGCGAGCAGGAACAGGGTGGTGACGCCTTGCAGTGCCGCGCGGACCGAATCCGGATCGGCGAGGTCACCGCGGACCGCCGTCACGCCAGCGGGAAGCTGCGCCGTCTCAGGTGAGCGCGTCAAGGCGCGGACCTCCACGTTGTGCCCCTGCAGGTGGGCCAGGACCTGGGAGCCGATCGTCCCGGTGCTGCCGGTTACCAAAATAGCCATTGTGAAAACTCCTTGTGATTTCTGTTCTGTCCCGAGGAAGATAGACGTTCCATCCGTGAGCGGGAGATGGCATGATCGAGATAGGCTGTCTCAATATCGGAACATCACGATGAATTTAGAGGCCCTGGCTGACTTCAACCTCGTTGCCGCCCATGGCGGTTTCGGCCGTGCCGGTCGCGTTTCAGGGCGATCCAAGGCGACGTTGTCTCGCCATGTGAGCGAACTCGAACATAGCCTTGGTGTGAGGCTCATCGAGCGTGGATCCCAAAGTCTGCGACTGACTGACGAAGGACGAGCGCTTCACGAGCGCACCGACGGGTTGCTGTCGGAGATCGTGGAAGCCGGGGAGGCAATCGTTCTGGGCGCGTCCACGCCCCGGGGCAGGCTGAGGGTGAGCGCTCCCGTGGTTTTCGCGCATGTAGCGCTTCCCACGATCGGCACCCGTTTCGCTCTCGCCTATCCGGAGGTCAAGCTTGAGATTGTTGCCGAGGATCGCAAGGTCGATCCGGTCGAGGATGGCTACGACCTTGTGATCCGGATCGATCCTTCACCGGATGAACGGCTCATCGGTCGCCGTTTTCTCAATGACGAGCGCCTGATCGTTGCCTCACCAGACATGCCGCGCCCTCAGCCGGCGCCGGGCGGTGGAATGAATACCGTAAAGGCGGTCTTGCTGAGCGCAACTTCGCTGGACGTTGTCTGGCGCATGAAATCCGATCTTGCGGACGAAATCCTTTTGAAGCCTGAGCCGATCCTGCGCTTCTCTTCTCTGCTGATGGTGCGCGATGCCGTTCTGGCAGGCGCGGGCGCTGCATTGCTTCCGAAGCTTCTTGTCGCAGGCGATATCGAGGCGGGCCGGATCGCTTGCTGGGGAACTCATGCCGGTCCGTCTGTGGAAATCTGGGCGCTCCAGAGCTCGCGACGTCTTGTCGGTGCGAAGGTTCGCGCTTTCCTGGATGTGATGGAGAGGGCGTTTCCGACCAAGATTTTCGTTGCGGCACCTTGAAAAAGAACCCGTGCTGCCGGCCAACAGCGTTGGGGAAAGAGGCGGCACCGGACAGATGAGACGAACGCGCATCTCTTCGAGGCTACCCGGCCCCGCTTGCTCAGGCACGGTTAAACTATCTAGAAAGGTGGCGCGCGACAAAGCATTTCGGACAGGAGAGCCACCATGAAATCAGCACAATCGGACCATTGCTCACCTCCGTGGGCCTGGGCGCAGGACCTTGCTAACCCATGGTGTTCGTTACACGTGGACGTCTGCCCACGTCTGATCTAACTAGGCGATGATGCATCCAAGGCACGCAGCTTCCGCTGCGTTACTGAAGCGGGGGCATCCCAAATGGCGAAGAAGTCTTTGCGGCGAAAAACCACGATTTACGATATCGCCTTGGCTGCCAAGTCATCGCCGACGGCGGTCAGCTTGGTCCTCAACGACTCTTGGCAGCAGCACCGCATCAAGGCGGAGACGGCGGCAACGATACTCGACTGGGCCGAACGGCTTGGCTACGCGGTCAATCTCAAGGCACGGGGGCTGCGGCTATCTCGGTCGGGATTGGCCGGAATGATTTTGCCGCATTACCGCAATCGTTTTTTTGCCGGCCTCGCGGAAGCCTTTGAAGCGGAAGCGCGCGTCCGAGGGATGTGCCCAATTGTGGTCAGTACGCATAGAAATCCGGACAACGAACTCAACGTGACGGAAACGCTCCTGGCGCAGCAGGTCGAATTCCTCTTCATTGCGGGAGTTCGTTGCCCAGACCCACTTAATGATTTGTGTCGCGCCGCCGCCGTACGCTGCATCAATGTCGACTTGCCGGGCTCCCGAGCGCCCTCGGTCGTTTCCGATAATTACGGCGGCGCGAGAGCGTTGACCGAAGTCGTGATCAGCAAGCTAAAGAAACGGGGCAGCGCGACCAACGATCTGTTTTTCTTCGGGGGAGTTCATGACGATGACGCTACGCGCAGCCGATTGCTTGGCTTCAACGACGTTCTGGCAGCGCACGGGATTGCTCGCGGACCTAGAACTGTCGATTGCTGCGGGTACGCGCCCACCAATGCTGCTCGGTCGCTGGCCGCACGATACGCTGAGCTAGGACATTTGCCATCTGGCATGTTCATCAACGGTGTGACCGCGCTGGAGGGGGCCTTACGGTTCCTATCGACGTTGGCTCCAGGTGAATTGAAACGGATTGTTGCCGGGAGCTTCGACTGGGATCCATTCGCCGCATATCTACCCTTCGACGTAACAATGGTACGTCAGAATGTCGAAGTCATGATTGCCGAAGGCTTCAAGCTTCTCGAGAACCATTCCGTGGACCATTTTCCGCTCGTGACGGTGCCAACCAGTTTCGGCAGAACCGGCGAGCATGAAGGCGCACAGGAAGACTGGGATTCCACGCCCAATGGCGATCCCGGCTCCAGATAGAACGCCGGCGGAATGGCCCGGTAGTCACGATGGCGACGTGCGCCACGCCGGCGTCCCCCAGCGCTTGCGCGTAGCCGGCTCCGAAAGAGTGCATCAATTGCCTGGGTGCAGATCAAGCTGACCGGGAGCTTTCGAGCGGCCGGATGAACGGATGGTGCATCGCTAGCAGCTCCGAAAGCAATGTCCAGAACTCCTCGTCTCGCTAGATAGCGGATTGCATCGTCACCGGACGGACCCCTGACTTCCTTGCACTTGGCGTCTCCTCCCCAGCGGGTTCGGGTGTGGCTCTTTCTGCCCGGTCTTCTTGCTGCACTTGGGATGCTGACAACCCCGTTGGGGTTCTACCAAAAAATGCCTTGCTAAATCTATTTAGCACCCTTGACCCAAAAGGATCCAGGCCTTCTTATGTTGCATGAGGAGGGGCGCTCTGGGCTCGATCAGTTCCAGAGCGTCAGCGGAGGTGCTGTTTGCTTCTCCGCGCGAGCGCACAGGAAAACCGAAATTTTACAGTTCCAAAAACGCGCGTGAGAAAATGCAAGGGAGGAAGCAATGTTAGGAAAAACGATACTTGTTGCTGCACTGGGTGCAGCACTCTGTTTCACCGCAATCGATGCACAGGCGAAAGACGTCAAGGTAGGAGTTGTCGTGAAGATCGGCGGCATTCCCTGGTTCAACGCCATGGAAACGGGGATCAAGGAAAAATCCAAGGAACTCGGCGACGACGGCTTCATGGTGGGGCCGACCAGTGCCGATCCGGCGCTTCAGGTGCGCGCGATCGAAGATCTCATCGCTCAGGGCGTCAATGCCATCGGTGTCGTGCCGAACGATGCCAATGTGCTCGAGCCGGTGCTGAAGAAGGCCCGCGATGCCGGCATCAAAGTCATCACCCATGAATCGCCCGATCAGGTGAACGCCGATTGGGACTTCGAGATGGTGTCCGCAGTCGGCTTCGGCGAGGCGCATGCGAAGCTGTTCGCCGACAAGATGGGCGGCAAGGGCAAGTATGTCGTCTATGTGGGCTCGCTCACGGTGCCGGCGCACAACGCCTGGGCCGATGCGGCCATCGCCTATATCAAGAAGAACTATCCGGACATGCAGATGGTCGGCGATCGGTACGGCGTTGCCGAAAGCGCCGACGACAGCCGCAAGACGGCACTCGACGTGCTCGCGGCCAATCCGGATCTCGGTGGCTTCCTGACCTTCGGGAGTCAGGGCCCGATTGGCGTCGGCCGTGCCCTCGACGAGCAGAAGCTCGGTGACAAGGTGGTTCTCGTCGGTTCGTTCTCGCCCAGCCAGGGCAGCGCGATGTTGAAGTCCGGCACCATCGACGGCGGCTTCATGTGGAATCCGCTCGAGGCCGGCAAGGTGTTCGTGACGCTGGCCGATTATCTGGTGGGTGGCGGCAAAGTCACCGATGGCATGACGATCGAGGGTCTGGGTGTCGTGCACCCCGACTTCAAGACTGGCACGATCATCGTTGACGCGAACCAGCCAATCACGGTCGACACGGTTGATGGTCTGGCGGCCCTCGGGCTGTAAGCGGCGGACCAGGGCGCCGGGGTATCGTCCTCGATCCCGGCGCCTCTTTCCCTACCAACTAGGTCCAGTCGATGAGTTTTGCCGTGTCGACGGAGGAGAAGCGGGCAGCCGTTCTCTCGCTCCGCAATGTTAGCGTGACGTTCGGTGGTGTCAGGGCACTGCAGGATGTCAGCTTCGAAGTGCTGCCTGGCGAAGTGCAGTGCATTGCCGGCGAGAACGGCAGCGGCAAGAGCACGCTCATCAAGGTCATTACGGGCGTCTACCAGCCGCTCGCGGGCGCGCAGATCGCCTTTGCCGGCAAGCCCGTCGACGTCATGTCGCCCGCCGCAGCGCGCGCCGCCGGCGTCGAGGTGATCTGGCAGGACCTAGCGCTCTTTCCCGAAATGACCGTCGCCGAAAATGTCGGCATCCGCTCGGTACTCGGCGCCTTGCCGCGCATCGTCAACCATGGCGCCATGCGCGACACCGCGCGACGCCTGCTGGCCCGGCTCGGCGCCGATCTCGATGTCGATGCGCCGCTGCGCACATTCGCCATCGCGCAGCGCCAGATCGTCGCGATCGCCCGGGCCCTCGCCGGCGACGCCAAAGTCATCTTCATGGACGAGCCGACGTCTTCGCTTACGCAGTCCGAGACGGATCGCCTGCTCGATACCGTTCGTACGCTCGCCGCCGGCGGCGTGTCCATCGTCTTCGTCAGCCATCGGCTCGCGGAGGTGCTCGAAATCTCGAGCCGGGTCACCGTGCTCCGTGACGGCAAACTGGTCGGTGTCTATCCGACTGAGGGCATGACGCAGTCGCGTCTTACCGAGCTGATGACCGGCAAGACTTTTGACCAGGGCGTGCGGACGAAAGACCATTCTGCTTCGCCGGTTGTGCTCGCTATCGAAGGGTTGACGCGAGCCGGTGACTACGCCGATGTTTCACTGACCATACGGCGCGGCGAAACGGTTGGTCTGACTGGCCTGTTGGGTGCCGGACGGACCGAACTGGCGCTCTCGATCTTCGGCATGTTGCCTCCAGATAGAGGGCGCGTTTTATTGAACGGCAAAGCGCTTAGCCTCAGGTCCAACCGCGATGCAATCCGTGCCGGTATCGGCTACCTCTCGGAGGACCGTCTGGCGCTCGGATTGATCCAGCAGCAATCAATCGCCGACAATCTCGTCATTTCAGTGCTCGACAAGGTGCTCGAACGTGGCTTCATCTCCTTCACCAAGAAGGACAAATTGGTGACCCGCTGGATCGACGAACTGGCCATTAAGATCGACCGGCCGACCGATGCCATCTCGACGCTTTCGGGCGGCAACCAGCAACGCGTCGCAATCGCGAAGTGGCTCGCCGTTGGGTTGAAGCTCATCATTCTCGATGCGCCGACGGTGGGTGTCGATGTCGGTGCCCGCGCTGGCATCTTCGAGATCGTGGCGCGGCTTGCTGAGGCAGGGCTCGCGATCCTCCTCATCTCGGACGAAGTACCGGAGGTCTATTTCAACGCCGATCGCGTGCTGCACATGGTGGCCGGCCGCATCGTCACCGAATATGATCCGAGTGCCGTCTCGCTTAGCGATCTGGAGGCCGCGGTCTATGCCTAGCCTCAATATCCCCAAGCTGCTCCGAGCCAATCCGACCGAGACCTGGCTGATCATCGTTCTATTGATCATCTGCGTCAGTCTGTCGCTAAGCAGCGACAAGTTCTTCACCATCGCCAACCTCTTCAACCTGCTCAACACCAGCTCGACGAACCTGATCTTTGCGGTGGGCCTGCTGGTGGTGCTGATCGCCGGCGGCATCGACATCTCGTTCGCCGTCGCGGCATCGGTGGTGCAGTATGTGGTGGCTGTGGCGCTCGTCAGGATTGGCGGCGGCGACTGGCTCATCGGCATCGGTTTCGCGGCCATCGCAGGCATCGCGCTCGGCGCCGTCAACGCAGCCTTGATCTACTACTTCCGCATCATCTCCATCGTCGTCACCATCGCGACTTTCAACATCTTCTTCGGGCTCCTGATGTTCGTCACGCGCGGCGTGTCGATCTACAATTTGCCCGAGTGGTGGACGCATCGCACGATGCTGATCGAATTCCAGCAAGACAACGGCAACTGGACCGGCTTGGCCCTGCCCGTCGGCATCATGGCGATCTGCGTGATCGCCACCTGGGTATTGATCCGGCACACCAGCATCGGCCGGCAGCTCTATGCGTTCGGGGACAATCCCGAGGGGGCGCGGCGACTCGGCATCAACATCGCCGCCATGCACTTCATCGCCTTCGGCTGGCTCGGTTTGATGGCGGGCATTGGCGGGCTGGTGCAGGTGCATTACGCGCAGGAGGTAGTTCCCAATGCGCTGATCGGCCGCGAACTCGACGTGCTGGCGGCCGTGGTGCTCGGCGGCGCGCGTCTCGGCGGCGGGCGCGGCACGGTGCTCGGCTGCATTCTTGGCGTCCTGCTGGTCTCGGTGACGCAGAACGGGCTCAACCTGCTCGGCATTTCGCCCTACGCCTTCAAGATGATCATCGGCGCAATCATCCTCATCGCCATCAGCCTGTCGAATGCCCCGCTCGGCCGAATGTTCGTGGCCCGGCGGCAACGGAGCGGAACATGAGCGAGAGCGTCGCCCCGGCTACTCCGCCCCGGCAGAGTCTCCCCAGGCAGCTGGTCGCAAAACTCGGTACCGAGAACATCGGTTTGCTGCTGGCTCTCGTCGCCGTCATTGTCTTTTTCGGCGTGCTATCGCCACGCTTCCTGTCGATGGCAACTTTCGACTCCGTCGCGTTCCAGCTTCCCGAACTCGGCCTTCTCACACTGGCAATGCTAATGCCGATCATCTCGGGCGGCATCAATCTGGCGGTGACGTTCACGGCCAATCTCTGCGGTCTCACGCTCGCCTGGGTCCTGCATGCCAATGGCGGACCGGACGCGAGCATCTACGCCTTCGTGTTGGGCTCCGTCCTCGCGGTGGCCGTCGGCGCCGGCAGCGGTTTCGTCATGGGTCCAGTGATCGCCTATACCGGCGCGCACCCCATTCTCGTTTCGCTCTCGATGATGATCTTCCTGCGCGGGCTGGGCGAGTTCTTGACGCGCGGCGCCGACATCTCTGGATTCCCGGAATTCATCCAGCCGCTCGGGCACGGCTATGTCTTCGGCGTGCCGATTCCGCTGCTGATCCTGATCGCGGCTGTGATCGTCTGGCATCTGCTGATGACGCGCACCCGGCTCGGCTTTTCCAACTACATGGTTGGCTCCAACATCGAAGCCACGCGCTATTCGGGCATCCCGACGCGACGGGTGATCACGCTGATTTACGTCCTATCCGGCGCCATGTGCGGCATTGCCGGCATCATCATGCTGTCGCGCTTCAACTCGGTGCGTGTCGGGCACGGTGAATCCTACGTACTGATCACGGTGCTCGCCTGCTTCCTTGGCGGCGTCAATCCGTTCGGCGGTTTCGGCAAGGTGGTGTCGGTGTTCCTGGCGCTTATCATTTTGCAGCTGCTGTCGTCGGGTCTCAATCTGCTCGGCGCCAGCCAGCATCTCGCCACCGCCATCTGGGGCATCATGCTCGTCGGCGTCATGATTTTGCGATGGGTTGCGGGGCAACTCACTTTTCTGAGGATCAGGCGATGAAGGGCTTTGGCGTTCATACCAGCATGTGGACCAGCGGCTGGACTCCGGCGGGCGCGGAACACACCCTGCAGGCGATCAAGAAATACAATCTCGATTTCATCGAGATCTCGATCGCCGACCCGCAGTCAGTCGATGCGATGCATACGCGTAAATTGCTCGCGGCAAATAACATGCAGGCCGTGTGCTCGCTCGGCTTGCCCGAACGCGCCTGGCCCTCGGTGCGTCCCGACGCCGCCATCGAGTTCCTCACCCTCGCCATCGACAAGACCGCCGACATCGGCGCCGAAGCGCTGTCCGGAGTAACCTTCGGCGGCATCGGCGAGCGAACCGGCGTGCCGCCAACCCAAGGCGAACTCGACAATATCGCGCGGGCCATGACGGCGGCCGCCAAATACGCCAAGTCGCGTGGCGTTGAGATCGGCATCGAGGCGGTCAACCGCTACGAGAACCACCTCATCAACACGGCGGCGCAGGCCGTCGCGCTGGTCGAGCGCATCGGCATGGACAATGTCTTCGTCCACCTCGACACCTACCACATGAACATCGAAGAAAAGGGCATGGGCAACGGCATCATCACTGCCCGCGAACATCTCAAATACATCCATCTGTCGGAATCCGATCGTGGCACGCCCGGCGAGGGCAACTGCCACTGGGACGAGACTTTTGCGACGCTTGCCGCCATCGACTTCAAAGGTGGGCTGGCGATGGAGAGCTTCATCAATATGGATCCCCTATTGGCATTTGGACTAAGCGTCTGGCGCCCAGTCGCCGACAGCGAAACAGTCGTCATGGGTAACGGCTTGCCCTTTCTCAGAAACAAGGCGCGGCAATACGGGTTGATCAAATAAAACGCGCGGACAGCGCGTCGGAGGCACGACAAAGGCTGCCTTTGCCAGCGCTTTGCTTGTCGATGCCAGCATGGGCGCGTCCAAGAGCGCGATCAAGCTCAGGCTCAACTCAAGCAAAGGCGTGCCCGTGTTGAACAGCTTCTGGCGCAATATGGCGATACGCTTGTTCGAAGCGAGCAGACCGGGCACCCAATCAGCCTCTGCATTGAGGTTGATTCAGCGGGGCCGGACACACTCACGCCTGTCGCGGACGACTTTTCCGATCGGCCATTGGTCATGGAAGAGGTGGAGACACCTAGCGCGGAACTGCAAGATGCCCTTGCCGCGGCACGCGAGCGTGGCAGGCTGCGCGCAGGCGACATTCTGGGCGCCTCCGACATGCTGAGTGCTGAAGCCTTTGCCAAGATGCTGGGGACCACGCGCGTAACCGTCAATACCAAGCGCCAGAGTGGCCAGGTTCTTGGGTTCGATGGTGCGAAACGCGGTTTCCGCTTCCCCATCTGGCACGCTGATTTCGTGATCGTCGCGCGCCACGGAGGGTTCGGCCGCGCGGCACGTGCGGCCTCGCGCCCGAAGGCGACTCTGTCGCGACGGGTCGCGGAACTGGAAGCGAGCCTTGGTCTGAGGCTTCTCGAACGGGGCGCGCGGACACTCAAACTGACAGAGGAAGGGCGTGCACTGTACGAGCGGGCGGGCCAGTTGCTGACCGAACTCGACGAGACCGCAGCCGCGATTGCCTCAGGCGGACAAAAGCCACGAGGCAAGCTGCGGATCAGTGCTCCACTGCTTTTCTCTCAAACCGCGATGGTTAAAATTGCCGCCGCATTCGCCCTGAGATATCCGGAAGTGAGGCTTGAGGTCTCCACAGAAGACCGTGCCGTCGATATGATCGAGGAAGGGTTCGATCTGGTGATCAGGGTTAACCCGGATCCAGATGAGGCCCTTATTGGACGAGCCTTCCTGCATGATCGATTGGTGGTCGCCGCGAGCCCGGATCTCACTCGACCCACTGGGGACCGTACCGCACCCGCTATCGTGCGATCGGCAGGCGATCGACTGGCTTGGCAAGTCAAGGTCGCCGCTGGCCGGTCCTCAATCATGGTCGAGCCAATCCTGGCACTTTCATCGCTTGTCATGGTGCGGGACGCCGTGCGGGCCGGTGTTGGCGCCGGCCGCCTCCCGTTATCGCTCGTCAGCCACGATCTAGCGGACGGCACGCTGGTAAATTGGGGCGATATTGACGGGCCTGATATTGTCCTTTGGGCGCTCACCCCTCCAAGCGGCTACTGAGCGCCCGGGTGTCAGCGTTTCTCAACTATCTCAAAGAGGCCTTCCCGATGGGGACGCCTGATGAATTGGCCGCCTATATCGGCAAGTAGGTTGATCTTGCGCCTCAGGAGCGCTGACCCGTCATGCACACGAACGTGGGTCCACGCTCAATCATTGAGGTCGGGCAGCAGCTGGAGCGCTGTTCGGCCAGTTGTCGGCCATTCATGTCGGGCATGACCACGTCAGCTAAAAGCAGTCGTACGTCAGGGTTTTCGTAAAGCATCCGCAACCCGGTGCTCCCGCCATCCGCGGCCGTGCGGACTTAAACAGCCAGACCCGGTCGCGTCGGCGACTCGTCGTTTCGGGATAGATACAGGTCGCGCATATCGCGCTGTCTGAGCATGAGGTCCAGGATGCCATCCCTCGATTGCCGGATATGACGGCGGGATTCGCGGCAGGCTGTGTTGGCGTCCCCGGCAGCGATCGCTTCGACAATCATGTGATGGTCGTCACGCGCCGCCTTCCAGTCATTCAACTGGGACAATTCCATCCAGACATAGACCTGGCACTTGTCCAAAAGTCCGTTCAGTATTTCCGCGAGCATGGGGTTGGCGCTAAATCGCGCGATTGCGCGATGGATTTCCATGCCGGTCTGCATCTCTTCGAGCCGGGCACGGGGAGATGGGTCGGTTTGCGCCAGGCGCTCGCAGTCCGCGACAAAGCCGCGAAGCATTTCCACTTCATCAGGGGTAATACGGGCGATCGCCAAAGTCGTCGCATAGGAGTCTAGCTCAGCCCGGATGTCGAACACATTCCGCAGCATCGTTTCGTCAAATTGAACCACCGCAAATCCCGTGCGGGGACGTTCGACAACAAGCCCGTCGCGCTCCAATCGATTAAGTGCCTCGCGCACCGGCGTCCGGCTCACCTGAAGCTGTTGGACAAGTTCGAGTTCGGTAATTCGGCTGCCCGGTGAGAGCTGCCCCGTCACGATCATCGCCTTGATCGAATCGTAGGTCGACTGACGCAAATGGCCGCGGGGAACTTCGTTCATGGGGGCTCCTAACACCACAAGCGTCAACGCGGCAATGGATACCGGTTGACTCGCGCTTTCGCAAGCGCATAATGTATACAACAAAGTATGCTGGAACTGTAGTCAACTTCTGCGATTGGGGAACGTCATAGATGCGAGCGGACATAATCGTCACCAATGCAAGGATCCTGACCATGGACCCCGCCAGGCCGGCGGCCTCTGCCATGGCAGTCGCAGAGGGACGAATTCTCGCTGTTGGCGATGCAACCGAGGTCCTGCCACTTGCCGGCGATTTGACGCGGATAATAGACGGTGCCGGTCGAAGCCTGCTGCCAGGCTTTATCGAAGCGCACATGCATGTGTTTGGCGGCGGCGCCACCCTCAATGACCTGTTGCTGACGGGAATGAAGGGTAAAGCCGCGATCCGCGAAAAAGTGCGAACTCACGCTGCGGCAAATCCGAACGCAAAGGTCCTTTATTGCCAGGGTGCCGACTATGACATGCTTGATGGCAGCCCGATCGACCGGCATTTCCTCGACAGCATCCTCGATGACCGGCCCCTCGCCTTCGTGGCCTTCGACCATCACACGATGTGGACCAACACCATACTGCTCAAGGAAGTCCGGCTTCTCCATGGAAAGGCACTGGGCCCTGGCAACGAGGTGGTCATGGGCCAAGACGGCTTTGCTACCGGCGAACTGCGCGAAGTCGAGGCCTTCGGACCGGTAGATGTTTATGCTGGCACCTTTCGTTCGTCGCTGGGGCTCTCCACGGGAGGCGAGCCGCCCGAACCGCCAACGCCAGAGGAAAGGGCGCTGGACCGTGCATCCATAAGCGCCGGCCTGGCCTGGTGCGCCAGGCACGGGATCACATCGATCCACAACATGGACGGAAATCTTTACACACTGGAGTTGCTCAACGAGATCCAGGAACAAAGCAACCTGATCTGCCGTGTCAAGGTGCCCTTCCACTTCAAGAACTTCATGACGGTCGACATGCTGGAAAAGGCGTCCCGCATGAATGACGACTATCGCGGGGACTGGCTGAGTTCCGGTTTCGTCAAGGCGTTTTATGACGGCGTGATCGAAGGCTATACCGCCTATTTCGTCGATGGCTATGCCGACAGGCCCGACTTCACCGGGGAACCACTCTTCACGCAAGCCCAATTCACGGCAATGGCGATCGAGGCGGACCGGCGCGGTTTGCAGATCGCCGTGCACGCGATCGGCGACGGAGCGGTGCGCGCTGTCTTGAACGGCTATGAAGCCGCCATGGAGGCCAATGGCTCGCGGGACGCGCGCCACCGGGTCGAGCATATCGAGGTCATCCAGCCCAACGACATTCCGCGCTTTGCAGCCCTTGGCGCCATCGCATCGATGCAGCCGCCCCATCCCCCAGGCGTGATGGATTTCTCCCTTGAACCGGGCAAGACCCGCATCGGGCCCGATCGCTGGCCGCTGGCCTATGCCTGGCGGACTCTAATGCAGGCGGGCGCCCATGTTGTCTTCGCGTCGGATTGGCCGGTGGCGCGGATCGATGTCTTGGCTGGCATCCACGCGGCCGTCAACCGCAAGCCCTGGGCGCCGCATTTGCCCGACCAGACCTTCACCCTTCACGAGGCGATTGCCGCCTATACGATCGAAGGCGCCTATGCCGAACATGCAGAGGACCGGAAGGGACAACTCAAACCCGGTCATTTCGCCGATTTTGTCCTCCTGTCCGGCGATATCGAGGCCGTTTCACCCACGGAGATCAACAGCCTCTCACCGGTACTGACCGTGTGCGGCGGCCGCGTGACCTTCGAGGCCTGAGATGCTGGCATCGTCCCACCCCACCCAACCGCAAACCGAGGGTCCTAGCTTTGCGGTCCAGGCGGTCAGCCTGCACAAGAGTTACGGTACCGGCGCCTCGACTTTTCTGGCGCTTGACGATGTGTCGATCGACATTGCCGAAAACGAGTTCTTTACATTGCTGGGTCCGTCCGGCTGCGGAAAAACCACGCTTCTAAGACTGATCGCTGGGTTCAATTTTCCGACCAACGGACAAATCCTGCTCCGCGGCAAGGACATTGCGGCGCTTCCGCCGTTTCGGCGGCCAATCAACACGGTTTTCCAGAACTACGCACTCTTTCCCCACATGTCTGTCGCCGAGAACATCGGTTTCGGGCTGAAAATGCTGGGCTGGACGAAGTCCAGGATCGCGGATCGCGTGGCCGCGATGCTGAAACTCGTGCGGATGGAAGCGCTTGCCGACCGGCGGACCAGCGAGATCTCCGGCGGGCAACAGCAGCGTGTCGCCCTCGCCCGCGCTCTGGCTCCGCAACCGGAAGTGCTTTTGCTGGATGAGCCGTTGTCGGCCCTGGACTACAAGCTGAGAAAGGAGATGCAGGTCGAATTGAAGCGGCTCCAGACCGAAACCGGCATCACGTTTATTTTCGTGACGCACGATCAGGAGGAGGCGCTGGCGATGTCCGATCGGATTGCCGTCATGAACCGTGGACGGGTGCTCCAGGTTGGCCGTCCCAGGGAAATCTACAACGCTCCGGTGGACAGGTTCGTCGCCGACTTCATCGGTGAATCGAACATTCTGAGCGGCAGGCTTGTCGGGCAGGCCGCGCCGGATGCTCACCGGGTCAATATTGCTGGCACTGTCACCACCGCTTACGGCAAAGCCGAAACTTCCGGCGACGGCACGGTTCAGGTCCTGATCCGCCCCGAACATGTCGACGTCCTCGACTCCCCGTCATCGGACTGCATTCCCGCGGTCATTGAGGGCGAGGTTTTCGTTGGGACCGACACACGCCTTCAACTGCGCCTGAACGATGGATCGACTTTCACGGCGCGCCTGACCAACAGCCCGGAACAAGAGAAAATCATGACGTCTGGCACGCAAGTATGGCTGCGAATTCATGGCCATTGCGCACGGCTGCTCGGAGGCGATCATGTCCAGCAACACTGAGATGGCGGCTACACGCGGAGCTGCCGAAAGCCGGCGCCGCTGGTTGCTCAAGGCGCCGGCCCTCGTGACCATCATGATCGCCTCTGTCGGCCCGCTTGCAGTGATGCTTGTCTATTCGGTGATGGCAAAGGGCGACTTCGGCGGGGTCGCACTCGGTCGGTTCAGTCTCGATGGCTGGATGAACGTCTTTGTGGAGCGGGATCCGTTTGACGACGTGCTCGTATTGGCCGATGCCAATCTCGCCATCTTCTTGCGGTCCATCAAACTGGCACTGGTGACGACGCTGGCCACGCTGCTCATCGGCTTCCCCACCGCCTATTATATCGCGACCCGGCCCGAGCAGGTCCGGTCGCAATGGATGCTGCTGATCACGATCCCCTTTTGGACCAATCTCCTGATCCGCACCTTCGCGATCATGGGCATCCTGTCCAATCAGGGGCCGATCAACAATATCCTCATCTGGGCCGGATTGATCGACAAGCCCATGCAGATGCTGTTCACGGACGGGGCGGTTCTCCTGGGACTCGTCTACGTCTACCTGCCGCTCATGGTGCTGCCCATCTATGCGAGCCTAGAGCGGATGGATTTCAACCTTGTAGAGGCAGGATACGATCTCTATGCGACGCGCCCGAAGGTGCTTTGGCATATCGTCATTCCCTCCTGCAAGCCGGGCCTGATCGCCGGATCGATCCTCGTCTTCATCCCCGCAATTGGTGCTTATGTGACGCCGCGCGTCCTGGGCGGGGGAAAGAACATGATGATGGGCAACCTGATCGAACTGCAGTTCGGTCAGGGTCGGAACTGGCCGCTGGGCGCAGCACTATCCATCTGCCTTCTGCTGATCGTGACAGTAGCGCTCATCGTCTACATCCGCGGAAGTTCCGCCAAGGAGAATGCGCATGGCCGCTAGTCAGCACGCATTCGATCTGAAGGCGCAGCCAGGCTTCGGCATTGTTGCCCGAACGGCGATCGTCGCTCTCTATCTGCCGATCCTCATCCTCGTCGTCTTCGCCTTCAACGCGACCTCCTCGCTCGGTGTCTGGGGCGGCTTCTCCCTCGGCTGGTTCGTCAAGGCCTGGCACAACGACCTGATCATCAATGCAGCCCTGTTCTCTTTGTTTCTCGCGACCGTGGCCGGCGTGGTGGCGACGGTCATGGCCACGATGGCCGCCATCGCCATGACCCGGACCGACGCCTATCGCGGGCAGTTGATCTCCTACGCCCTGATCAACCAGCCTCTGATCGTTCCTGAAATCGTAACGGCCATCTCGCTTCTGATCGTGTTCGCGGCGGTCAAGTCGGCAACCGGCTACTCGGGTACCGGCTATCTGGTCCTGGCGCACACGGCCTTCTGCATCCCGTTTGCCTATCTGCCGATCCGCGCCCGGCTGGAAGGCATGGATCTGACCCTCGAAACCGCGGCCGCCGATCTCTATGCGGACCCGTGGAAGACCTTCCTGCATGTGACACTTCCCAGACTGGCGCCCGGCATCATAGCGGGTTTCATGCTGGCCTTCGTCGTTTCCCTGGACGATGTCGTCATCACCGATCTTGTGAAGTCCGGCGGACAGGAAACCCTGCCGACCTACATGCTGGGTCAGATCCGTCGTGACATGACCCCCGAAACCAATGCCGCCGCCACCATGCTCCTGGTGCCTTCGATCCTTCTGGTGACGGCCGTGCATCTGATCAATCGAAAAAAATAAGCAACCTTACAGAGGAGTGACAAGCATGCGATCCATATTGACGACGCTGACATCGGCGATGCTGCTCGCGGTAACAAGTTCGGCGGCCCTCGCCGAGGAAGAACTCAGCCTCTACAACTGGGGCAACTACACCAGCCCGGAACTTCTGGAAAAATTCAAGAAGGAAACCGGCATCAAGGTCACAGTGACGGACTACGACTCCAACGACACCGCGCTGGCCAAGGTCAGGGCGGGCGGCTCGGGTTTCGACATGGTGGTTCCGTCGGCCAATTTCGTGCCGATCTGGATCAAGGAGGGTCTTCTCCTTGAATCCCGGCCCGACCAGATGCCGAATTTCAAGAATGTCGACGAACGCTGGGTGAATGTCAGCTGGGATCCGGGCCGTCATTATTCCGTGCCGTGGCAGTGGGGTACGGTTGGGCCGGTCGTTGCCACTTCCGTCTACAAGGGTGACATCAACACCAGCGCAATCTGGCTCGATCCGCCGGAGGAACTGAAGGGAAAGATCAATGTCGTGCCCGAGAAAAACGATGTTCTCTATTCCGCCATCAAGTACATGGGCGGTACCTGGTGCACCGGGGACAAGGTGCTCCTGAAGAAGCTTCGAGACAAGCTGCTAGAAGCCAAGAAGTCCTGGGTCTCGATGGACTACGGCATCGAGAAGATGGACAGCCGCGATACGCTGGCCCAGCTTTACTACAATGGCGCCGCATTCCGGGCGCGGCAGGTCAATTCAGATATCAGGTTTGGTTTCTCCAAAGAGGGATACTCGCTGTTCATGGACAGTGCGGCAATCCTGGCCGACGCGCCGCATCCGGAAAATGCCAAGAAGTTCCTGAACTTCATCATGGCGCCCGAAAACGCGGCCCTGATTTCGAACTTCGCGACCTATGCCAACGGCATCAAGGGCTCGACCCAATTCATGCGTGACGACATCAAGGCCGCGCCCGAGCTGAACATTCCAGCGGAGTATGTTGCCGCCGGCGGCTGGCAGGAAGTCTGCCCAGCCGAGGTGGACGAACTCTACACCAAAATCTGGACCGAGCTGTTGAAGTGATGTGCGTGCTCCGGCGGAGGCCCATTCTCCGCCGGAGCGCCCCGAACTCACTTGTCCAGGGCCCTGGCAGACATGCGTGACTTCCAGTTACCCGGGCGTTCAGCCCCAACCGGATGCCGGGATGGAACGGGCTTTAGAAAAGGAAAAATCATGGCGCGCGCAATCCTCGTGGTCGATGTCCAGAAAGTCTACACCGACCCGGCTTCGCCCTTGCATTGTGTGGAGAATGCCGAAGCAATTGCCAATATCAATGCCATCATTTCTGCGGCGGATGCTGCGGGCGAGCTGATCGTTCACGTCCGCCACGTTCATCGCGCGGACGGGACGGATGCCGGCCGCATGTTCGATTTCACCGGCGAGACGGGAGAACTCGGCTTTGTCGCGGGCACGGACGAAGTCGAAGACGACTCAAGGCTCAGGATCCCGGCCGATGCCCTGACGATCAGCAAGCAGCGTTATTCCTGCTTCGTGGGCACGGGCCTGGACCGGGTTCTGCGGGAAAGGTCGGTGGACCGGATCGTCGTGACCGGCTTCATGACGAATTTCTGCTGCGAGGCCACGGCAAGGCATGGTCATGATCTCGACTACTTCGTCGACTTTCCCGTCGATGCGACCGGCTGTCCCGATCTGTCCGAAACCGCGACGCAGAATGCGATCAAGGCGGCCACCGCCGCGACACTGGCTGCCGGCTTCGCCAGGGTGATGACGACCGCAGAATGGCTCGCCGGCTCAGCAGCCTGACCGACAGGCCGGAAACGCGGCCGGTTGGCTGCACTGCCTAAATCCAACCCCCTCATTGATGTCGGAAAAACCATGATCAAACGCACGCTTGGCCAATCCGGCCTTTCCATCGCGCCCCTGGTATTTGGTGGCAATGTCTTCGGCTGGAACGTCGATGAGAAGGCGGGATTTCGTCTGCTCGATGCCTTTGTCGATCACGGCTTCAACGCCATCGACACGGCGGATGTCTATTCCAACTGGGCGCCTGGCAATTCAGGCGGTGAATCCGAAGCCATGATCGGCCGCTGGCTCAAGGCTCGGCCGGGCATGCGCGATCGGGTGGTGATCTTCACCAAGGTGGGTTCCGACATGGGCGGACCAGGCCGGAAGGGATTGTCGCGGCGGTGGATCCTTGAGAGGCAGCCGGCCACTCCCTCCGCAGGCTCGGAACCGACGTCATCGATCTCTATTTCGCGCATAGGCCGGATACCGAGACACCCCAGGAAGAAACGCTCTCGGCCTTCGGCGCGCTTCTTGAGGCCGGCAAGATCCGATCGATCGGCGCGTCTAACTTCGATGCGGACCAGTTGCGGGCGGCCCTGGCCCTGTCCGGTAGCGGCTTGCCCCGCTATGCGGTCTTGCAGCCTGAATACAATCTTCACGACCGTTCGGGCTTTGAAGGGCCGCTGCAGGACCTCTGCCTGCGGGAAGGCGTCAGCGCAGTCACATATTTCAGCTTGGCCTCGGGTTTTCTCAGCGGAAAGTATCGCGACAAGGCGGATTTGTCGAAGTCGGTCCGCGGAGAGGACGTCGAGAAGTATCTCACGCCGCGCGGCTTCGCCATTCTGGACGCCCTTCAAGCGGTTGCGGCCAGACACGGAGCAAGCCTCAGCGAGGTCGCACTGGCCTGGCTGATGGCGCAGCCCGGGGTGATCGCGCCGATTGCCTCGGCAACAAAGCCCGAGCATATCGGCAGTTTTGCTCGTGCTGCAGGTTTGGAGCTTGCCGCGCAGGAATGCCTGCAACTCGCCATCTGATGCACTGCCTTGCGACCCCCATTGCCAGGCGGCACCCCTAAGGTTCGGTCACCATGATGCTGAGGAGTATTGAGGCGGCGCTGAAGCGCGTGGGCCTGGATCGCTACCTGATGATCCTGATCCTGACAGTGATCCTTGCCGCCTTCTTTCCCGCCCGGGGCGGCTTCGCAACGGGGCTTTCAAAGGTATCCTTCTGGGCGGTTGCGCTGCTGTTTTTCCTCTACGGCGCCAAGCTTTCGCTGTCGGCCACGATGGCTGGCCTGATGAACTGGAAGCTTCAGGCAGGATGTCTGGCCTGCACCTATGTCCTGTTCCCAGTGCTTGCAGCCGGCCTGTTCGGCGTCTCGCAAACCTGGTTTCCCACAGCAATCGGCATGGGGTTCCTCTATCTCGGCTGCCTGCCATCCACGGTGCAGAGTTCAATTGCCTTCACCTCGGTTGCGGGCGGCAACGTTGCCGGCGCCTTGTGTGCGGCTTCGCTTTCGAACCTGATCGGCGTGGTGCTTTGCCCGCTCCTGTTTGCCGTGATGCTTCACGCCGCTGCCGGTGAAGGCGACCCGTCCGCTGCGGTCTGGAAGATTGCACAGCAGATCCTGCTGCCGTTTCTGCTGGGGCAATTATCCCGGCCGCTGCTGGCGGATTTCCTGACCCGAAACAAGCAAGTGACCATGATCGTCGATCGTGGCTCGATCCTGCTGATTGTCTATTCCGCCTTCTCGGCCGGCGTTGTCGCCGGGATCTGGCACCGTCTTTCCTGGTCGGACATCAGCATCCTGATCGCTCTTTGCATGCTATTGCTCGGCGTTGCGCTGGCAATCGTCGCCACCGCCGGCCGGGTTGCCGGAATGCCAAAGGTCGACCGTCTGGCGCTCTTGTTTTGTGGTTCGACCAAGAGCCTCGCCACCGGCTTGCCGATGGCCGGCATCCTGTTTCACGCCGACCAGATCGCGCTCGTCGTGCTGCCGTTGATGTTGTTTCGCCTGATTCAACTATCCGTGCTGGCCGTCGTCTCCCAACGCAGTGCCGCCAATTGAAAGTCAGTGGCGGTCCTAAAAAAGTTTTGGGCATGCGGCGGCGCGCCGCGCTCGCAGGGCGTCAAAACATTCGGTCGGAAATTCCCGATGGAGTTTTCGCGAACCGCACTTATTGTGATCACGATTGCTGTCATATTCTGCCTTATCCCTGGCTGAATGCGATCGAATTGATATAGAGCTACACCAAACTTAGGTCATCATTCTGCCTGTCGAAAGAACGCAATGCCATGTTATTCCTGGGTTTTACGGAGTTTCATGGAATGCTGATCCTTAGGTCACCTTTGAACTCGCACAGCTTGCAATGCGAAAAGAGGCACTATAATGTGATCACGATTTGACGCAAATGGCCGCCTATCCGGGCAGCCCAGGTGCCTGCCCAAGACATTGAATCGCGCGTTGTGGTCAATTTTGAATTGGCGGGAGCCCTCAACGAAAGATGGGACAAGATGAGCAATAGGAACCCCAACCCGTCTGACCGAGAGGCGGAAGGCGTGACGACGACAGGGGACGCCAACCACACGGAGGATCATGCACCGCCCGAACTGACGATGCAGGACCGTGCTTATCGCGCACTGCGCCACGCGCTGATCGTCGGGAAACTCCCGCCCGGCAAGGGGATAAGCCTTCGGATAATGGCAAAGGACCTCGGCGTTGGCGTCATGCCGATGCGAGCCGCAATTGCTCGACTTTCGGCTGAAAACGCCGTCAGGGTTCATGACAATCGGCGCGTTTCCATTCCGGAAATGACCGCGGAGCGCTTCGATCAACTCATGCAGGCGCGCTTGCTTCTTGAGCCGACTTGCGCCATGCGCGCGCTCAACGCGATCGACGACGCCGCCCTTGCTCGCATTCGCACTTATGACGACCAGCTGAACACCAGCTATCAGAACGGCGACGCGGAACTGTACATGGCTGCCAACCATGCATTCCATTTCGAGATCTACCGCGCGGGCCGGTCGGAGATCCTCACGCATCTCTTGGAAAGCGTCTGGATGCAGTTCGGTCCGTTTATGCGCAAGGTCTTCGATATGGTGGACACAGCGCGCCTGACGGACAAGCACGAGATCGCGATCGACGCCATCGAGCGGCGCGACGTCACCAGACTGAAGCTAGCGATCGAGGCTGACATCCTCGACGGCATGGATCTGCTCGGGAAATCTATCTTCACACAGGCGGCAGATGGCCCGCCGTCCATAGGCAGGTCGCGCCGGTCTGCCGCCGCCGACGTTTAGGCTTGACCACATCAAGGGAGAACCCACATGGCATCCTCAATTTCCGTCGGAGCATCCTCGAACAACAGGTCGATGCGGGTCGCGCTCGATGAGCTCCTGACTGCCGAGAATAAAAGATATAGCGACCAACGTCCTCTCTCCTCGGCCCGAGCCTCTCGCAATTCGACTAGTGGTTTCACGGGTGGAGTGCCGCTCCACTGGATGCGGGACTGGCCACAGCCCTTCCCGATGGTCATCGATACTGCCCGGGGCAACCGGCTACGGGACATAGATGGCAACGAACTCGTCGATTTCTGCCTCGGCGACACTGGTGCAATGTTCGGCCACGCCCCGGCTCCTGTCATGCAGGCTCTGCGCCGACAGGAGGACCGTGGCCTGACCTACATGCTGCCATCAGCAGATGTCGAACGGGTCGGCGAGCTTCTCTTCGAACGCTTCGGCCTGCCTTGTTGGCAGATGGCCGTGACAGCAAGCGACGCCAACCGCTTCGCCCTGCGCGCCGCTCGTGCTGCAACCGGACGCAAGCGCATTCTCGTCTTTGACGGATGCTACCATGGAACTGTCGAGGATACGTTGGTCGACCTTGTCGATGGCAGAACTGTAGCCCGGCGCAGTCTGGTCGGACAGGTGCAGGACCCCAGCCAGACCACGGTGATGATTGCCTTCAACGACCGAGCTGCTTTGGAATCTGAACTGTCCAAGAACGACATTGCCTGTATCATCGCAGAGCCGGTCATGACGAATTGCGGCATGATCCTTCCCCAGCCCGGATTCTGGGACTTCCTGCGCCAGGCCACCCGCAAGGTCGGGACTCTGCTGCTGCTCGACGAGACCCATACGATCTCCACGGGCCCTGGGGGATACGGCCGCGCCTACCATCTAGAGCCGGATCTCCTCGTGCTTGGAAAGCCGGTGGCCGGCGGTGTTCCAGCGGCTGTTTGGGGCATGACGCAGGCAGTGAACAACCGTCTGTTCGCTGCGCGCCCCGAATCCGAGCACGGCCATTCCGGCATAGGTACAACGCTGGCGGGAAGCGCGATGCAGCTTGCCTGTGTGCGCGCCACGCTCGAAGATCTGATGACCCCCGAAAACTACGAAAAGATGCTTTCAGGTGCGAAGCGTCTGGAAGCAGGCATAGAGGACTTCATAGCAAAGCACGGTCTTGCCTGGCATACGGCGCGGGTCGGCGCACGGCTTGAGGTCGTTTTCAGCCCTTCCCCCGTCATCAATGCCGCCGAGGCGCGCGCTGCATCGGATTCGACCCTGGAACGCTTCCTGCATGTCGCGCTTCTTAATCGCGGATTCCTGCTCACGCCGTTCCACAACATGATGCTGGTCGGTCCCGATACGACCGAGGCCGACACCACTGCCTTCCTCGCCGCCTTTGGGAACGTTTTGAACCTATTGCCCTTGGAGGCAGAATGATGAGAAAGATTGCCGCTCCCGCAACGACGACCGCGCCGGAAACGCGTGCTTCGGCGGAAGAATTGCGAGACTTCCTGAAGGCTCATCCCGAGATAGAGGCTTTCGATCTTATGCTGATCGATCCCAACGGGATCGCGCGCGGCAAATCGGTCCGGCGCCACGAAGTCGAAGCAATCTGGGAGAACGGACGCAACCTGCCAGGATCCATCCTCGGACTAGACGTGACAGGCGAGGACGTCGATGAAACCGGTCTTGTCTGGTCGGACGGCGACGCCGACCGGTGTGGCTGGCCGCTCCCCTCCTCGCTTGCGCCATCCCCCTGGACCGATCCACCGAGGGGGCAGTTCCGGGTCGCCCTGCACGAGATGGATGGACGCCCCGTCTGGGCCGATCCCCGCCATGTGCTTCAGCGCCAGATCGATGCACTTGCGGCGCTCGGCTTGAGATCCATCGCCGCTTTCGAGCTGGAATTCTACTTGATTGACGCGCACAGGGAGTCGGTCAGGCCGCGGCCGGCTCGCCTTCCGCTGACCGGTACTCGCCCCTTCGGGACCAACGTGTACTGCGTAGAGGAACTCGATCGGCTGGAACCATTTAGCCGCGATCTTTACCGGGCAGCAGCCAAACAAGGCCTCCCCGTCGAGACATTGATCTCGGAATATGCACCGGGCCAGTTCGAACTGACACTGCACCATGCCGACGTCATGCAGGCAGCGGAAAACCTCGTCGCGCTGAAGCATCTTCTGCGCGGCGTGGCGCGTCGACACGGAATGCAGGCCTGCTTTATGGCGAAGCCCTTCGCCGACCGCGCTGGATCGGGCATGCACATGCATGCGAGCTTTTGCGATCGCGATGGCCGCAATCTTTTCGCCGATCGTGACGGCGAACTGTCACCGGCATTACTTGCGGCCGTTGGCGGCCTGCTCGACTCGATATCCGGCAGCATGCTGGTCATGGCGCCGCATCACAATTCCTGGCGTCGCTTCTCCGCCCAGAGTTACGCACCCACGAGTCCCAACTGGGGGATCAACAATCGCGGGGTTGCAATCCGCGTGCCCGCCGGCTCACCAGCCGGTCGACATCTGGAGCAGCGCCTGGCCGGAGTCGATGCCAATCCTTTCCTGGTTGCTGCCGTAACCCTTGCCGCAATGAAGCGCGGCCTGGAGAATGAAAGAGATCCTGGGCCGCCGGCCGAAGGCAACGGTTCCGCCGTCGGAGACGCACCTTCCCTGCCCCGCAATTGGACAGACGCAATCGATGCTGCGTACGGCTCCGATTTCCTGAAGGACGCGCTTGGAGCGACGATGCATCACGTGTTTCTGGCCGTTAAGCGCTCTGAGGCCGCCCGCTTCGCGGCTTACGTCTCCCCACTCGACTATCAACTCTACCTTGAAGCCATATAATGTCGCTGATTGCACCGGATCTCGTCGGGCCGGACATTCGGCTCTACTTCTGGGCGCACGCGGCGGAAGCTGGTCGAGATCACCTGCACTGGCTCAACGCCAATCGCCGAGGAAGGCGTAAGGCGGGTCGCCCCTTCTTTCGACCGCTTTCGTCAATGGCTGAACGCGGCCGATGCTGTTTCCAATGTTTTCCATAACCTGCGATCCGATCGTGAACGACCGGTGGTTTCGGAGTCAGCCCTTGCGCTCCTGAAGGCTGTTGCCGCCGTCGACCACCAGCAGGGCGCCGTTGACGTAGCTCGCGCCTTCCGATGCCAGGAACACCACCGCTGCGGCAACCTCGTCCGGCCGCCCGGCCCGCGCCGGTGGCGTGTGCAGGGACGCTTGCCGCTCCATTGCGCTCGACGAGCCCGTTTCGATCCAGCCGGGGGCCACGGCATTGGCCGTGATACCGCTTTTTGCCACTTCGAGCGCCAGCGTGCGCGTCAGGCCGACCATGCCGGCCTTGGCGGCGGAATAGGCTGATGTGCCTTCGAAAGATACCAGCGGTCCGGTAACCGACGCTACATTGACGATGCGCCCATAGCCCGCTTCGACCATCGCCGGCAGAAACGCGCGGGTGACCAGGAACGCGGTCTTCAGGCTGATCTCGATCCCTTGGTCCCAGTCGGCCTCGGTCATGGCGAGAAATGCCTTATCGACCGAGGGCGATGCCAGCGAGCCCATGCCGGCATTGTTGACCAGGATGTCAACGACGCCGACGTCAGCCCGCAGCCGGGCGACATCGGCGGCCTTGGTGAGATCGGCGACCACGGCCCGCGCATCAATGCCTTCGGCGCAAAGCTCGGCGGCGCGATCGAGTACGCGGGCACTGGCGCCGTTGAGGAACACGGCATGGCCTGCATGGCCGAGCTGTCGCGCAATGGCAAAGCCGACGCCGTCAGCCGCACCCGCCCCGGTGATCAGCGCACGCTTGGTGGTAGAAGAAGGCATGGTCAAATGAGACTCCGCTGGTTCGCCGTCGCGGTCTTACCACGCACTTTGGCGACCGTGCTTTGAAGATTTGCTCTGCAACGTTCCGCGCCGCTTTGCGTTCTCGAAATGCCGAAGCCGGCCGCTCAGGTGTGTCCGCTCTGCTGCCAGAAGCTTTCTCCTCAGACTTCATCCGACGAGGATGAGACCACAGGTCCAATATGCGAGGTGGCCGGGCAGTGACCCCGACCTTTGTCACTCGTCCAACGCCCGTGTGGCGTTCTAAATACCGATTGCGCAGCCGTCCTTGCGTGGGTCTGAACCGCCCTGCAGCGTCCCATTCATCCAGTCGATCATGATCGCCTGGGCGCCGCCGATCGGTCCCTGCGCCGGGACGATGCAGAACCTTCGGCGGATCAGTTCTTGCTGAACCGTGACTGGAAGGGTGTGCTCGACCTCTACGTCCATCGTGCCCGGAACAGGGAAGACCCGGGGCAGATCGATCGCTTGCTGAATATCGAGGCCAAAATCGAGAACCTTTGACAGGAAGTGAGCGTGACCCATCGCCTGATAGGCGCCACCCATTACGCCGAAAGGCATGATTGCGCGCCCATCCTTCACCAGCATGCCCGGAATGATGGTGTGTAGCGGGCGCTTGCCTGATTGGATGACGTTGGGGTGGTTGGGATCCAGCGAAAAACTTATGCCGCGATCGTGGAATATCACGCCTGAGCGCGGCGCGACAATGCCGGTGCCGAAACCATCATAGATCGAGTTGATGAAACTGACGGCGTTGCGATCCTTGTCGACAACGGAAATATAAACCGTGTCCCGATGCACAGGCATATCGAACGATGGGAGATCCGCTCGTGCGCGCCCAAGGTCGATCATGCCAGCCAGACGATCCGCCGTCGCGTCGGAAAGCAGTTGCTCGACCGGCACCGCCACCTTGGCTGGATCGGCGAGCAAAGCGTCACGCGCGGCATAAGCGAGCCGCGTCGCCTCGATCTCGATATGCAGCCGGTCGGCCGATTGCGGATCACCCTTGGCCTCGAAGCGCGACAGGATATTGAGGATCATCAGCGCGATGACGCCCTGACCGTTTGGTGGGCATTCGTAGACGTCGTGGCCGCGAAAGCTTGTCTTGATCGGCGTCACATACTCGCCCCTGGCGCCCATAAAATCATCCATTGTGTGCAAACCGCCAAGGCTGCGCAGACGCGAGACCATGTCCTCGGCAACCTCGCCCCCGTAGAAGGCGTCACGCCCGGCCGCCGCGATCTTGCGGAGTGTTGCGGCGAGCTCGGGTTGGCGGTGGGTCTCGCCCACCCTTGGCGCCCGGCCATCAGGGAGAAAGATGCGTTTTGCGGCAGGATCGGCGGAAAGCAGCCCCGCCTCCTCCTCCCAATCGGAATGCACGCGCGGCGAAATGGCGTAGCCGCTTTCGGCGAACTCGATCGCAGGCGCGAGTAGCTTGCCCAGCGGCAATTTTCCATGATCGGCGTTCAGTTGGGCCCAGGCGTCAACGGCACCGGGAACCGTTACCGCATGCGGCGACTGGCGCTCGATTTCCGTGATGCCCTGGGACGCATACCAATCGGCTGTTGCGGCCGCCGGGGCACGGCCGGATCCGTTATAGGCGATGATCTCGCTGGACCCTTCTTTCGACATCAGTACGAAACAGTCTCCGCCGATGCCGGTCGATCCCGGTTCGACCACGCACTGTACGGCGCTGGCGGTGATGGCCGCATCGAGTGCGTTGCCGCCCGCCTCCAGAATCCGAACGGCTGCAAGCGTGGCCGACGGATGGGACGTCGCAGCCATGCCATGCCGTGCGACCACGACCGAACGGTTTGGTTTCTCGAAATCCCTCATATGCGAAAAAACTCCCTAAAACGAATTCTGTGACGGCTAGCCAATCACGCTGGACTGGTCGCAAGGCCCGATGCGGGGCGCAGATGCCGTGACAGATTGTATTCGAGCCGGCCCAGCGTCCGGGTGATGATAAAATTGAGGATCAGGTAGATAGCGCCGGCGCAGACGAAAACTTCCATGGCCCGGTAGGTTTGCGAGATGATGCCCTGGGCTATGCCGGTGATTTCCATCAGCGTAACGATGGATGCAAGTGAGGTTCCCTTGACCATCAAAATGATTTCATTGCCATAGCTTGGCAAAGCCTGGCGCAGTGCGATCGGCAGGACGATGCGGCGCAGCGTCATCAGTCGCGTCATGCCAAAGGCCTGTGCCGCCTCAATCTGGCCCGTCGGCACCGACTGCATGGCGCCGCGGAGGATTTCACTGCCATAGGCCGCGGTGTTGAGGGTCAGCGCCAGGATGGCGCACCAATAAGGTTCGCGGAAAAGGCCCCACAGACCGAGTTCCTGCAATGTCGGCCGAAACTGGCCAAGGCCGTAGTAAATCAGGAATATCTGGACCAACAAGGGCGTGCCGCGAAACATCGCGACGAAACCCTTGATCGGCCAGTCAATCAAAGGCTGGCGGAGGCGCTGGGCCAGCGCCAAAGCCAAGGCGAGGATGGCGCCGAGCAGGATGGACGTGCCGGCAAGCTCAAGCGTCAGCGGCAGGCCGGCAAGCAGCTTTGGCAATATTTCAGCGAAAAAGGCGAAATCCATCACACCCTCCGAATGCCCCGAAGGGCGCGGCGTTCAGCGCGCTTGAACAGCAATCCCGTCGCTGAGGCGATGGCCAGGTAGAGCGCGGCGGCAGCCGTGTAGAAGAGAAAAGGCTCGCGGGTCGATCCGGCCCCGATCTGTGCCTGACGCATCAGTTCGACAAGCCCGATTACCGAAATCAGTGCTGAATCCTTGAGCACCAGTTGCCACACATTCCCTAGGCCCGGGATGGCGTAGCGCATAAGCTGGGGTGCGATCACCCGGCGCAACATGAGTGCAGGCGGCATGCCATAGGCGCGCGCTGCTTCGATCTGGCCGCGGTCGATGGCGATGTAGGCACCGCGAAATACCTCCGCCTGATAGGCACCCGAAATTATGCCGATTGCCGTCGTGCCGGTGGCGAAAGCGGGTAATCCGAGGAAGCCCTGGGCGCCAAACCAATGGCCGACCGCAGTCAGCGCCATGCTACCGCCGAAATACAGGAGATAGATGGTCAGGAGGTCGGGCACTCCCCTGAATACCGTGGAATAGGCATCGGCGAGCAGGCCGAGGGAGCGCGACCCGCTGACCCGGGCCGCAGCTGCCAAAGCGCCGATCACCGAGCCGACCATAAATCCGGCGACCGAAAGCAGAAGCGTTACGAGGGCAGCGCTGAGCAGCGCCAACGCCCAGCCGCCGTCGCCAAACCCTAGCAGACGAACGCTATCCAGCATTGGCTAGTTCGCGCTCCGGGAAGGGCATCTCACTTGGGCGGCGTGACGTCGGCCTTCAGCCATTTCAGCGAAAGCTTTTTGATGGTGCCGTCGGCGATGGCTTCATCGATCGCCTTGTTGAACATCGCCTTGAGCACCGTATCCTGCTTGCGCAGCCCTGCCCCGGTGCCGCGTCCGAAAACCCCGCCGAGAAAGCCGGGACCAGCGACCGTGTAGCCTGAGAATTCGGGCTTGGCCAATGTTGCCGCCAAAGCGGTCTGCTGTGCAAACAGGGCATCCACACGGCCGGCCGCGAGATCGAGGTCGTGCTGTTCCGTGGTTTTGTACTCGCGGATTTCGACGGCGCCATCGAAATACTTTTTCAGGAACTCAAGGTTCGCCGTCGCAGCCTGGACGCCGACGATCTTGCCGGCGATCAGCGGCTTGATCTTGTCGATCGCCGCCTTGGCAGGGGCCTCGTCTTCCAGTTTTATCTTCTCGGTCGAACCGGCCAACGCACCGAGCGGGCTGTCCTTTGCCACGGCGAATCCGGAAGGATCGATGGCATAGGGTTGAGTGAAGTCGATGACTTCAAGTCGTTTGTCGGTGATGAACATGCTCGCCATGATGACGTCGAACTTGCCTACCGTCAGCGCCGGGATGAGCCCGTCCCAGTCCTGCGTAATGATGGTGCATTCGACTTTCATACGCTCACAGAGATTTCGCGCGAGCTCGACCTCCATGCCATCAGGCTTTCCATCAGCGGTGGTAAAGTTCCAGGGCGCATAGGCGCCCTCCGTCGCTATGGTGATCTTCTTTGGCGTATCCTCGGCTGAAGCCGACAGCGCGGCAGCTAAGCTCAATCCGGCAGCAAGACATGCAATGGGTAATAGTTTCATGGTTCTGTTCCCCTTTTTTCCGGCCCTGCGAGGGCACTTGTAGAAATCGAGCATCTTCTAGCCCGACTGCCTCAAGGTCGGCTCGGGCTCGCGAACTCGGCCAGCAGCGGCGCCGTGTCGAGAATGTGGCTGCGCATCACCGCTTCGGCGGCTACGGCATCGCCGCCGCGTAGCGAATCGATCACGGCCAAATGCTCCTCCGCTGCGCTGAGCGGCTTTTCGACATAGTCGAACCAGATGCGCAGATAGGGTTCGATGGTCACATGCAGTGATGCTATCTGGCGTATAAGCTTAGGGCGGCCGCTGAGATTGCAGATGTAGCCGTGAAATTCCTGGTGCCTTGTTACCCAATCGGCTCCGCCGGCAGCGCCACTGCGCTCCATACGGGCCAACAAGCGCTCAAGTTCGGCAATGGTTTCGGCGTTCATCCGAGGCATTGCCAGGCGAACGGCAAGCCCTTCCAGTACCGAGCGGATCTCGAACGTCTCGTAGATCTCGTCCAGCGTCAGACCAGCGACGATACAGCCACGATTTGGGCGGATCACAACCAGCCCTTCGAGCGCCAGCCGCTGGAAGGCCTCCCGCACAGGCATCCGGCTCATACCGATCTCGGCCGCGATCTCTTCCGGGATGAGCCGGTCGCCTGCACGGTAACGCCCGAGGCGTATTGCAGATTGCAGATGTAGAAAAGCCTCCTGCTCCGCAGTGGCCGGCGTCTGGGCGTAGGGAACTGCTGAATGGCTCATCTAGGGATCTTTTTTGCCGAAGTTTCTGATCAACGCGAAATTGGATTTTTGTATCCACAAATACAATGGAGTTTTCTCGCGCAGTCAAGGCAAATCGGCAAGAGCTCTTGGAGGCCGGCGCGGTTCGAGAGAGCCGAGATCGGTGGCAGGAGCGCTTGGCGATCTCCCGGCCCCAGCTCTTGATCCTTCCCTGCCCTTGAAGCGCGTCAGCAATCCTGATTCCAGGTAAGGCGGTCATCGTGATGGATTGAGGGAATTGCTGAATGAGCCTGGTTCCGGATAACTTCGGATCGAAGCGCTGAACGTTGAGGCGGGAAGCCTTGTCGCCGAAGGACATCCCCACTTCGTGAACCCGAAACTTTATGGAGAATTTCAATGACGCGAATACTATTTGTCGGCCAGAAACCTGAAACAGTCGACTTTTCGGACCCGTCCTTGCCCCCCGGCTTCAATGCCGAAAAAATCAACGCCGGGATCGCTTTAGGCGTGGCAAAGATTGAGGAGCGGGGATGGCAGGCCGATACCTGCATGATCACGCCCGATGCCGCCGGATTTGCCGAGCTCAAGGGAGCGCTGGGCGATGCTGCGTATGATTGCGTTGTGATCGGAGGCGGCCTCAGGCTGCCGCCGAAGAGCCTGTCGCTGTTCGAAACCGTGGTGAACATCATCCACAAGGCGGCGCCGAACGCTGCTATAGCCTTCAACACGAGACCCGAGGACACCGCAGATGCCGCCGCCCGTCAACTCCCCACGGGTTGACCAGGCCTGCTGCGGATGAAGTTGGCAGATAAACCGAAGTGCTTCGATTGCTACGGCACGCTGGTCCAATGGCACCGGCCTTGCGTGATGGTGTCGGCACTGTCCTGTCAGACAAGCTGGGTCGCCGCTGAACAGACCGAGGTGGGTGAGACGGTCGACATGCCGCGAACCCTGTCGATGGAGCAGCAGCAGCGGCCTCCATATCGCGACTACAAGACTGTCCTGCGATCCAGTTTGGTCGAAGCGATGGCTAGACGGGGTTGTCGCCCTGTTCGGGCGACGGGGAGACGCCCGGGAAGGCCTGCCGAAACAGGCCTAGCCCGGTATGTGATCGGGATTGGCCGTGGGTGATGAGGATCGCACGCACCGGCTTGCCCACCGCCTTGACGGCCGCCACCGCCTGCGCAGCGTGGCCGAGATCGCGCTGAACGTGGATAACGACGAGGCCACCGCCAGGCGTCTCAATCCAATAGGTGTTGACGGGTCCGCTCCCTGGATAGGTCCAAACACGGGTCCAGGCCGGCAACACTGTTTGGGCTGACGAGCTGTCCTGCGCTATGCGGGCGCGCAAGTCGCCATGGTCGCCGCGGCCAGGAAGGCTATCCAGCTAGACCAAGAGCGCCTAAGCCGGCGAGCCGTATGTGCCGGGGCTGTTGGGCGTGGCGCGCCACTCGGGCTGACGTTCGGGGTTCGCCTCGGCGAGCGCGCTACGGACGCCCTGGACGCCATAGTCCTTGAGATAGCCCGGCGAGCCCGGTTGCTGACGCCAGGATTCCGCGATAGTGCCGGCGTCCACTGCGTCGAAGCCGATCCCGTCGATAAGCGCCATCGCCTTGGACTTGGTCCTGGCGTCATCGCCCGCCACCGCCAGAGCGACACGGTCCGCGGAGCCCGCAGGCTTGGCGCCCGGTTGGAGATGGGTCGCTTCTATCGTGTTGAAGGCTTTGATCACCGGGCGCCCAAGGTGCTGCTCAACCCATTCGCTTTCGGTGTTCGCGTCCTCAATTCCGTCCAGACGACCATCGCGCTGTTGTGGGTAATAGTTGGTCGTGTCGATGACGACGACGTCGGCGGGCGTGGACGCGAACAGTTCGCGGGGCAGACTAGGGATTTTGTTTGTAGGCACGGCGACGACCACGACGTCCTGGCCGCGGACAGCATCTTCAATCGCAGTGGCCCGCGCGCCGGTTTCCGCCGACAGGTCTGCCAAAGACCCTGGTCCGCGCGAATTGGAGATCGTGACCTCGTGCCCTGCGGCCCGGAAGAGACGGGTGAGTGCGCTGCCGATATTGCCAGCGCCAACAATGCCGATTTTCATGTCTGTGCCTTTCGAAGATGTGGGGTTGAGAATGCTGACAAGCTATATGGACCCTTGCATTCGATCGATAAATGGCGCCATGAACCCGGCTCTCCCAACCAGGAGTGTGGAATGGATCGTCTCGCCAGCATGGCAGCATTCGTGAAGGCGGCAGAAAGCGGCTCCTTTGCAACAGCGGCATCGGCGCTCGGCATCTCGCCGCAGATGGTGGCCAAGCACGTCACCTATCTGGAGGCACGCTTGGGGGCGCGCCTGCTCAACCGCACAACCCGAAAGCAAAGTCTGACGGTGATCGGCAAGTCCTATTACGATCGATGCAAGGTGGCGCTGGCCGAGGTCGATTGGGCGGATGCAATTGCTGATGAGGCCAGGGGCAAACCGCGAGGGCTCTTGCGCGTCAATGCGCCGGTTTCATTCGGAGCTCACTGCGTGACACCTGTGGTCGCACGATATTTGACCAGCCATCCCAGTGTCGATGTCGACCTGGTTCTCAACGACCGCTTTGTCGACCTTATCGACGACGGGTTTGAGGCGGTGTTCCGGATCGGTCCTCTCGGAGAATCTAACCTCGGAGCGATCGAGCTCGCACCCTCTCAGACTATCGCATGCGGGTCGCCTGCATACCTGAAAGAGCGAGGGATGCCATCGACCGTATCGGATCTGGCCAATCATGAATGCCTGCTCTTCGGCAACTGGCCCGAACCAACGTTCAGCGACTGGCTCTTTGTACGGGACGGTCTCACCTCAAAGGCGCTGGTCCACGGCCGTCTCAAGGTCAACAGCCCCGCTTCGTTGCTAGAGGCGACGCTCGCAGGTTTCGGCTTGGCGCTCATCGGGGAAGAGGCGGTGCGCACGCACCTCGCGACTGGGCGGCTCGTCCGAGTGTTGCCGAACTACGAAACGCCTCCGCGTCCCATTCATCTGCTGTTCCACCCTGATCGGCGACAAACGCCGAAGCTCAAGAGCTTCATCGAAATGGTGGTAGAACAGCTAGGATCTGGCGAAGCAGCTGGCCACGGACAACAGCCCTAGCCGGCACGGCGATGGCGCATGGGCTTCGATTGCAAGCAATGAGTGGCCTGATTGCCATTGCATCCTTCATTGCAACGCACCGGCCCGTGGGTGCGGGAATGCTTCCGCACAATAGAAAATCTCCCGAGTTTTCAGATTTCTTTTCTTGCTTGGCACCACACGGAAAACGACCGATTTCCGTACATCGCCGTAAGTGACGCCCGGATAACGATCCGAGAATGGTTTTACGTGCGGAAATCATGTGCGGAATTCTATTATGCGGATAACGCTCCACCAGCCAAATCGAACAGACCCTCATATGACCGTAAATTCCACCCCGTCGGATTTCTTACGTGGGCCTTCTGGAGTGACGCCGACAATTTTGACTCCAAGATGCGATGTCTCGTCAAATTTTTCCTAAAGCCGAATCCGATATTCGAATTTCTCCCGTAAGCGCATGTAATTCGGGCTGGGACGCGACCCAGAAAAAAGCACGAAAAGCTTCCAGGAACCCCAGGCAAACTGGACGCCGCTGCGGACGATGAGGTTCACGGATATCCCGGCGAACATCCGCATTGGAGCGGTCAATATCGTCGGCAGAAGAGCGTCCGAAAAGGGCTGTCGGCGGCTCCGCCGTGGGAACGAAAAAAGAAGAGAAGCAGAACTTTCGTGTGCGTATTTTGCACACAGATGCCCGTAACTAGCTGATTTTATTTATATATCTTCCCTATCCATCATCGGCGCTATGGCAACTTTGTGTCCTAACATACTAATTTCATTATCTTTTTTCTGTCTCAGTCCGTCCAATACCCCGTTGGAAAGACAGAACAATTTGGAAAGAAGCGCGCAGCCGAACGCAACCGGATTTACGATTTTGCCGGCGCAAACTGAAGGCTATTTAGCATATCACGCCGCTCACTGCACACGTGGTGCACACGAAAGCTTCCGTCGTCGTCACCGGCCAGATCATCGACCAGACGACCATCAGGAACTGCGCGTCCTCGCCCAACAAGGTCTTCAATGTCCAGGTCGCCCGCCCGCCTGAGGGATATAGCCGAAGCGTTAACCGGTGTGCAAAAAGCATGAGGCGGTGGTTCGTTCGTGCAGTCCAAGCCTTGGCGGCTCTACCAGCTAGCTAGGCAGCAACGCCGCCCAAATAGGCGCTGATGACCGCTTCATTGCTCGCTAGATCGCTGCCAAGGCCCTCAAGAACGATGCGCCCGGCTTTGAGCACGTAGCCGTAGTCGGCGAATTTCAAGGCGACTTTGCTGTTCTGCTCCACAAGCAGGATGGTCACGCCTTCGCGATTAAGGCGCTGGACGATGTTCATGACTTCCTTGATCAATTGCGGCGCCAAGCCCATTGACGGCTCATCGAGCAAAAGCACCTTGGGTGCGGCCATCAGGGCTCTGCCGATCGCCAGCATCTGCTGTTCTCCTCCGGACAGGTTCCTTGCGTCGCCATTCTGCCGGCGCGCCAGGATGGGGAAGAGCTCAAAAACATGATCAAGCCGCCGGCGCCGCTCGACATCGTCGGCAAGCGTAAACGAACCAAGGTCAAGGTTCTCCTTGATCGTCATGTCGCCGAAAATACGCCTCCCCTCCGGGACGTGGACGAGCCCGCGATGCGGCAGACGGTGGGCAGGGACCTTGGTTATGTCCTCGCCCAGGAAGCGGACACTTCCAGACGACGCTGCAATGAGGCCGGACAAGGTGCGCAGCGTGGTGCTTTTGCCGGCACCGTTCGCGCCAAGCAGCGCCACGATCTGACCGCGTTTGACCGAAAGGCTGACGCCGTGAAGCGCTTCGATGCCGCCATAGCGCGTGACGATTCGATCGGCGGAAAGAACAATGTCGGGCTCCATCAATCCTCCGCACCGAGATAGGCTTCGATGACCCTGGGGTCCGCGCGTACGGCCTCTGGCGTTCCATCGGCGATCTTCTGACCGTAGTCGAACACCACGATCTTTTCCGACACCTGCATGACCAGGCCCATATCATGCTCGATTAGCAGGACAGTTACACCGGTCTCGTCGCGAACGCGGCGGATGAGGTGCACTAGATCCAGCTTCTCACGCTCGTTCAGGCCGGCAGCGGGCTCGTCCAGCAGGATGAGCTCAGGCGTCGACGCCAAGGCTCTTGCAAGTTCGAGTCGTCGTTGATCACCGTAGGAAAGCCCCCCGGCAAGACGATGCGCATGCTGCTGGATGCCTACGAAATCGAGCCAGCGCATCCCGGTCGTGCGGATCTTCTCCTCCTCGCGCCGCTGTGACGGCAAGTGCAAGATCGCCGACACAATGCCGTGGCGGCTGCGGCAATGCTGGCCCGACATGGCGTTTTCCAGAACGGTCATTTCCTTGAACAGCCGGATGTTCTGGAATGTGCGGGCAAGGCCGAGCGCGGTGATGCGATGCGGCGGCAAGCCGGTAATCGGCCGGCCGCCCAGTCTGGGCTGTGGGTGATCGACCGATATTCCGTCACTTGAGAAGGGTTTGAGCCGGCCAACCTTCGATGCGCGTCATTCCAGAGCGCAGCACAAACAAAACCCCGCGCCGCCACGGCGCGAGACCTTGCAAGACCGCCAAGAGAACAGGCGCTTACCGCCTCAGCGCATACACCTTGGCTTCGCCTTCGCCGCCTAGGGGCAATGCCATGTCGTCATCGAGAAGGCGCGTGATGCGGGCAAAGCCTGTGAACGCTTTTCTTGCTTCCTCGGCCGACATCTGGCCCGACAAGGCGGCCGAGCAGCAATTCAGCGCGCACTGATAGACCGGACCGCGCCGTCCCGTCGGCCATTTCCGCAAGAACACCATGGCCTCGGCAACACTATCGATTTCTTCAGCAGGATGTCCCTGCCCGCGCGAAATCCGCACGGGCGAAAAGAAATGCAGATAATCCATCGTTTCCTCCCGGTCGACCACCGCACGGTCGAACCCAATGAAACGCGCCATCCGCAGGTTGGTTCCGTGCAAAGAAGCGGAATTTTGAATAGTCGCGATACGCGGAAATTCGAATCACTCGACCGACGAATGCAAACCGGCCCACCATCGCGTCCGATCGATAGTCGCGGTTCTCATTGAATATCTTAAGGCCAAAGCCGGCAAATGGATTGCTTGTCGGTTCCCCTGCGGGCGGCGCAATGCCGCCCCGGACCCTACCCGCCGACCATCTCGGCCAGTCTGCGCACCGTGTTCCAGTTGCGCGACGTGCCGATGCCCAAACGCTTGTGGCTGGTTGCCGCAAGTAGCCGCGAACTAGGCCTCTCACGCGAAAAGACAACCCAGATGTCGCCGCCGACCGACAGCACCTTCTCATGCGCTGCGGCATAGGCTTGGAGCGCCGCTACAGCATCCACGGGCGCGGGCTTGCGCATCACGCGCACTGCCACCTGGTCGCCGGCTTCGGCGGACTCGCCCGGGAACGGATTGCCAGCGGCAAGCGACAGCCAATCCTCGGCACCGCGCACGATGATGTCGACATGCTTGCCGAAGGCTTTTTCGAACGCCGCCTCCAGCCGCCTTTCAAGCGCGGCGATGGAGGTCTCTTCTGTCTCGAAGACCAGATTGCCGGTTGCCACCAGCGTACGAACTTTCTTCAAGCCGAGACCTTCTGCCATCGCCTTGAGGTCGGCCATGACGACCCGCCGTCCCTCGCCCAGGATGATGCTGTAGAGGAGCGCGACATAGGTCTGCATCGCCCGGCCAGCCAGTGGCCGTTACACCAGCCGGCTCTGTTCCACCGCCGCCTCGATGAAGCTGGCAAACAGCGGATGCGGGTCCAGCGGCCGGCTTTTCAGTTCCGGATGATACTGCACGCCGATGAACCAGGGATGGTCGGGGTACTCGACCGTTTCCGGCAGCACGCCATCCGGTGACATGCCGGCAAACACCAAGCCGCAATCCTCGAGCCGCTCCTTGTAATCGACATTGACCTCGTAGCGGTGGCGATGGCGCTCGGAAATCTGCGTATCGCCATAAATCTCGGCGATCTTGGAACCCTTGGCGAGATCGGCCTGATAGGCGCCGAGCCGCATCGTGCCGCCGAGATCGCCGGTTTCCCGGCGCTTCTCCAGCATGTTGCCTTTCAGCCATTCGGTCATCAGCCCGACGACCGGTTCATCGGTTGGGCCGAATTCGGTCGATGAGGCGTGCTCGACGCCGGCCAGCGACCGTGCCGCCTCGATGCAGGCCATCTGCATGCCGAAGCAGATGCCGAAATACGGCACCTTTCGCTCACGCGCGAACTTCGCCGCCAGGATCTTGCCTTCGGAGCCGCGCTCGCCAAAGCCGCCGGGAACCAGAATGCCATGCACCTTTTCCAGCCAGGGCGTCGGATCTTCCTTTTCGAAGATCTCCGATTCGATCCAGTCGAGTTTGACCTTGACGTGGTTGGCCAGGCCGCCATGCGAAAGCGCCTCGATCAACGATTTGTAGGCATCCTTGAGGCCGGTATATTTGCCGACCACGGCGATGGTCACCTCGCCTTCCGGATTGTGGATGCGGTTGGACACCGCCTGCCAGGGCTCCATGCGCGGCTTCGGCGCCGGATCGATGCCAAAAGCGGCCAGCACTTCCGAATCAAGCCCTTCCTTGTGGTAGGCCATCGGCACGTCATAGATATGCGGCACGTCGAGCGCCTGGATCACGGCACTTTCGCGCACGTTGCAGAACAGCGACAGTTTTCTGCGCTCTTCCTTGGGAATGGCGCGGTCGGCGCGAACCAGCAGGATGTCCGGCGCGATGCCGATGCCGCGTAGTTCCTTGACCGAATGCTGGGTCGGCTTGGTCTTCAGCTCGCCCGCCGTCGGGATGTAGGGCATCAGCGTCAGATGCACGTAGACAGCGTTGTTGCGCGGCAGGTCATTGCCAAGCTGGCGGATCGCCTCGAGGAACGGCATAGCCTCGATATCGCCGACCGTGCCGCCGATTTCGCACAACACGAAATCATAGTCGTCATTGCCGTTGAGGACGAAATTCTTGATCTCGTCGGTAACGTGCGGGATGACCTGCACGGTGGCGCCAAGATAGTCGCCGCGTCGCTCGCGCTCGATGATGTTCTTGTAGATGCGGCCGGTGGTGATGTTGTCCTGCTGGTTGGCCGAGCGGCCTGTAAAGCGCTCATAGTGGCCAAGATCGAGATCGGTCTCCGCACCGTCGTCGGTGACGAAAACCTCGCCATGCTGGTACGGCGACATCGTGCCCGGATCGACATTGAGGTAGGGATCGAGTTTTTTGATGCGTGCGCGATAGCCTCGCGCCTGCAAGAGAGCCCCAAGGGCCGCTGCAGCTATGCCTTTTCCAAGTGAGGAAACCACGCCGCCTGTGATGAATACATATCGCGCCATGGGAGTCATCGCTTAACGCGGCCGGATTGATTCCGCCAGAGAAAAAACCACCGCGAAGGTTTTTTCCCAAGAAGGCGCGATACCCCTGGGGGCAAGTCAAAACAAAAGGGCCGGCAAGGCCGGCCCTTTCGGCATGATGGATGCAGGCGTCAGATGATAACGACCTTGGTGCCTACCCTGACGCGGCTGTAAAGGTCCATGACGTGCTCGTTGATCATCCGGAAGCAGCCGTTGGAGGCGCTGGTTCCGATCGATTGCGGCGCGATGGTGCCGTGGATGCGCAGATGCGTGTCCTTCTTGCCGTCATAGAGATAGATGGCGCGGGCGCCGAGCGGGTTCTGACCGCCGCCAGGCATGCCGTCCTTGTATTGGCCATAGTGCTTCGGCTCGCGCTTCTGCATGTCCAGCGTCGGGATCCAACGCGGCCATTCCTGCTTGTCGCCGACCGCAACCGTGCCCTTGAACTGCAGGCCCTCGCGGCCGACCGCAATGGCGTAACGGCGAGCGGTTGAGGACGATTCGACGAGATAGAGGCGGCGGGCGCTGGTGTCGATGACGATGGTGCCGGCATCGTAGCCGGTGAATTCCACGTCCTGAGGCACGAACTCCGGCTTCACCTTGAACTGCTTCTTGGCTTCCTTCTTGGCGAGAGCCTGGTCAAGAGCCCGCGTCTCGGGGAGATATGAAATCGAAGAAGAAGAGATGGTGCCGCCGAAGAGGCCGGCGAACAGACCGCCGCTCGGCTGCTTCTGGCCAATGACCTCGCTGCGCAGCTCACCGTTGTTGCCGGTCAAAGCGACATTCATCGCTTCGGCCGGGACCGGCTCAGCCGACTGGATCGGCTCGATCGGTACAATCGGCTCGATGATCTTGACAGTCTTGGCAGGCTTGGCGTCGGCCACTTCGGCCGCCGGCGCGCTCTTGCCCCTCTTGGCGAGGAACGCCTGCCGTTCCGCATCGGCCTTGGCCTTCGCCGCTTCGCGCATCGCCAGCTTCCTGGCTTCGAGCGCCTTGGCCTTGGCGGCTTCCTTGTCGGCAACGATCTTGGCCTCGATCTTCTTGATCTGGGCGAGATCGTCCGGTGTCGGGGTTTTCTTCTTCTTGAGAAGCTTCAATTGCGCCGCATCACTCTTGACGGCGACGTTGATGGCACTGGTTGTGTCAGCCGATTGATGTGCGGCCATATTTGCCGGCATGCCGGCGAAAGCCGGGGAACTCATGCCGAGTACGGCGCAGAGTCCCATGAAAATGAAGCTGCGAAGCTGCATGGCGAAGATCCGATCGTTCTATGCTTGTTGCCCACGGCGGCGCCCAGCGCCCCCCAAGGGCGCCGGAAATGCCGCGCGCAATCTATAGTCGAACAAGCGCAGACGCCTCAAGCGTAACGCCACATTGCAAGCACTCGAATCTGCGTGATCGTGCTGCATTTGCCGCGACTGTGTTCAAACGACAACAGATCGCGGCTTCAGGCGCTGGAGACTATTGGTTCGGGACCTGCGGGGTCGCCGGTGCAGTGGGGGTGGTGCCGTTGGTGGCCGGCTGAGTCGAACCGGCGGCAGGCGCCGTGACCGGGGGCTTTGCCGCGGCGTCGTTGCCGGACGGCGGTGTCGGCGCGGTGCTGCCGGCGGGCGCCGGGGTGGTCGTCCCGGGCAATTGGTTGAGCACGCCCTTGCCGGCACCGTCAGATGTCGCGGGCACGCGGTCAAGGATGTCGATCGGCTTCTCGCCGTAGCGGGCGACGATCGACAGTGTCAGCGACGTGGCAAAGAAGGCCGCCGCCAGGATCGCCGTCGCACGCGTCAGCGCATTGGCAGCACCGCGCGCGGTCATGAAGCCGGATCCGCCGCCGATGCCAAGGCCGCCGCCTTCGGAACGCTGCAGCAGCACCACGCCGACAAGGGCGAGCACGACCATGAGATGGATGACGATCAGTACGGTTTCCATAGTTTATCCTGGCAAGGCCTTGCCCGGCCGCGGACACGACCGGTGAATTGGAGGCGGCTCAATACAATGCTTTGATGGCATTTCCAAGCCCGCGGCCGGAATATGGGAAGCAACGCGTCCTTTGCAACAATTTCCGGCGCCGTCCACCCCGCCCGTTGCGGCCGATATCTCCTACGAGATGTTGCGATAGGCCTCGGCGATGGCAAGGAAGTCCGCCGCTTTCAGGCTGGCGCCGCCGACCAGTGCACCGTCGACATTCCCGACGCCGAGCAGTTCGACGGCGTTGGAGGGCTTGACCGAGCCGCCATAGAGAATGCGCATCTTCGCCGCCACGCTGCCGAGCTTTTCCGACAGCTTTTCGCGGATATGCGCGTGTGCTTCGGCCACATCGGCCGCGGTCGGCGTCAGGCCGGTACCGATCGCCCACACCGGTTCATAGGCAATGATGGTGTTGGACGGGGTGGCGCTTGGCGGCACCGAGCCGGCGACCTGCCGCGACAGCACGTCGAGCGTGGCGCCCGCTTCACGCTTCTGCTGCGTCTCGCCAATGCAAATGATGGCCACAAGCCCGGCGCGCCAGGCGGCCGAGGCCTTGGCCTGGACCGTCGTGTCATCCTCGCCCGCTTGCTCGCGGCACTCGGAATGGCCGACGATGACATGGCTCGCGCCGGCATCCTTCAGCATTTCCGCCGAGATGCACCCGGTGTAGGCGCCGCTTTCCTTGGTGTGGCAATCCTCGCCGCCGGCATGGACCGGCGTGCGCGACAGAATCTCGGCGGCGTGAGCCAGCAGGGTTGCCGGAACGCAAACCAGCGCTTCGGTCTCGGCATCAAGCCCACTCATGAAACCGTTGCCAATCATCCTGAGCTCGTTGAGCGAGGCGCTGGTGCCGTTCATTTTCCAGTTGCCGGCAACGAGCGGTCGAATTCCTGGCGTCATGGGTTTGCTTCTCCGGGCGATATTCGGCTCTCGCCCTCACTACCAAAATCAGGCCACAAAGCAATCGACAGTGGACCGGAAGGGCGCTATTGCGCTTGTTTCAAACTCGGCGCATGCGAAAATGCGCATAAATCGGAATTGTCCATGCTTGGTATATTGAGAAACGCGGCGGGAACCTGGGTCGCGAAAACGCTGCTTTCGCTGCTTGTGGTGAGTTTCCTCGCATGGGGTATATCCGGGCGACTGATGGGCGGTTTTGCCGGCCACGATTCGGTAATAATCGCTGGCGGCACCAAGGTGTCGATCAACGAATTCCGTCTCGCCTATGACCGCCAGCTCGCGGTCATGTCGCAGCAGTTCGGCCAGCGTCTTACCCACGAACAGGCAAAGGGGCTCGGCATCGACAACCAGGTGCTGGCCCAACTCGTTTCGGGGGCCGTTCTCGACGAACAGGCACGCAAGCTGGGCCTCGGCCTCTCCAAGGACCGGCTGGCCGAGCTGACGCGCGAAGATCCGGCCTTCAAGGGCCCTGGCGGTCAGTTCGACAGGCGAACCTTCGACTATATGTTGCAGCAGATCGGCATGCGGCCCGAGGATTATCTGAAGAACCGTGCCCAGGTGGCGGTGCGCCAGCAGATCGTCGAGGCGGTCTCGGATGGCCTCAAGGCGCCGGACACTTTCTTCAAGGCGGTCGCGCTCTATCGCGGCGAAGACCGCACCATCGACTATTTGACGCTGCCCAAGGCACTGGTCGAGCCGATCGAGGCGCCGTCCGCCAGTGTGCTTTCGGCCTATTTCGACGCAAACAAGAAGACATACGCGGCACCCGAATACCGCAAATTCTCCTATGTCCGCCTCGAACCGGTCGACATCATGGATACGACCGCCGTCACCGACCAGCAGGTCAGCGACGACTACAACAAGAACAAGGCGCGCTACACGACGCCGGAGCTGCGCACCATCGAGCAGCTTGTGTTCAAAACGCCTGACGCGGCCAAGGCCGCGCTCGATTCGCTCAAGGCCGGCGCCACCTTCGACAAGCTCGTCACCGCGGAAGGCAAGACCCCGGCCGATACTTTGCTCGGCACGCTGGCCAAGGACAAGATCGCCGACAAAGCGGTCGCCGACGCGGCCTTCGCACTCAATGCCAATGAAGTCAGCCAGGTCGTGCAAGGTGCCTTCGGTCCGGTGCTGCTGCGCGTCACCGAAATCAAGCCCGAGGTGGTGAAGCCGCTGGCCGAAGTGTCCGACCAGATCCGCAAGGACCTGGCGCTGGGCGAGGCAAGCCGCATCCTTCTGGATGTGCGTGACAATTATGAAGACACCCGCGCCGCCGGCGGCTCGCTGGCCGACGCCGCCACCAAGCTGAAGCTGAAGGTCGTCACCATCGACGCCATCGATCGCAGCGGCCTGAGGCCTGACGCAAGCATCGTCAAGGACCTGCCGCAATCGCCGGAGCTGATCAAGGCTGTCTTCGACGCTGAACCCAACACTGAAAACGACGCTTTGACCACGGCGGACAACGGCTTCGTTTTCTATGAGGTGGCTTCCGTCACACCGGCTCGCGACCGCACACTGGACGAGGCTCGCCAGAAAGTCGTCGCCGACTGGACCGCGGCCGAAACAACCAAGCGGCTCGCCGCCAAGGCAGACGAGCTTGAAAAGCGGCTCAAGGCCGGTGTCACGCTCGACGTCATCGCCGGCGAACTGAAGCTGGAAAAGCAGACCAAGCGCGGCGTCAAGCGCGAGGCCGACGATGTCGACTTCGGCAAGGAGGGTGCGGCAGCCATGTTCGGCGTCGGCGAAGGCGGCACCGGGCTGATCCCCTCGCCCACCGGCGACGGACAGATTCTGTACAAGGTCGCCGAAGTCTTCGAGCCCGCCGGGGCTGACGCCAGCTCCGTGCCGGACGACGCACAGAAATCCTTCACCTCCGGCATGTCGGACGATCTGCTCGACCAGCTGGTGGCGCAGTTGCAGACGCAATACGACGTTCGCATCGACCAGGCCGCCGTCGCCCAAGCCTCGACAAGATGAGCGCGCTGAAAACCCATATCGCCAAGGTCGCGACCGGAAGCGCGCTTTCCTTCGAGGAAGCGCGCGAGGCCTTCGATATCATCATGTCGGGTGACGCAACCCCCGGCCAGATCGGCGGCTTCCTGATGGCGCTGCGCGTGCGCGGCGAGACGGTGAGCGAGATTTCCGGCGCCGTTGCCACCATGCGCGCCAAGATGCTGCGTGTCGACGCGCCCGACGGCGCCATCGATATCGTCGGCACCGGCGGTGACAATTCCCACAGCGTCAACATCTCGACCGGGTCGGCGTTTGTTATCGCCGGCAGCGGTGTGCCGGTTGCCAAGCACGGCAATCGTGGTCTGTCGTCGCTGACAGGGGCCGCCGACGTGCTGATCGCGCTCGGGATCAAGATCGATATCTCGCCGGAAACGATCGGCCGCTGCATCCATGAGACCGGTCTCGGCTTCATGTTCGCGCCCGCGCACCATCCGGCGATGAAGCATGTCGGTCCGACCCGCGTCGAGCTCGGCACCCGCACCATCTTCAATCTGCTCGGACCCCTCTCCAATCCGGCTGGCGTCAAGCGGCAGATGGTCGGTGTGTTCCTGCCGGAATGGATCCTGCCGGTGGCCGAGACGCTGAAAGCGCTGGGCGCCGAGCATGCCTGGGTTGCCCATGGCGACGGCTATGACGAGATCACCACCACCGGCGAGACGCAGGTCGCCGAACTGATCGGCGGCGAGATCCGCAGCTTCACGTTGACCCCTGAAGCGGTCGGGCTGGCGCGCCACACCAAGGACGAATTGCGTGGCGGCGACGCGGCCTACAACGCCCAGGCATTGCGCGATATGCTGGGTGGCGCTGCCGGCGCCTATCGCGACACCGTGCTGATGAATGCCGGCGCCGGACTGGTGGTGGCGGGCAAGGCGACGACGCTTGGCGACGGCATCGCGGCGGCGGCGCAAGCCATCGACAGCGGCCGGGCGTTGCAGGTGCTTGACCGGTTGATCGAGATTTCGAACGGATAGAGCGTGTCTGACATTCTTCGCAAAATCGAGGCCTACAAACGCGACGAGATCGCGGCGGCAAAGGCACGCGTGCCACTGGCCGAGATCAAGGCGCGGGCTAAAGATGCCGACGCACCCCGCGGCTTTCTTACGGCGCTCGAGACGAGGCGCAAATCCGGCGCCTTCGCGCTGATCGCCGAGATCAAGAAGGCAAGCCCCTCCAAGGGCCTGATCCGCGCCGATTTCGACCCGCCGGCATTGGCGCAGGCCTATGCAAAAGGCGGGGCCGCCTGTCTTTCGGTGCTGACCGACGCGCCGTCTTTCCAGGGCGCGCCCGAATTTCTCACCAGGGCGCGAGCCGCAGTCACCCTGCCCGCTTTACGCAAGGATTTCCTGTTCGATCCGTATCAGGTCTACGAAGCCCGCGCCTGGGGCGCGGACGCCATCCTGATCATCATGGCCAGCGTCGACGACGCCCTGGCGAGCGACCTCGAATCGACGGCGTTCGAACTCGGCATGGATGCGCTGGTCGAAGTGCATGACGAGGCCGAGACGCAGCGCGCGCTGAAACTGTCGTCGCGGCTGATCGGCATCAACAACCGCAATCTCAGAACATTCGAAACCAGCCTCGAAACTTCGAAGCGGCTGGCGTCGATGGTGCCGGCCGACCGCTTGCTGGTCAGCGAGAGCGGTATTTTCTCGCACGACGATTGCCTCAGATTGCAAAAGAACGACATCGGCACCTTCCTTGTCGGCGAAAGCCTGATGCGGCAACAGGACGTCACCACGGCGACGAGCCTGCTCCTGACGGGCAAGGCGCCGGCAGAGGCCATCTGACGATGACGGCCGCCCTCACCCATCTCGGCACGCAGGGCGAGGCCAACATGGTCGATGTCGGCGACAAGGCGGAGACGACGCGTACCGCAATCGCCGAGGGTTTTGTCGCGATGCGCCTCGAGACGCTGACCATGATCCTCGAAGGCAACGCCAAGAAGGGCGATGTGCTCGGCACCGCGCGCATCGCCGGCATCATGGCGGCGAAGAAGGCGCATGAATTGATCCCGCTCTGCCATCCGCTGCTTCTGACCAAGGTTTCCGTCGACATCGAGCCCGACCATGCTTTGCCCGGCCTGAAGGTCACCGCGCTGGCGCGTGTCACCGGCAAGACAGGCGTCGAGATGGAAGCGCTGACCGCCGCTTCAGTGGCCTGCCTGACCATCTACGACATGGCCAAGGCGGTGGACCGCGCCATGATCATCTCCGGCATCCGGCTGGTCGAAAAGACCGGTGGCAAGTCTGGCGACTACAAGGTGGGCGCCTGATGGCGCTGGTTCCGGTCGCAGAGGCGCTCGAACGCCTGCTTGAGGGTGCGGCACCTTTGGCTGGCGAAGAGGTTCCTCTCCTCGAGGCCGTGGACCGGGTACTGGCCGAGCCCGTCATCGCGCTCCGGACACAGCCACCTTTCAATGCCTCGGCCATGGACGGCTACGCGGTGCGTGCTGCCGACGTGGCGTCGGTGCCGTCGCGACTTTCCGTGATCGGCATGGCGCCGGCCGGGCGCGGCTTTGACGGCACTGTCGGCATGGCACAGGCCGTGCGCATCTTCACAGGTGCGCCGCTGCCTGACGGCGCCGACACCGTCGTCATCCAAGAGAATGTCAGGGATCTCGGTGGTGGCGATATCGAAGTGACCCAACCGACGGCGGAGTGGCGCAACATCCGCCGCGTCGGCCTCGACTTCTCGAAAGGCGATATCCTGCTGGAAAAGGGCCGCGTGCTCGACCCGGCGGCATTGTCGCTGGTGGCATCGGCCAACCATCCCCGGGTCAACGTGGTGAAACGGCCACTGGTCGCCATCATCGCCACCGGCGACGAATTGTTGCCGCCCGGCAGCGAACTCGGGCCGGACCAGATCATCTCGTCCAATGCCTATGGCGTCGCGGCGGCGGCACAGTCGGTCGGCGCCCGCGCGCTCGATCTCGGCATTGCCGCCGACCGCAAGGAGGCCATCGCCGCGCTGGTGCAGAAAGCGGTCGCGGCCGGTGCGGATGTCATCGTCACGCTGGGCGGCGCCTCGGTTGGCGACCATGATCTGATCCATGACGTGCTGACCGGTGAAGGCATGCAACTCGGCTTCTGGAAGATCGCCATGCGCCCCGGCAAGCCGCTGATGTTCGGCCGCCTCGGCGATATCAGGTGCATCGGCCTGCCCGGCAATCCGGTGGCAAGCCTGGTTTGCTCGCAATTGTTCCTGAAGCCGCTGCTGGCGCGGCTCGGCGGCCGCGAACACCGCCAGGACATTCGTCCGGCGCGATTGGGCGCCGCAATGCCGGCCAATGACTTGCGCCAGGACTATGTGCGGGCGGTGGTCCGGGACGATCACGGCGCGTTGGTGGCAACGCCGTTCGGCATCCAGGATTCCTCGATGCTCAGAATGCTGGCCGACGCCAACGGGCTGATCGTGCGGGCACCATTTGCCCCGGCGTCGGCCGCGGGTGAAGCCTGCAGCGTGCTGATGCTGCGCTGACGATTCGCCAAACAAGCCATTGATAAGAAACGAAAATAAACTCGGTACTATTCCGAGATCAAGGCATGGGTCAGCGGATGCGCCGGATCGGCAAGACCGTCGACGATGCTGTAATGGTGCCGGTCGGGCTCGACCACGGTGCTGGTCGCCGCGCCGAGGCCGGTCCAGATATTGGCAAGCAAGGCGTTCTGGCGCAGGAATTCGGCACGTTCACCACCACCGGCCCAGCAGGTGATGCGGGCACCATCCATCGAACGCAGCAGCGCCGGGCTTTCGGCCAGTGCCTCGGGCTCGTCGATAGCCAGTGTCGCGTTCATCTCGGTTTGCATGATCGGGCGGAGGTCGTGGACGCCTGAAATCGAAACGACGTGGCGTATGCGCCTCGCCACATCAGCCGCCAGCGGTGTGGTTGTCGTCACCATGCGGCTGGCGAGATGGCCGCCGGCCGAATGGCCGGTCAACATCAGCGGCCCGTCGACCAGTCCTGCCGCCTTGCCGATCGCCGCGCCGATCTCCTGGACGATGCCGGCGATGCGGATTTCCGGACACAGCGTGTAGGAGGGCATCGCCACCGCAAAGCCGCTGCTGACCGCGCCGTTGGCGAGATGCGACCAGAAACTCTTGTCGAACGCCATCCAGTAACCGCCATGGATGAACACCACCAATCCCTTGGGCGTAGTGCTGGGAAGAAAGAGATCGAGCCGATTGCGCCGCCCGCCGCCATAGGCGATGTCGAGCCGTGCCCGGCCCTCTGCCGAAAGCGCGTCACGAAACGCTTGCGCTGGCTCTACCCACGCGGCCGGCCAGCGGTCGCTGCCGGCGATGTTCGCGCCGTTGGCATAGGCGTTGTCCCAATCGGCAATGCGATGTTCGAGCATCTGCACCCTCCCCCGAAACGGCATCGTTTCCCCGCTAGCAATGGCCACCGCCACGCCATGCGTCAATGCTCCAGGACAAAAACATTTTAGGCTTGAAACAAATTTCGACTGGTGCGATCCTGCCCTGACGAACAGCCGACAATGGGAGGTCTGCTGGGCTGCCCAAACCTGCAGATGTCCGCCCTTCGGGTGGCGCGTCGTCGAGCAAGGTGCCTCTGGCGGCACGAAGCCTCCCCTAGAAGCAGGAATTTCAAATCCACCACCAGCCAGAAGCCTCGTGCACTGGCCAGGCAGCAGACAGGATAGCGGCGACATGCTTGGGCCTTCAGCGCATATCGACACGTTCACGCGCGATCACCTGCCGCCGCCCGAGCAATGGCCGGACTTCCTGCTCGATGGTTTCGACTATCCCGAACGTCTCAACGCCGGCGTCGAATTGACCGACAGGCTGGTCGAGAAGGGCCTGGGTGACCACACCGCGCTGATCGGCAATGGCCGCCGCCGCACCTACAAGGAACTGTCCGACTGGACGAACAGGCTGGCCCATGCGCTGGTCGAGAACTACGGCGTGAAGCCCGGCAACCGGGTGCTGATCCGCTCGGCCAACAACCCCGCCATGGTCGCTTGCTGGCTGGCTGCCACCAAGGTCGGCGCCGTGGTCGTCAACACCATGCCGATGCTGCGCGCCGGCGAGCTTGCCAAGATCGTCGACAAGGCGGAAATCACAATCGCGCTCTGCGACACCAGGTTGATGGACGAGATGACCGCCTGCGCCAAGGACAGCGCGTTCCTCAAGCAGGTTATCGGCTTCGACGGCACCGCCAACCATGATGCCGAACTCGATCGCGCGGCCCTCGACAAGTCGGTTGTTTTCAGCGCCGTCAACACCGGCCGCGACGACGTCGCGCTGCTCGGCTTCACCTCGGGCACGACAGGCGTGCCGAAGGCGACGATGCATTTCCACCGCGACCTCTTGATCATCGCCGACGCCTACGCCCGCGAAATCCTCCAGGTGACGCCGGACGACATCTTTGTCGGCTCGCCGCCGCTGGCTTTCACCTTCGGCCTTGGCGGTCTCGCCATCTTTCCCCTGCGCTTCGGGGCGGCGGCGACGCTGCTCGAACAGGCGACGCCGCCCAACATGATCCACATCATCGAGACCTACAAAGCGACCATCTCCTTCACCGCGCCGACCGCCTATCGCGCCATGCTGAAGGCCATGGATGAGGGTGCAGACCTGTCATCGCTGCGCGTCGCTGTTTCAGCCGGCGAAACCTTGCCTGCTCCGGTCTTCGAGGAGTGGACGCAAAAGACCGGCAAGCCGATCCTCGATGGCATCGGCGCCACCGAAATGCTGCACATCTTCATCTCCAACCGCTTCGACGACATGAAGCCTGCGTCGACCGGTAAGCCGGTGGGCGGCTACGAGGCGCGCATCGTCGATGACGAGATGCGCGAGGTGCCGCGTGGCTCGACCGGCAGGTTGGCAGTGCGTGGGCCAACCGGCTGCCGCTACATGGCTGACGACAGGCAAAAGGAATACGTTCGCGACGGCTGGAACCTCACCGGCGATACCTTCAGCCAGGACGAGGACGGCTTCTTCCATTTCGCCGCGCGCTCCGACGACATGATCGTCAGCGCCGGCTACAACATTGCCGGACCCGAGGTCGAGGCGGCGCTGCTGGCGCATCCGGATGTCGCCGAATGCGCTGTCATCGGTGCCGAGGACGCCGAGCGCGGCCAGATCGTCGAAGCGCATGTCGTGCTTGTGCAAGGCGTGGAGCCAGACGCAATGACCATCAAGCGCCTGCAGGACCATGTCAAAGCGACGATCGCGCCCTACAAATATCCGCGATCGGTGAAGTTCATTGCTGCGTTGCCCAAGACGCAGACCGGCAAGATCCAGCGCTTCCGGCTGCGCACGGAGAAAATCAATTGAGCGAGCCATACGATCCGGCCTCCGAAGGCGCACAGATGTCGTTCAAGGAGCGCATGTCCTACAGCGACTATCTGCACCTGGAGAAAGTGCTGGAGGCGCAGACGCCGCTGTCGTCGGCGCATGACGAGATGCTGTTCATCATCCAGCATCAGACCTCCGAACTCTGGATGAAGCTCGCTCTGCATGAGATCGGTGCCGCGATCCGCTCGATCCGCGCCGACCGCCTCGAGCCGAGCTTCAAGATGCTGTCGCGCGTCGCCCGCATTTTCGAGCAGTTGAACAACGCCTGGGACGTGCTGCGGACGATGACGCCCAGCGAATACACCGAGTTCCGCGACGCGCTCGGCCAATCCTCGGGTTTCCAGTCCTGGCAGTATCGCGCCATCGAGTTCATGGCCGGCAACCGCAACCTCGCCATGCTCGGCCCGCACAAGCACCGGCCGGATCTCAGCGGGAAGCTTGAGGCTATCCTGGCCGAGCCATCGCTCTACGACGAAGCGCTGCTGCTGCTCGCCCGCAACGGATTCGACATCGGCGCCGACGCCAGGCGCACCGACTGGCGTGAGACGCGCACCGAGAATGAAGCGGTCCTGGTTGCCTGGCAGACAGTCTACCGCGATCCGCAGCGCTACTGGATGTTCTACGAACTGGCCGAGAAGCTGGTCGACTTCGAGGATTATTTCCGCCGCTGGCGCTTCAACCACGTCACCACGGTCGAGCGCATCATCGGCCTGAAGCGCGGCACCGGTGGCACGTCGGGTGCGTCCTACCTGAAGAAGATGCTTGAGGTCGTCCTGTTTCCAGAGCTCTGGACGGTCCGCACCCGTCTCTGATCTGTCTTTGCTTTGCGTATGTCGTTGTCCCAAAACCGCGGCGCACTTTTGGGCGACACACACTCACGTGACCGCAGCCTTGACCTCGAAGCGCGCGTCCTGCCAGGCGCCGGTGCGCAGGATGTCTTCCAGCACCTCGACCGCCTGCCAGACATCCCTGTAGCCGACATAGAGCGGCGTGAACCCGAAGCGGATGGTCGAAGGCGCGCGGAAATCGCCGATCACACCGCGTTCGATCAAGGCCCGCATCACCTGATATCCGTTGGGGTGAATAAACGACACCTGGCTGCCGCGCTCGTTGCCGTTACGGGGGCTTTCGAGTTCTAGCCCGTAGGCGCTGCACTTTGTTTCGACCAGCTGGATGAACAGGTCGGTCAGTGCGATGCTTTTCTTGCGCACCGCCGTCATGTCGACATCGTTCCAGACGTCCAGCGCGCCCTTGAGCGCCCGCATCGACAACACCGGCTGCGTGCCACACAAGAACCGGCGGATGCCGGTGCCGGCGGCATAGGCCTGTTCGAAGGCGAAGGGCCGCGCATGCCCCCACCAGCCGCTGAGCGGCTGATAGACATCATCATGGTGGCGCTTTGCGGCATAGATGAAGGCCGGCGAACCCGGGCCGCCATTGAGGTACTTGTAGGTACAGCCAATGGCGAAATCGGCATTGGCGCCGTCGAGCTCGACCGGCAAGGCACCCGCCGTGTGGCAGAGATCCCAGACGATCAGCGCACCGGCCTGATGGGCCCTGCGCGTCAGCGCCGCCATGTCGCGCAACTGGCCGGACTTGTAGTTGACATGGTTGACCAGGATGACGGCGACGCGCTCGTCGATAAGCGCTTCAATCTCAGGCGCATCGACGCCCTCTAGCCGCAGCGTCGTGCCCGGCCGCGTCGAGGCAACGCCCTCGGCCATATAGAGATCGGTTGGAAAGCTGGAGCCCTCGGCGACGATGACCGACCGGTCCGGCCTCATCGCGAGCGCCGCATGCAGCACCTTGTAGATGTTGATCGAGGTCGTATCGCAGACCACAGTCTGGCCGGCCGCGGCCCCGATCAGGCGCCCGAGTTGGTCGCCGAGCTCGACCGGCATGTCGAACCAGCCGGCGGTGTTCCAGGCACGGATGAGATCCTGCGCCCATTCCTGTGTCGCGGCCTTGTTCAGTTCATCGAAGACGGCGGGTGAAGCCGCGCCAAGCGAATTGCCGTCAAGGTAGATCACCCCTTGCGGCAAGACGAAGCGATCGCGCATGGAACGCAGCGGATCCGCGGCATCCATCGCCTCGATTGCAGCGAGATCGAGAGTTGCATTCATGGTCGACTATCCCCGCGCATGAGCGTGCTCGATGAACATATCAGGTGAAACCGTTGGGCGATCATGGGCAGTCCCGTGGGCGCTGTCAAACATTATATATAATTTACGCAATGTGAGGCTTTCATATATAATCACCATCCGAGGGATGGACGACGATGCTGGACGACGAGCACTTCTCGAAAACGGAAGCAGCCTACAGGCTGCTGCGTCGCGATATCCTCACCACCCGTCTGAAGCCCGGCGCGCCACTCAAGCTCAGCGCGTTGCGCAACAGCTACGGCATTGGCTGGACACCGTTGCGCGAAGCGCTGTCGCGGTTGGAGGCCGAGCGCCTGGTGACCGCCATCAGCAATCGCGGCTTTGCCGTCGCTCCGGTGTCGCGCTTCGAACTGGAAGACCTGTCACGCGCCAGGTTGGTGGTTGAACTGCCTCTGCTCCAGGAATCGATCGAGAAAGGCGGCCGTGAATGGGAGGACATCGTCGTCGCCGCCCATTACCGGCTGTCGCGTTGCAAGACCGCGGTCGACGACCCGTCCGACGCAGTGGTCGACGAGTGGGATGAAAAACACGAGGCTTTTCACGCGGCACTGCTCAGTGCGGCAACATCCCCCTGGCTGCTGACCTTCCATTCCACGATCGCGGATCAGTTGCGTCGCCATCACCGCTTTCTCGGCCTGGCACCAACCTTGCGGGCGGCCGCCGGCCTGCAGCATGGCTATGAAGAGGCCATGGAGGCGTTGCGCCAGGCTGTCGCGATCGAACATCACACGGCGCTCATGCAGGCGGCGCTGGATCGCAACGTCGAGCGTGCGAAGGCGCTGATGACCGCTCATATCGGCTATACGCTGCATGTCTATGTCCATGCCGGTAAGGACAATATGAACACGCGATGATCTGCCGTTCGACAAGGACAAAGACCAAGGGAGATCTGCCATTTCTCTGACGAAAGTTGGCATTTTGGCTTCGTTTCGTTCACGGCAGCTGAACGAGACGTGAAAGTGGAAATGCCCCCAATCGAGGTCTGTCGGCAGCTGATGCCAAACCTCGCCACGAAGTGGGCCACAGGCCATTAACCAAAACAATTTCAATGCAGGCCAGTGCGCCGCGGCGGCAGGGGGCCCTCGATCGCGGCTCACCGCCGCGCGCCAATGATTTCAGCCGCCTTAACAAATTCATTAAACTTTAAACGGTTGCGGAACACAACTGGAACAGATAGTGTTTGTTCTGGGTTTGTTTTTCCGATTCTGGTTTCAGGTTTCCTGGGGGGTCGCCATGCTGACGCGTAAACAACATGAACTGCTGATGTTCATTCATGAACGGCTCAAGGAAAGCGGCATTCCGCCCTCCTTCGACGAGATGAAGGAAGCGCTCGACCTCGCCTCCAAATCCGGCATCCACCGGCTGATCACGGCGCTGGAGGAGCGCGGTTTCATTCGCCGGCTACCAAATCGGGCGCGCGCGCTGGAAGTGCTGCGACTGCCGGATTCGATCGCGCCCGGCCTCAACGCGGCAAGAAAGTTCTCGCCAAGCGTCATCCAAGGCAGCCTCGGTCAAGGCGGCCTTGGCCGGCAAATCAAGCCAGCGCTTTCGCGGATGCCTTCGGCCGGCAATGACGACGACGTGGTTTCCGCCGTGTCGATCCCGGTCATGGGGCGCATCGCCGCCGGTGTGCCGATCGACGCTATCCAGCATCAGACGCATTCGATCTCGGTGCCGCCGGACATGATCATGGGCGGCGAGCACTACGCCCTCGAGGTCAAGGGCGATTCGATGATCGAGGCCGGCATCTTCGATGGCGACACCGTCATCATCCGCAACGCCGATACAGCCAGCCCGGGCGAGATCATCGTGGCGCTGGTGGATGAAGAGGAAGCAACGCTGAAGCGGTTCCGCCGCAAGGGTGCTTCGATTGCTCTCGAAGCTGCCAACCCCGCCTATGAAACCCGCATTTTCGGGCCGGACAGGGTCAAGGTGCAAGGCAAGCTCGTCGGGTTGATCAGGCGCTACTGAGCAGGGCTTGCAACCGGCTTTTCGGGTTTGCGGTAGGGTGGCAGGCCCCTCGCCTCGCGCGAGAACTTGCGCTGCGTGTGCCAGGGCCGGTATGGCCTGTCCACCGCGAAGCTGATCGTCGCAGGCGTGGTCGCCGATTGGCGATCGAAGAAGACGGCCGCACTACCCTTGCGAGCCAGTTGTCGCTTGGTGATGACGAGCACCAGCGGATCGTGACAGGGGTCATAGGCCGTGGCGTCATTGATGATGATCAGGTCAGCGAGGCTGCAGGCTTTCCAGGCGTCCTTTCGGTCTTCGACATGCGCAATGATCGCGCCGGACGGATGCTTGGCAAGGCAAACGCCTGATGTGCAGTAGAAAGGCGCTCCCGGCGGCAGTTCGGCGGCATCCGCTATCTCGAATTGCCCGTCTCCTTTGCTGAACACCTCCGGCATGACGATGGTTTCGGATGTCAGCGCGCGTTTCCAGTTGTCGACCGTGAATTCGTTCGGGCGTGCCCGGCTGACGGCGAGTTCGCCGTCGCCGATCGGCAGCGCAACCAGCCTGGCGTCCTCCGAGATCAGCACGTCCGGTGGGCGCGTGTCCGAGACGGTCAGCATGCCGGCAAGTGCGAAGGGAAGCGCTGCGAGCCGCAGCCATGTCGTCGCCATCGTCGCAATGACCAAGGCAATCGCCACCAGCAGGACAGACTGCTGCGAAATCAACCCGACTGCGTCGACAGGCGAACGTTCGGAAATCCAGCCCGATATGGCGATCATTGCCGTCAGGCCTTTGCCCATCAGATAGAGGGATGGCCCGTCGAACCCGAACGGCATCAACAAGGCGCTGGCAACGGCCAGGAACATGACGACGGACACGATCGGCATGATGGCGAGATTGGCGAACAGGCTAAGCGGCGAAACCCGCTGAAAATGCCAGATGGCAAACAGCGCAGTGGCGCTGCCGGCGATGATGGAGGTCATGGCAAGGCCACCCATCGCCAACAGGAATTTTCGCGTGAGAAAGCCGGGCAGCGATCGCCGTGGCGGCGGCGGTCTCGTTTTCCCCGCGCGATGATCCGACCAGCCGGCATAGGCACCGACCAGCGCCGCGGTCGCCGCGAACGACATCTGGAAACTCGGGCCGACCACTTCATGTGGCGACACCACAATGACGGCGATCGCCGAGATCGCCAGGTTGCGCATGGTCAGCGCCGCCCGATCGAACAGCACGGCAATCAGCATCACCGCCAGCATAATGAAGCTGCGCTCGGCGGCAACGACGATGCCTGAGATGACGAGATAGGCGGCGATCGAGAAAAGTGCGGCGGCGGCCGCGTATTTCTTGACCGGCCGACGCGCGGAAAAGTCTGGAAACAGGGCGAAGGCGCTGCGCATCAGCATCATGATGGTGCCGGCGACCAGCGCCATGTGTAGCCCGGAAATGGAGATGATATGGTAGATGCCGGTGCGCCGCATCGCTTCGTTGATTTCATCGGGAATGCCGGCGCGCACGCCGACGATCAGCGCCGCGGCGATCTCACCTTCGGCGCCACCGACACTGCCCCTGATATGGTCGGCGATGGCTTCACGGGCATTTTCTATCCCCGAGGCAAGGCGGGCCGACAGCGGCATATCGTTGTCATCGCCGGCGACAAGCTTTGGATTGCCGAGAAAAAACCCGCTGCCGCCGATGCCGGCGAAATAGCTGTCGAAGGAGAAGTCGTAGCTGTCAGGCCGCACCGGGCCTGTTGGCGGCAACAGCTTGGCGTAGCCGGTGACCAGGGAGCCGGCGGTTATCTCTGCCGGGATCTTTCGTGCCGAAAGCCGAACCCGCTCCGGCGCATAACGCAATTTCGGCCTGGCGGTCGACGTCACGTCGATGGTCAGCCGGATGCGGCCGGTCTCCATCCGGTCAAGCGAGACGACGCGGCCGGTCACCTGGGTCGAGATTTCTGAGCCCAGCATCTGCGTTCCCGCCCGCCATGTCTCGACCTTGCCGGCCAGCAGGCCGAGCGTGCACAGCAGCGCAGCCATGAAGCACAAATGGGTTTTCGGCCAGGAACGCGAGACGAACGCACAGAGCCCCGTCAGAACGACGACCGCGACAGGCTTTGCAAAATCAGGCTCCGCGGCAAGTGAAAAATAGCCGATCGCTCCAATCGCCAGGCAGACCGGCACCAGCAAGAAGGCTAAGCCTCGGTCGAGTTCCAGGCCCGCTGCCGTAGCCACGCTGTGGCGCAGCCGAGGCAGTGATATCAGGCCGATTTGCCGGCGCACGCGCACGATCCTGCCAGCTTCGGCAACAGGACCGGGGGCGGAGACATCCGCTTGCAACGGCGGGTTGCCGGGATTCGGCACGAGGGGCGATGGCGGCGGCAGCGGGGCCAGCAGCGGCGCCGCAAACAGGGACCGTTCGCTGACGCCAATGGTGGCGTCCTCGCCCTGATCCGAGCCCCGGCCTCGTCCAGCCATCGGGTCTGCCCCTTGCGCCCTCGACACCCTATGCTACATGAACGCGCAACGCGCGAAAGTCCGCGCAACCGCACCCCGCTTCAGATGGTTTCCGAGAGTTTCATGTCCGACAAGGTCGTCACCCGTTTTGCCCCCTCGCCCACCGGTTACCTGCATATAGGCGGCGCGCGCACGGCGCTGTTCAATTGGCTGTACGCAAAGCACACCGACGGCACGATGCTGCTGCGCATCGAGGACACCGATCGTGAGCGTTCGACAGATGCTGCGACGGCGGCCATTCTCGACGGGCTTTCCTGGCTCGGCCTCAGCTGGGACGGCGAGCCGGTGTCGCAGTTCGAGCGTGCGCCGCGCCACCGTGAGGTGGCCGAGGAGCTCGTGCGCATAGGCAAGGCCTACTATTGCTACGCGACCCCGGCCGAGTTGGAGGCGATGCGCGAGGCAGCACGAGCCAGGGGGCTGCCGCCTCGCTATGACGGCCGCTGGCGTGACCGCGATCCGTCCGAGGCGCCCGCAGGCGCCAAGGGCGCCATCCGCATCAAGGCGCCGACCGAGGGCGAGACGGTGGTGCACGACCGTGTCCAGGGCGAGGTCCGCTTTCCCAACAAGGATCTCGACGACTTCATCATCCTGCGCTCGGACGGCAACCCGACCTACATGCATGCCGTCGTCGTCGACGACCACGACATGGGCGTCACCCACATCATCCGCGGTGACGACCATTTGACCAATGCCGCCCGCCAGACCGTGATCTACGACGCCATGGGCTGGGACGTGCCGTCGATGTCGCATATCCCGCTGATCCACGGCGCCGATGGCGCCAAGCTGTCGAAGCGGCACGGCGCGCTCGGCGTCGAGGCCTATCGCGCCATGGGCTATCTGCCGGAGGCGCTGCTCAACTACCTGGCGCGGCTCGGCTGGAGCCATGGTGACGACGAGATCATGTCGATCAAGGACATGATCTCGTGGTTCGACATCGGCGACGTCAACAAGGGCGCCGCCCGCTTCGACTTCGCCAAGCTGGAGGCGCTGAACGGCGTCCATATGCGCCGCATGAGCGATGCCGATCTGTTCGACATCTTCCTCGCCACTCTGCCCTATCTCGAGGGTGGTCCGGCAATGGCCGCGCGCCTCGACGACAGGAACAAGGCGCAGTTGCTGGCCGCACTGCCGGGTCTGAAGGAGCGCGCCAAGACACTGGTCGAGCTTGTCGATGGCGCCGCCTTCCTGTTTGCCACCCGCCCGCTGCCGATCGACGACAAGGCGGCACTTTTGCTCAACGACGACGCACGCAAAGTCCTGCGTGGCGCTCACGAAGCTTTGAACGCGCTTTCAGGCGACTGGACGGCCACTGCGGCTGAGGCCGCGGTCCGCGACTATGCGCAGGCCGGCGGTCACAAGCTTGGCGCCGTGGCCCAGCCTTTGCGCGCCGCCCTGACCGGCAAAAGCACCTCGCCGGGCGTGTTCGACGTGCTTGCCGTGCTTGGGCGCGAGGAAAGCCTGGCGCGCATAGCGGATCAAATCGATTAGGAGCAAACTGGCCCAAGAAGATTGGCATTGAAAGGCGCGTTTCGCAGTGCAACATTAGGCCCTGGCCCAATCTGGCACGCACCTCCTAGAATGCGGTGGCGAATACGCGCATTGCGGTGATTTCGACGTGTCGCTCTGCAGAATTTGCCTTTGCCGGCATGAGGAAACAAGAAGGAGTTTGCAATGACCGAAGCTGCGAAAAAACTGGATTTGGGCGGCACGACCCAAGGGGCCACGGCAACGCTTGAATTCGCCGGCAAGACTCACGAGTTCAAGGTGCGAAGCGGCTCGGTCGGGCCTGATGTCATCGATATCGCCTCGCTCTACAGCACCACCGGCGCCTTCACCTACGATCCCGGCTTCACCTCGACCGCAAGCTGCGAATCCGAGATCACCTTCATCGATGGCGACGCCGGCATCCTCTTGCACCGCGGCTATCCGATCGACCAGTTGGCCGAACACGGCGACTTCCTCGAGGTCTGCTATCTCCTGCTCTACGGCGAATTGCCGACCAAGGCGCAGAAGGACGATTTCGATTACCGCGTGACGCGCCACACCATGGTGCACGAGCAGATGTCGCGCTTCTTCACCGGCTTCCGCCGCGATGCGCACCCGATGGCGGTGATGTGCGGCGTGGTCGGTGCGCTGTCGGCCTTCTACCACGACTCCACCGACATCTCCGACCCCTACCAGCGCATGGTCGCCTCCATGCGGCTGATCGCCAAGATGCCGACGATTGCGGCGATGGCCTACAAATACCATATCGGCCAGCCCTTCATTTACCCGAAGAACGAGCTGAACTTCGCCGCCAACTTCCTGCACATGTGCTTTGCCGTGCCGTGCGAGGAATACAAGATCAATCCGGTGCTGGCGCGCGCCATGGAGCGCATCTTCATCCTGCACGCCGATCACGAGCAGAACGCCTCGACCTCGACCGTTCGTCTTGCCGGCTCCTCGGGCGCCAACCCGTTCGCCTGCATCGCCGCCGGCATCGCTTGCCTGTGGGGCCCGGCGCATGGCGGCGCCAATGAAGCGGCGCTGAATATGTTGGGCGAGATCGGCCATGTCGATCACATCCCGGAATTCATCGCCCGCGCCAAGGACAAGAACGACCCGTTCCGGCTGATGGGCTTTGGCCACCGCGTCTACAAGAACTACGATCCACGCGCCAAGATCATGCAGAAGACGGCGCATGAGGTGCTGGGCGAGCTCGGCATCAAGGACGATCCGCTGCTCGATATCGCCATGGAGCTGGAAAAGATCGCGCTGACCGACCCCTATTTCATCGAGAAGAAGCTCTACCCGAACGTCGACTTCTATTCCGGCATCACACTGAAGGCGCTGGGCTTCCCCACCACCATGTTCACCGTACTGTTCGCGGTCGCCCGCACCGTCGGCTGGATCGCGCAGTGGAAGGAGATGATCGAAGACCCGCGCCAGAAGATCGGCCGCCCGCGCCAGCTCTATACCGGCGCGCCGGAGCGTGACTACGTGCCGATCGCCAAGCGCTGATCGAGACTTTCCGGATTGAAAAAGGCGCCCCGTCAGGGCGCCTTTTTTATGTGACGAAGCACGACGCCCGCCGCGATCTCGCCGGACGGCTTGTCGGTCGCCATACGTCGCGCGATCTCGGCAAAGCCTTGCTTCTGCCAGGCGCGCATCCCGCTATCGGCGAACAGCGCTTCCAGTTGTCTGGCCAGATTGTTCGACTTGACGTACTCGTTGTAGAATTCCGGGACCAGCGCCCGATCCGCGATCAGGTTGGGCAGCAGCGCCGACCAGACGGACAACAGGTAAGGCGCCACGACACGGGCGACGGGATCGAGCCTGTAGCAGGAGACCATCGGCACACCCGCCAGCGCCAGCTCCAGCGATACCGTCCCGGATGCGATCAGCGCCGCATCGGCCTTGCCGAAGGCCTGCCATTTGCGTTGGGGATCAAGGATGATCTCGGGTTTCTCATCCCACCGCGTGACCGAGGATCTGACCAGGTCGGCGACATGCGGCACGGTCGGCAGCAGCAGCCGCAGCCGATGCCCGCGCGCGTGCAGCATCGACACCGTCTCGCCGAACGGCTCGAGCAGCCGCCGCACCTCGCCGCGCCGCGAACCGGGCAGGACGAGCACCGTCTTGACGCGGTCCGGAGAAGCAAGGTCTCGCGGCAGGTCCTGCGCCTTCGCGGCGCTGAGCACGCCCGCATCATGGGTGAGGCGATGGCCCACATAGGTTCCGGGCGGGCCGCCTAACCGCTCGAGCTCCTTCACCTCGAACGGCAGGATGCAGAGGATATGATCGACATAGGGCTTCATTGCCACCGCCCTGCCCGGCCGCCACGCCCAGACGCTCGGGCAGACATAGTGGATGATCGGGATCGACGGATTGGCCGCACGCACCTTCCTGGCGACGCGCAACGAAAAGTCAGGGCTATCGATGGTGACGAGGCAATCTGGCTTCTCGCCCGCAATGGTTTTGGCCAGTTGGCCAATCCGCCGCATCAGGCGCGGCAGATCGCGCAGGATGGCGCTGAAACCCATCAGGGCAATCTCGCCGGCATCGAATGGCGACACCAGTCCAAGCGCCTGCAAATGGCGGCCGCCGAGACCGACGAGTTGCACCTCGCGCCCGGTAGCCTGCTTGAGCGAACGCACGATGTCGGCGCCAAGCAGATCGCCGGACTCTTCGCCGGCAACGATCGCGATCTTCAATGCCCTGTCAGCCATGATGCGGCTCCGTAGCGGCAGGCAGACCAATGACGAACAGGCCGAGTGCGTTGGCGCGCGCGATGGTTTCAGGGCCTTCGAGAACCAGCGAGCGTCCCGCCTCGACGGCAATGCCGGCAAGCCCGGCCGCATGCACCGCCGCGATCGTCTGCGGACCGATGGAAGGAAGATCCGCTCGCAGTTCCTGGCCAGGCTTGGCGCATTTGACCAGGACGCCGCGGGTCTTGCCCGCTAGACGGCCGTGGCCACGCAACAGCTTCGCGCGATCGAGCAGTCCGGCTGTCCCCTCGATGCCTTCGAGCGCAATGGCCCGGCCGCCGACCGCGATCGCCGCCTGGCCAATATCCAGCGCCCCTATCGCCTTTGCCGCTGCAAGGGCTGCCTCGATGTCACGCCAGTCCGATTTGCGTGGCGTGGCCTTGGTCAGGACGCCTTCGGCGGCGACAAGGTCCGGCACGATTTCATGGGCGCCGACGACCTTTATGCCACGCGCTTCGAGGCCTCTTGCCACGACCTTCAGCAGGCCATCGTCGCCACGCGCCAGTGCCATGACCACCAAAGGGATCACCGCGAGCAGGCTGAGACTGGGGCGCAGCGCAAGCAATCGTGGCCGGCGCCTAATCTCGCCTGCAAGCACCAGATGGGTAATCCGGTGCCGCCTCAACAATGGTATCAGCGAGCCGATACCTTCCAGAGCGAGGCTTTCATGGTCATACCGGGAGAGCTCCGCCATGCGGTCCACCTCGCCTTCCATCAGGATGACAAAGGGTGGATACCCCCGTTCCGCCGAGCCGGCCGCGACTTCGACCGGCAGGCTGCCGCCGCCGGCGATGATGCCGACCCTGGAGCCCGGCGGAAGATCAAGACCCGCTGCCGCGGTCTCAGCCTTCGTCATCGACGTCGTCGCCATCGCCGCCCTTGAGCGACGGCACCGCATAATGCCGCTTGCCGCGACTGGTGATGAAATCGACGATCTTCATGGCGGTTGGCGACGACGCGAACTCGGCCTTGGCGAACTCGATGTTCTCGCCAACGGTGCGAGAGCGATCGAAGATCATCCTGTAGGCCTTGCGCAATAGATGGATTTCGGACCTCGGCAGGCCGGAACGCTTCAGGCCAATGATGTTGAGGCCGCGCAAGCTGGCGCGGTTGCCGACCGCGATGGCATAGGGAATGACATCGCCCACGATCGCGGAGCAGCCACCCAGAAAGGCGTTGTCGCCGACGCGGACAAACTGATGAACCGCCGTCAGGCCGCCAATATAGACGTTGTTGCCGACCTCGCAGTGGCCGCCCAGCGTCGCCCCATTGGCGAACGTTGCATTGTTGCCGACGACGCAATCATGGGCGATGTGGGCGTAGGCAAGGAAATTGCCATTGTCGCCGATCGTCGTCTCGCCGCGGCTGGAATCGGTGCCGAGATGCATGGTCACGCCTTCGCGGATCGTGCAGTTCTTGCCTATGACCAGGGTGGTGCGGCCGCCCTTGTGCTTGGTGTTCTGCGGCGGTCCGCCCAGTATCGCCATCGGGTAGACCTTGGTCGAGGCACCGATGGTGGTCGCGCCCATCACCGACACATGGCTGACCAGTTCGACGCCGTCGCCGATCACCGCCTCGGCGCCGACATGACAAAACGGACCAATGCGCACGCCTTGGCCGATCTGGGCGCCTTCCTCCACGACAGCGGAAGCATGGATAGATGTCATGATTTTCATAAGCATTCGATCGTCAGTCGCTGGTGACCATCATGGCTGAAATCTCGGCCTCGGCAGCCTTGGCGCCGTCGACCATGGCTTCACAAGCGAATTTGAGCAGGTTGCCGCGTTTCTTGATTTTCTTGACATAAATCTTCAACTGGTCACCCGGAACGACCGGTTTGCGGAATTTGGCGTTATCGATGGTCAGGAAATAGACCAATGACGGCTTTTCAGTGCCCAGGCTGCGGATACAGATGGCGCCGGCCGTCTGCGCCATCGCCTCGACGATGAGCACACCCGGCATGACCGGCTGTTCGGGGAAATGGCCCTGAAAATGCGGCTCGTTTATGGTCACGTTCTTGATGCCGACGGCTGACTCGTCGCCATCGATGTCGACGATGCGATCGATCATCAGGAACGGATAGCGGTGCGGCAGGAGCTTCATCAGCCCCATGATGTCGACCGCTTCCAGCGTCGTCGACTCGATCATATCAGCCATTGCCTCCCTCGCCCTGTTTGCGGGTCCTGGCGAGCTTGCGCAGCATGGCTATCTCCCGCATGGCTTCCGCCATCGGCTGTGCCGGATAACCGCCCCAGATCTCGCCCGCAGGGACATTGCTCATAAACCCACTTCTGGCGGCAAGCTTGGCCCCAGACCCGATGGTCAGGTGATCCGCAAGCCCGACGCCGCCGCCCATGGTGACATTGTCACCCACGATCACGGAACCCGAAATACCCGAAAGCCCGGCTATTATGCAATTGCGGCCGATGCGGACGTTATGGGCGATCTGCACGAGATTGTCGATCTTGGTGCCTTGGCCGATGATCGTATCGGACATGGCGCCGCGATCGACAGTGGTGTTGGAGCCGATCTCGACATCGTCCTGAATGACGACACGGCCGACCTGCGGCACGCGTTCGGGTCCCTTGGCGCCGCCGACGAAGCCAAAACCGTCCTGGCCGATCCTGGCACCACCATGGATGATGACGCGGTTGCCGATCAAGGCATACTGGATGCTGGCGCCTGGGCCGACATAGCCGTCGCGGCCGATCTGGCAGGATTGTCCGATGACCGCATTGGGCGCGATGACGGTACCGCTGCCGATCGAAGCCCCCGGCCCGATGACAGCACCTGCCTCGATGACAGCACCTGCCTCGACATGCGCGGTCGGATCGATATGGGCATGCGGCGAGACACCGGTTTCACTGGTCATTGGTCCCGGTGTCGCGGCCGTCGGAAAGAGCAGGCGGCCGACCAGCGCGAATGCCTGTTGCGGACGCGGATGAATGAGAACCGCGATGCCGGCCGGCGCCTTGCTGGCGAATTCCGCCGGACACAGGACCGCGGCCGCCCGCAGCGACGGCATCAGCGCGGAATTGCGTTTGCCATCGACGAAAACGAGCGCATTCTCGCCGCCTTCATTGGCTGGCGCGAGCGCTTCGATCGAAACGTCGGATTGGCCGGAATCGACAAGCACCGAGCCGGTCAGATTCGCGACTTCGCCCGCCGTATACCGGCGTGATGGCGCGAAGAACACCGGATCGGTCATTCCAAAAGCTATATCCAGCTAGGTCGGAACATTTCTCCCGGACCTGAAAAAATCCGGGAGCATCGTTGGCCGTCGATCAGAAACGGGTCGATATGCCGAAGTTGAATTCCTGCACGTTGTCGGTTGCTTCCTTCTTGACCGGGATCGCATAGTCGATACGGATCGGACCGAACGGCGACGCCCACATCAGGCCAAGGCCGACCGAGGCGCGCAGCTTCAAGTCAGTCGAGGTCTGAGCGACAGCCGTGCTGAGCTTGCTGCCATAGAGCGTTGCAGCGTCCGCGAACACAGCGCCGCGCAGGCCGAAGCTTTCCGGAATGACCGGCAGCGGGAACTGGGCTTCCGCCGAGGCGTTGAAATACGTCGTGCCACCGAGATGGTCACCGGTAATACTGTCTGCCGGGCCAATACCGCCATACTCGAAACCGCGGATCATGCGGTCGGTGCTCTGAAACTGGTCGAAGATACGGAGGCCGTCTCCACCATAACCCTCGACATGACCTGCGCCAGCCGAGACGAGTCCAACCAGATCGAACTGCTCCGAAAGAGTCTGGTAGACGCTGCCGCGCCCGGTCACTTTTACGTACTTGGCATCGCCGCCGACACCGGCGAATTCGGCTGTCGTGGTGGCGTAGATGCCTTCGTGCGGGTTCTTCATGTCGTCGATGGTGTTGTAGACCAGCCCGAGGCTGATCGACGACTTGATCCATGGGCTTTGCTCGATGCCATCGAGGATCGCCGTTGAAACACTGCAGCCGGCGTCGGGAATCCCGTCACCATTGGCGTCGCAGCTATCATCCAACTCATATTTTTCTTGCGAGATGTTGTACGCCAGCTGGGTCGATATACTATTGGTGATCGGCAGGCCGAAGCGCACCGTAGCACCCGTGGTATCGCTGTCGTAGTTGTCGTATTCCCGCGTCTGCTTGTAGATGTCAAAGCCGGCGGCGATGCGCCTTCCGAGGAAATAGGGCTCGGTGAAAGACAGGCTGTAGTCGCGCGAATTCTTGCCGCCGCCCGCCGACAGCTTGATGAACTGGCCGCGGCCGAGGAAGTTGCGCTCGGTGACCGAACCTTCGACGGATGGGCCCGCCGTGTCGCCGCCGGTTGAATAGCCGGCGCCGACCGAGAACTCACCGGTCGACTTCTCGACAACGTCGACCACCAGCACGACCTGGTCAGGCTGTGAGCCCGGCACGGTCGAGATATCGACTTTTTCAAAGTAATTAAGATCTTCCAGGCGCTTCTTCGCGCGCTGGATGAGAACCTGATTGAAGGCGTCACCTTCGCTGACATCGAACTCGCGGCGAATGACATAGTCACGCGTGCGATCGTTTCCGCGGATCTCGATGCGCTCGATATAGGCTTTGGTGCCCTGGTCGATGGTGTAGACCACCGAAATGGTGTGGTTCTCGAAATTACGGTCGCCGCGCGGCGTCACCTGCGCGAAGGCATAGCCGGAACCGGCCACCTTCTCGGTCAGCGCGACGATGGTGTCCTCGACGTCCTTGGCATTGTAGACGTCGCCCTTGCGGGTCTCGACCACCGATTCCAGCGACTTGCTGTCGACTTCCGGGATTGTGCTTTCGACGCTGACATCGCCGAACGTGTAGCGGTCGCCTTCCTGGACGGTGATGGTGACCGTGTATTTGTTCGTCGTGTTGTCGAGTTCGCCGACAGCGGACACAACCTGGAAATCGGCATAGCCATGATTGTAATAGAAGCGGCGCAGCAGTTCCTGGTCGGCGCGCAGCTTGTCGTCGTCATAAACGTCGTCGCGCAGGATGAACGAAACCCAGGATGAGCGCTTGGTATTGATCACATCTGACAGGCGGCGGCTGGAATAGGCGCTGTTGCCGACGAAATTGATCGCCGCGATCTGCGTGCGGTCGCCTTCAGTAATGTTGAAGACCACGTTCACGCGGTTGTCGCCAAGCTGCATGACCTGCGTGGTCACAGTCACATCGTCGCGACCAATGCGCCTGTAGGCAGCCTTGACCGCCTCGACGTCGGCATCGAGCGTCGCCTGCGAAAACGTTCCGCGCGGCTTCAGCTGCACCGCCATCGCCAGCGCATTGTCCTTGAGCTTCTTGTTGTTCTGGAACAGCACCTGGTTGACGACCTGGTATTCGGCGACCTTGACCACCAGCGTCGAACCGACCTGGTTGATCTGCACATCCGAGAACAGGCCCGTGCCGAACAGCGCCTTGATCGCACTGTCGATATCGGAACTGGAGAAGGCCTTGCCCGGCTTGATGGTGATGTAATTGCGGATGGTATCAGCGTCGACACGCTGGTTGCCGCTCACTTCGACTCTGCTGACGACAGCGGCTTCGGCCGCCGATGTGGCAACGAACTGCACTGCGAGCGCGCCTGGCACGACAAGAGCCGCGGACAGGGTCACCGCGGACGCGGCGCTCAGAAACTTGGATGCTGCCTTCATCGGGCTTAATAACCTTTTCTCGTAGTCCCCACGGCGAGAAAACCGGACGTGCGGTAATTTCTCCTACCGTATTAACCGGATTTTCCCTACACGCAAGGCTTCTGGTTAATTTGAATTTACTTAACCTCGCGGCGTGGCTTTCGCGTCACTCATATCCCCGTGCATGGTAAACGGCGTCTCAACATCGCCCATGCCAAAGCCAAATTTCTTCATGATTTCAGCATCCAAACAGATCGTTCCAGAAAACGAAACCCATGAAGCACAGCACCAGAAGCAGCCCGGCCCGATAGGCCATTTCCATCATCCGATCCGATACAGGACGGCGAATGACGGCCTCCACCCCGTAGAACAAGAGATGGCCGCCGTCGAGAGGGGGAATCGGCAAAAGGTTCAAAAACCCGATGCCAACCGACAGCAGCGCAACCAGCTGCACGAGCCATTCGAACCCCAGTTTCGCCGCCTTGCCGGCCATGTCGGCGATCTTCACCGGGCCGCCCAGCTGACATTTGTCCTCGCGCCCGACGACGAACCGCTGCAGGAACTGGCCGGTGCGCTGGATGACGTGCCCGGTTTCCTCGACCGCCGCTGCAACTGCCCCGACGGGCGTGTAGGTGACGAGGCGCGGCTGGCCGAGTTCCTTGTTGTTGACGACGCCGATCACGGCGACCTTGACCTTGTTGCCGAGCGCGTCTTGCTGTTCCATCAGCCGCGGCGCCGCGGTCACCGTGACCTCCTTGCCGTCGCGCAGCATGACGAAGGTGATGGTGTCGCCGGCGCGGCCGGAAACCAGGCGCTGGACGTCACCAAAGGTTTCGACCTTGCTGCCGTCGACGCTGACGAATCGGTCACCGGGCAGGATACCGGCTTTCGCCGCCGGGCTGTCAGCGGTCACCTCTGCGACCATCGGCTCCGCTACATAGCGGCCATAGGCGGAAAACAACACGGCGAAGACGACGATCGACAGCAGGAAATTGAACAGCGGCCCGGCGACCACCGTCGCCGCGCGCTTCCAGATCGGCTGCGTGTGAAAGGCGACCTTGCGCTCCTCCTCGGTCAGCGTTTCGATCGCTTCCGAAGTGGGCTGGCTCGAGGTGGCGTTCATGTCGCCGACGAATTTGACATAGCCGCCAAGCGGTATCGCGCACAGTTTCCAGCGCGTGCCGTGGCTGTCGTTGAAGCCGAAGAGCTCCGGGCCGAATCCGATCGAGAAGGCCTTGACCCCGATGCCACACCAGCGCCCGACCAGGTAATGGCCCATTTCATGGACGAACACGACCACGGTCAGCACAAAGAGGAACGGCACGAGCGTGCCGAGGACAAAGCCTTCTGTGCTGAAAAGCGCGTGAAGAATCTCGTTCAAGATAAACCCTCAAATTCTTCCGCGACGCGGTAGCGCCGTGACTGTGGCATCAATCCAGGCGAATCCAAGGCACGGCGCGCATCGGACCCTGAAATGATACCACTCAAACGGGAAACAGACCCTGCGCCGGATGATCGGCGGTCGCCGAAATCCAGCCGATGAAGTATAGGGCGAAAGCCGCCGCGACAAGCCCGTCGACACGGTCCATGACGCCGCCATGGCCCGGGATGAGCGCACCCGAATCCTTGCGGCCGTGGCGGCGCTTGACCCAGGATTCAAACAGGTCGCCGGCCTGGGCGACGATCGACAGCACCAGCGCCACCAGGCCGAGCAATGCCAGATTGCCGACGCCGGCAACCGCGGCCAGGATAAGCCCGGCTACAACACCGCCAACAGCGCCGCCGAGCGCGCCGCTGCGCGTCTTGCCGGGCGAGATCGACGGCGCCAGTTTTGGGCCGCCGACGGCACGGCCAACGAAGTAGGCAAAGATATCGGTGGCCCAGACGACCGCGAACAGGAACAGGATGGCGACGAGGCCTGAACGATCACCATCGCGCAACAGGGCAAGCGACAGGCCGGAAACGCTGGCATAGGCAAGACCGGCCGCATCCCATTGCCCGCTCTTGCGAACCGAGGCGGCAATCGCCGTTGCGGCAACCATGACCACGGCAAGCGGCAGCAGCAACGATCCGGCAAAGCCAACGATCAAGGCGCCAATGAAAACAACCAGCAGCGCTTCCGGCAGGAAACCAAGGCCCGTGGCCTCGGCCGGGCGCGACATGCGTGTCCATTCATAGAAGATCACCGCCGCCATCACGGCACACAGCAACCGGAACGGCAGCCCCCCAACCCAGGTCAAGCCAAGGGTGATGATGGCAAGCACGACTGCCGAAATGACGCGAAGCTGGAGATTGCTCATCCTGCGGCCGGTCGCGAGGCAACGTCCTGCGGGCCAAGTCCCCCGAAACGGCGTTCGCGGCTGGCAAATTCGCGCAAGGCCTCGGCAAGATGCTCGCGGCTGAAGTCGGGCCAGTAGCAAGGCAGGAAGACGAGCTCGCTATAGGCAGCCTGCCACAGAAGGAAGTTCGACAGCCGGAGCTCACCGCTGGTGCGGATGACCAGTTCCGGATCGGGAATGCCTTGCGTGTCGAGAGCGCCGGCAAAGCTTTCGGCGGTGATCGCCTCGCTGTCGAGTTCGCCACGCGCCACGGCTGCGGCAAGCTTGCGCGCCGTGCGCACGATCTCGTCGCGTCCGCCATAGTTGAAGGCGATAACCAGCGTCAGCGCTTCATTTGCGGCGGTCAGCGATTCGGCCTCGTCGAGCAGCCCCCTGATGTCGGATTGCAGCCCTGCCCGGTCGCCGATGATTCTGACCCGCACACCGCTCTGGTGCAAGTCGGCGAGATCACGGCGGATGAACAGTTTCAGCAGGCCCATCAGGTCGCTGACCTCGGACTTCGGCCGCGACCAGTTCTCCGACGAGAAGGCATAGACAGTCAGGAAAGAGATGCCGAGCCCGGGTGCGGCGCGCACCGTCTTGCGCAGCGCTTCGACACCGGCCCGATGGCCAGCAAGACGAGGCATGCCGCGCGCCTTGGCCCAGCGTCCGTTTCCGTCCATGATGATCGCGACATGCGCGGGCGTTGCCATGTTCTCGCTTTCGGGTCAGCCGATGGCCAAAACCCTAAACCTGCATGATTTCAGCTTCCTTATCGGAAAGCAGGTGGTCGATGGTGCTGATCGTTTCGTCGGTAAGTTTCTGGACCTGGTCGGAGCGCTTGCGCTGATCGTCCTCGCTGATGTCGCCGTCCTTTTCCGCCTTCTTCAGGAAATCCATGCCATCGCGGCGCACATGGCGCGCGGCGACGCGGGCGTTCTCGGCGTAGCCGTGCGAGATCTTGACCAGTTCCTTGCGGCGCTGCTCGTTGAGCTCGGGCAGCGGAATCCTGAGATTGGTGCCGTCGACGATCGGGTTGAAACCCAGATTGGATTCGCGGATGGCGCGATCGACCGCGCCGACCATCGACTTGTCCCAGACCGACACCGAGATCATGCGCGGCTCCGGCACCGAGACGTTAGCGACCTGGTTGATCGGCATGCTGGTGCCATACGCCTGCACCTGGATCGCGTCGAGCAGATTGCTGGAGGCGCGACCGGTCCGCAGCGAAGCCAGATCATGCTTGAACGCGGCGATTGCCCCATCCATGCGCCGCTTGAGATCGTCGTACTCACCACTCATCCTAATCTCCTCGACCCGTCTAGCGCGGGTTCACTGCTTCGGGGCAAGGCCCCGTATTCGAGCCTGATTTTCGAAAACCGGCTTCCCTTTTTTCGGGATCAGGCCCCGGATCAATCGTCCGCGACGACCGTGCAGCGGCCGCCGCCCCTCAGAATATCGCCAAACCCACCTTTTTCGTGGATCGAATAGACGATTATCGGAATGTTGTTTTCGCGCGCAAGTGCAATCGCAGCCGTATCCATGATGGAGAGGCCGCGTTTTATGACTTCGCCATGGCTGATGCGCTCGAAACGCGTCGCATTCGGGTCCTTCTTCGGGTCCGCCGAGTAGACACCGTCGACCTGAGTGCCCTTGAACAGCGCGTCGGCGCCGATTTCAGCCGCGCGAAGTGCGGCAGCCGAATCAGTGGTGAAGAACGGATTGCCGGTGCCGCCGGCAAAGATCACCACCTTGCCCTGGTTCATGTAGGCGGTTGCCTGGCGCTGCGAGAAACTCTCGCAGAGTTCGGGCATGGCGATCGCCGAAAGCACCACGGCGTCGACACCGATCTTGTTCAGCGACGTGCGCAGCGCCAGCGAATTGATGACCGTGGCAAGCATGCCCATGTGGTCGCCGGTGACGCGGTCACCGCCCTTGGAGGCAACGGCCACGCCGCGGAAGATGTTGCCGCCGCCGATGACGACGCCGACCTCGATGCCCAGTGCGCGAGCCTCGGCGATATCGGCGGCGATGCGGTCGACGACCGAAACGTCGATGCCGAAATGCTGTTCGCCCATCAACGCTTCGCCCGACGCTTTCAACAAGACACGTCGGTAGAGGGGCTTCACCGTCATCTGGTCCTCGTCATTTTGCATGTGACGCGTTCCGGGTGGCTACCCTCGCGCAGGCGCCGCCCCGAAACAATGGCGCGATGCCGTGTTCCGATACACGAAGGGCGCCGCGATGTCACGCGGCGCCCTAGCCGGAAATTCGAGATCGAGACGCTCTGCCAATCATTAACTCACGCCGGCAAAAGCGCCTTTCATGAGCAGGTCCGGGAAGTAGCCGACCGGCTTGTCGCCGACCGCCTGGCCGCCTGTGATGCCGCCCTGGATTTCCGGACCAAAGAACGAATACGGGAACGGCGTGACCGGCCGGCTGACTGCGTCGAGCCTTGCCAGAAGCTCCCGCGGGATGTCGAAATCCAGCGCGCCGAGATTGTCCTTGAGCTGATCCAGCCTGGTCGCACCGATGATCACCGAGGCGACACCGGGCCTGGTCGCCGCCCAGTTCAAGGCGATTTGGGCCATACCGCGGCCGAGCTCGCCGGCAACCTTCTCCAGTTCGGCTACGATTGCCCAGTTGCGGCCGGTGAATTTCTGGAAGCCGGGATTGGTCGAACCGCGCATCGTCTCCAGCCTGCCATCGGCCTTATTGGTTGGATCTGAACGATATTTGCCACTCAGAAGGCCGCTTGCCAGCGGGCTCCAGACCATGATGCCGGCGCCGTAGCGCGTGCCGAACGGCACGAATTCATGCTCGATGTTGCGCTCGGCCAGCGAATATTCGAGCTGCAACGCCGAAACCGGTTCATAGCCGCGCTGTTCGGCGACGGACTGCGCCCTGCTTGCGTACCAAGCGGGAACGTCGGAGAGGCCGACATGGCGGATCTTTCCGGCGCGCACCAGATCGTCAAGCGTCCGCATCACCTCTTCCGGCGAGGTCAGCCTGTCCCAGGCATGCAGGATATAGAGGTCGATATAGTCGGTGCCGAGCCGCTTCAGCGAGCTTTCGACGGCGCGGATGATGTTCTTGCGGCCATTGCCGCCGGCATTCGGATTGCCCTGCTCGAAATTCATGCTGAATTTGGTGCTGATCACCGCCTTGTCGCGCAGGCCGCGCTCGGCGATGAACTCGCCAAGCCAGGTCTCGGAGGTGCCGCCGGTATAGGCGTCGGCGGTGTCGAAGAAATTCCCGCCTGCCCCGACGTAGGCATCGACCAGGGCGCGCGCCGTCTCCTTGTCGGCGCCCCAGCCCCATTCGGTGCCGAAGGTCATGGTCCCGAGTGCCAGGCGGGTCACTCGCAGCCCGCTGTTGCCAAGGGTGTAGTAGGACATGGTCATGATGTCGTTCCGATCCTTGTTCAATGCAGATCTTGTCCGGGGGTCGTCTTGACCCACGGATTGCCGCGCTCATGCGTCATGCGGAATGTGAAGCCGTCCACTATCCAGCCGGCGCCCGAACGGGTCAGATGGTGTTCGTAGGTGCCCCAGACTTCCCAGAGCGGGTCGCCATTGCCTTCCATCCGGTTCCAGGCATAGGCGTTGGAGAAGACGGTCGCCGCGTTGGCGTCGATGGCGACCTCGTGGTTGGTGCGCAGATGCAGGCTGGTCTTGCTGCCCCTGAGATTCGCTGCCCAGGTTCCGATCAGGTCGTCGGAGGCGATGGTGGCTGTCCGCTCAGGCTGCTGAAGTCGACGGCGACGCGGTCGGCGAAGTAGCTGCGGGCGAGCCGCCAATCCTGGGCATCGACGGCGCGATCGATGGCATCGGCGATGCGGATGACGGCACGCTCAGCAGCGAGCGCCATTTCACGGGATGGTTCGGCCCCGCCGACATCGACAGGCGCCAGCGCAAGTCCCGCCGCGAAGGTAGCGTACTTCAATGCATTCATGTCTCTTCTCCTTTGCGCATCGGCCCGCCGCCGAACGGTTGGCGACAATGTGGGCCAGCGCGCTGGCGTCGAGAAGATTGCATTATATGCATGGACTATGCGATATCGTGCATGAATGGACCGCGATCTGCTCAGCCATCTTCCTGTCATCGTCGCCGTGGCGCGGCGCGGCGGCTTTGCGTCGGCCGCCGCGGAACTTGGCATGAGCCCTTCGGCGGTCAGCCACGCGGTGCGCCTTGTCGAAGAGCGGATCGGCCAGCCGCTGTTTGCCCGCACCACGCGCAGCGTCGCGCTGACCGAGGCCGGCGAAGCGCTTGTGGCGGCGGCGGAGCCTGCACTGAACGACATCACTGACAGGATCGAGCGCATTCGCTCGGTGAAAGGCAGGGCGAGCGGGCTGCTCAAGATCAACGTGCCGCGCCTGGCGCTGCCGCTTGCCCTGATGCCCATCCTGTCGGCAATGGCCGAGCGCTATCCCGAGGTGACGGTGGAGGTGTTCACCGATGAGCGCCTGAGCGACATTGTCGGCGAAGGCTTCGACGCCGGCATAAGGCTGGGCGAGATGATTGCCGAGGATATGATGACGGTGCGGCTGACCGGGCCGTTCCGAACGGTCATCGTCGCCTCCCCCGCCTATGTCGGCCGCCACGGAAAGCCGCGAACGCTGGCTGACCTCTCCAACCACAACTGCATCGGCTATCGGCTGTTGCGATCGCGCGCGCTCTACCGCTGGGACCTGTCCGACCAGGGCAAGGATATCGGCGTCGAAACGCGTGGCAGCGTCGTTGTCACCGATCCGCTGTCAGCGCGCGACATGGCGTTGGCCGGCATCGGGCTGGCCTATCTGTTCGAGCCGCTGGTCCGAGCCGACATCCAGGCCGGACGGTTGGTCGAAATCCTGCGCGAAGCCGCGATCGACGAGCCAGGGCTGTTCCTCTATTTTCCGCGCCGGGCGTCGATGGCGCCGAAGCTCAGGGCCTTCATCGACACCGCACAAGAAATCGGCCGGGCATCCCTGCGGACACCCGGCCGATAAATCTCGTCGGAAGGATAGCAGCCGAGACGGCTTACTTCTTTACCGCCGCCGCGACTTCCGCCGCGAAATCGGTCTCTTCCTTCTCGATGCCTTCGCCCAGCGCAAAGCGCAGATAGGCGGTGATCTTGGCCGGCGCGCCGATGTCCTTCTCGGCATCCTTCAGCGCCTTCTCGACGGTGATGTCGGGATTGAGCACGAAGGCCTGCTTCAGAAGAACGACTTCCTCGTAGAACTTGCGCAGACGGCCTTCGACCATCTTCTCGATGATCGCTTCCGGCTTGCCGGACTGGCGCGCCTGGTCGGAGAAGATCGCCTTCTCGCGCTCGATTGCCGCCGGATCGAGTTCTTCGGTGGTCAGCGCCATCGGGCTGGTGGCGGCGACATGCATGGCAACCTGGCGCGCGAAGGCATTGGCGGCATGCTCGTTGCCAGTGGTCTCGATGGCGACCAGCACGCCGAGCTTGCCGAGGCCATCGGCAACCGCGTTATGGACGTAGGTGGCGACTGCGCCATGCGGAACGGTAAGCTTGGCCGAACGGCGGAAGCCCAGGTTCTCGCCGATGGTGCCGACGGCGTCCTTGATGGTGTCGGTGACCGACTTGTCCGAACTCGGATACTTGGCCGCTGCAACCGCCTCGGTCTTGCCGCCATAAGCGAGCGCGACCTTGGCTACGTTGGCAACGATCTCCTGGAACGCGGCGTTACGAGCAACGAAGTCGGTCTCGGAGTTGACTTCGACGACGGCGGCTTCGCGCGGGCCGGAATCGACGCCGATCAGGCCCTCAGCCGCGGTGCGGCCGGCCTTCTTGTCGGCCTTGGAAATGCCCTTCTTGCGCAGCCAGTCGATGGCCTCTTCCATGTTGCCGTTGGTTTCGTTCAACGCCGCCTTGCAATCCATCATGCCCGCGCCGGTCAAGTCGCGGAGTTCTTTGACCTGTGCAGCCGAAATGCTCATTGTCGCCTCTTTGTTTTAAATGCACCGACGCACCATCGAACCTCGATGATGCGTCTGTTTAGCGTGCCAAAATATGAGAAAGATGAAGGCCGCTAACGGCCTTCGATTATCAAGCTTCGGGGGCTTCCGACGCCGGGGCCGGATCGAGCGCCGGTTCGACCGGAGCTTCAACCGAAGCGCCGATGTCGACGCCGAGCGCGCCCTGCTGGCGGGCGATGCCGTCGATCGCAGCCTTGGCGATCAGGTCGCAATAGAGCTGGATGGCGCGGGCGGCGTCGTCATTGCCGGGGATCGGGAAGTCGATCTTGTCCGGGTCGCAGTTCGAATCGATGATGGCGACGACCGGGATGCCGAGGCGCTTGGCCTCGAGGATGGCGATCGCTTCCTTGTTGGTGTCGATGACGAACATCAGGTCGGGCGTCGAGCCCATGTCCTTGATGCCGCCCAGCGCCTTGTCGAGCTTCTCGCGCTCGCGGTCGAGGTTGAGGCGCTCTTTCTTGGTCAGGCCCTGGGCCTCGCCGGCCAGCATCTCGTCGAGCTTGCGCAGGCGCTGGATCGAGTTCGAGATCGTCTTCCAGTTGGTCAGCATGCCGCCGAGCCAACGCGAATTGACATAGTACTGGGCCGAACGCTGTGCCGCATCGGCGACGATGTCGGACGCCTGGCGCTTGGTGCCGACAAACAGCACGCGGCCGCCCTTGGCGACAGTGTCGGAAACCTGCTTCAGCGCCTGGTGCAGCAAAGGCACCGTCTGCGAGAGGTCGATGATGTGGATGTTGTTGCGGGCGCCATAGATGTAAGGCGCCATTTTCGGGTTCCAGCGGTGGGTCTGGTGGCCGAAATGAATGCCAGCTTCCAAAAGCTGGCGCATGCTGAAATCAGGCAGTGCCATTCTTAGTTCCTTTCCGGTTAGCCTCCACGGACACAGGCATTTTTGGACTTTGTCCTCGAACGCCACCGGAGGTTTCAGCCGGATTTCTCCCGGGCAGACACCAAAGTCCGTGTGTGGAATGAGCGGGCATATAGAGGGGATGCGGAACAAACGCAAGCCGTGTGGCGCTTCACCACTCAGCGTGCGGCAATCAGTGCTCCGGTGCCGATCATGGCGCTGCCGGCAAATCTGTTCATCAGGCGCATGCGTCTTGGCGTCCGGAACCAGCCCGATGCCCGCCCGGCAAGTGCAGCATAAATACCCATGGTGAGGATGTTGACACTGATCACGACGGCGACCACCAGCAGGCCGTCGGCAAGGGTCATGGTGTTGAGGTTCAGGATCAGCGGCATGATCGAGGCATGGAACAGGATCGCCTTCGGGTTGCCCAGCGCGATGGATGCGCCGAGGAAGAACGATCTCGACAATCTCGCCTGCGACGCCTGTGGTTCATCCGGTTGCGTGGCGGCAGCTCGCCACATCCTGATGCCGAGAAAGACCAGATAGGCGGCGCCTGCATATTTCAGCAGGAGAAAAACCCATTCGAAAGTCTGCGCCAACGCCACCAGTCCGAGCAATGCCAGGGTGACCAGCACGGCATCGCCGGCGGCGACGCCAACTCCGGCCATGAACGCACGAAGGAACCCGCGCGAAACACCGTTGGTGATGACCGCGAACATTGCTGGTCCTGGCGTTGCGGCTGCAAGCGTGATCGCGGCGCAATAGGCCAGAAATGCCGTTGGTGTCATGGCCGAGCCTTTCCATTGGGCACCCGCACCCGCCGGAAGATCGCGACGATCTCCTCGCGGCTGCATTCGATGGCGCCGAGCCGCACCGCACGGTCGCGCTCGAAGCCGGTTATGTCATAATGCGGCGCCGATGTCTTGGGCGGTCCCTGGTAGGATGAGCGCTTGACGCCGAGCATTGCTGCAAAGCGATGCAACTCATCAGTGTCGTCGGCCATCAGATGGCACCAGCGATGGCCGGCCCAGTTCCAGATCGCCGCGTCGACATAGACCGCCATGAAGCTTGCCGTCTGCCTTCCATCCTTCACGACAGTCGGCCACACGGCCCGTCTGGATATCAGTGACGATAGAATGGATTCGGGTAGAAAATGAAGCTGCCAGTGGCTGCAAGCTCAGCCACAGTGCTGGCGACTGTGTCCTGCATGCGACGGTGCAACTCGGCAACCGCATCGTCGACCGAGCCGGCATATTCGTGCAGGCCGAGTGGATCCGGCACCCGGATGTGGGCGCGACGCGGCCCGGCCGGCTGCGGAATGAAGCGGTTCATCGTGTCACGCAACCCGCCTTTGCAATAGTCGTTGCGAATCCGCTTCAGGTGTTCGGCTATCTCCTCCTGCGTGATGCGCGGATTGGTCGAGGCCCAGGGCCCGACGCGTTGCAACCTCTGAATTGTATCGGCGAGCGCGCGGACCTTCTTTTGCCCTTCCGCATCGCCGGTGTTTTCGCGCTGCCAGCGACGTGCCCGCCGCAGAAGATCGTCGGTGACGACAGTATCGACCGCGATGCTATCGCCAAGCCGGCGGCCGAGCTTGGCGACCAACGCCTTCTGACGCTCGGCATAGGTCGCGCCTTCATTGGATGACAGGCCCCACACGGCTTCGTCGCGCGTCAGCAGCGTCGAATAGATATGGTGGATGCGCTGCGGCAGCGTGTCGGTCGCGTGGCGTTCTATTTTCAGGCTTTTCTCGACATAGGCGCATTCCTTCGCAAGCGCCGTTTCGACATTCCGGGTGAAGGCAAGTTTCCAGACGACGGGAGCGATCCAGACCTTGAAATCGGGATCCGTGGCCCGACCTCTCGTGAGCGCCTCGAGCCCCATTTCGACGGCACCCGGCAGCAACGGCGCCACGATGTCGGCATGCCAGCCGACGCCGCCTTCGGGATGCAGCAGCACGCCATGGCCTTTCAATGCCCAGGCGACGGAATGTTCCTTGGCTGCCGCGCTGTTGCCGGGAATCTGGGCGATCAGATTGTTGGCCAGCCAGAATTTCTGCATCAGCCGGCCAAGGCCGTTGACGACGCCATTTGTTGCCCAGGAGGCAGCAAGCGGGCTGACCTGCGACACGATCTCCTTGTCGATCATCCAGTCGGTGAAGAACTCGGGATGGTTGGGCGTGATGAAGGTCGCCTTCCCCGCCCCGCAACTGGCCCTCAGCCGCTCGAGGTCGGCGTCGGGAAAGTCGATATGGCGGACATTGGCGACGCCGCGCAGCCCGGCCATGCGGTTGAACGGCAAGATATCGCGGAAGCCCGGTATCCCCCGCAGCATGACGATCCGGTTGACTGAAGTCATGGCCCTGATCAGTGCCGGGTTGGGCCTCGGCGCCACGAAGACATCGATCCTGCTCAAGCTGCTCCCCCCTTGCGTCTCGACGCCGGGGAGGAAGTTGAGAGACGATTGCGGCACGTTCAAGTCGTTCGCCACGACAACGCCGTAACGTGGTGAATCAAATGGCCTGCTAAGGCACTATTTGGTCGGGCAGGTTTTCGACTGGTCGAACAGCGAAAGATTGACCAGCTTGCCGGTCATCGAGAAGTCGCCATAGTCCATGACGAGGTCGCGGGTGATGCCGTTCTCGTGCAGCTTGAAGCTGATCCGGTATTCCGGCACCTCTTCACCTGTCTTGTCGGTGTCGTCGAAATAGGCGATGTCGACCGGCCAGTATTTTTCGGTGGCGAGCTTCGCCAGTGCCGGAGCCTCCGGGTCGGCCTTGTCGGCATCGGTTTTCTTGCCGACGACGACGGTGGTGGTCATCACCTTGTTGGCGTCTTCGGAACCGTCGAAGAGATTGGTTTCGTAGAAGTTCTCGCCTTTTTCGGCCTTGCCGATCAGTTCGACCAGATGCTGGGTCGGGAATTGGGTCATAGCCAGCTCAAGGCTGTTCTTTTCAGGCTTGTCGATATCGACCTTCAACCCCTTGGTCCCTTTCGTGGCGATACCCTTGACCTCCTTGTCGAGGTTCTGGTCGACGAAGGACTTCGTCACGAACGAAAAGGTCTTGCCTTCGGCGTCCTCGAAAGTGGTGGTCTGCTGGTCGGTCAACTTCGTGTTGTCGTTGGTGACGATCTGGGTGACGAACCGGAATTTCACCGTATAGCCTTCACAGGCCGAGCCGTTGAACTCATAGACCATGCGGCCGGATATGCCTGTGATGCCGGATTGATCGGATGCCTTGTTGAGGGTGAGGTCGTAAACGGCGCGGTGGGCTTGCAGCGCCGGCACGGCGAAAGCAGGACCTATCGAGAAGACCGCCGACAGCAGGACGGCATGGAACGCGAGGCGCTTGGCGCGCATGAGGTACTCCGATCGTCGCGGCTGATGGCAGGCCGCAGGGAAAGATGGTCCAGCTTAAAAAAAGTCGTGGCGGAAGCGAGGCAAAAATAGCAATTTCGGCCCCGGCCAGCGCGGCGTCACCAAGCAATAGGGAAATACCATGAGTGAAACAATCGAAAAGCGGCTAAGCGATCTGGGCGTGACGCTTCCTGTCGCCGCCGCGCCCGCCGCCAACTACGTGCCCTATTGCAGGACCGGCAATCTGCTGTTCACCGCCGGGCAGTTGCCGCTCAAGGACGGCAAGCTGCAGGCGAGCGGCCTGCTTGGCCGTGACGTCGACACAGCGGCCGGCAAGGACGCGGCAAAATACTGCGCGATCAACATCCTGGCGCAGGCCAAGGCCGCACTCGGCGACCTCGAGAAAATCCGCCGCCTGGTGAAGATCACCGTCTTCGTCGCCTCGACAGCCGATTATGTCGAACAGCATCTGGTTGCCAACGGCGCCTCCGATTTCCTGGTTGCAGCCCTTGGCGAGCGCGGCAAGCATGCCCGCTCCGCCGTCGGCACCGCCTCGCTGCCGCTTAATGCCGCAGTGGAAATCGAAGCGATCTTCGAAGTCGAGTGAGCCAGGGAACGACCATGACTGACCTATCCTGGCTGACCGCCCGGCCCGTGGCCCATCGCGGCTTTCACGACATGAACAAGACGCGTTGGGAAAATACGCTTTCCGCCTTCGCAGCCGCGGCCGAGCGCGGCTACGCCATCGAATGCGACGTGCACCTGTCGTCGGACGGCATCCCCGTCATCATCCATGATGGCGACCTGCAAAGGCTGACCGGACAGGACGGCTTCGTCTGGCAACGCACCGCGGCCGAGCTCACGGCACTCAAGGTCGGCGGCACATCGGATCACGTGCCGACGCTGCAGGAAGCGCTCGACCTGGTCGATGGCCGCGTGCCGATGGTCATTGAGCTGAAAGGCATCCCGGGCCGTGACGAGGGTCTCGTGGCGATCGTCGGCAAGATGCTCAAGCGTTACAAGGGCAAGGCGGCGATCATGTCGTTCGACCACTGGCTGATCCGCGATTTTCCGAAACACGCACCGGGCATTCCGGCCGGACTGACCGCCTACGGCAAGGACGTCAAGCTGATCGAGGCGCATTTCGCCATGCTGGCGCACGAGATCACCTTCACCTCCTATGCCGCCGGCGACCTGCCGAACCGGTTCGTCAGCTTCGTGCGTGAAAAACTGAAAATGCCGGTCATCACCTGGACCGTGCATGACCAGCCGGCGGTCGACCTGACCATCAAATATGCCGACCAGATGACATTCGAAGGGTTCGAACCCGACCTGGTCAAAGTCGCCTGAAGTCGGTGTCTGAAACGTGACTTGTACCCAGCCAGACGGAGCTTAAATAAGCCGCATGGATCAAGGCGACGACGGCGATGACCAGACAGCGAATGCGGACTATTTGATCCGCGTCGCCGCTGGCATCGGCGCTTTCACCCCGGATGAGTGGAACAGCCTCGGTGGGACCACGCGTGGTGACACAGAAAACGGCTACAACCCGCTCGTTTCATACGCTTTTCTGAGCGCGCTCGAAGAGTCCGGCTGCGCCGTGCGGCGCACCGGCTGGCAAGGTCATCATTTGCGACTGGAGACCGCGCAAGGCAAGCTGCTCGGCGCGGTCCCATGCTATCTCAAGTCGCACAGCCAGGGCGAATATGTGTTCGATCATGGCTGGTCGGATGCCTTCGAACGCGCCGGCGGCCACTACTATCCAAAACTGCAATGCGCGGTACCGTTCACACCGGTCACCGGCCCTCGCCTGCTGGTCACCAAGGGCGAGGATATCGGCACCGTCAAGGCCGGGCTGGCGGCGGGCCTTAAGGCGGTCACGCAAAAACTCGGTGTCTCTTCCGCGCATGTCACCTTCGCGCAGGAGAGCGACGTGGAGGTGCTGGAAGCGGCAGGGTTCCTGCATCGCACCGACCAGCAGTTCCATTTCTTCAACGAAGGCTTTTCAACCTATGACGACTTCCTCGCCACCCTTGCCTCGCGCAAGCGCAAGGCGATGAAGAAGGAAAGGCGCGAGGCGCTGGCCAACGGCATTTCGATCGACTGGCTGACCGGCAAGGACCTCACCGAAAAGGCCTGGGACGATTTCTTCGCCTTCTACATGGACACCGGTAGCCGCAAATGGGGCCGGCCCTATCTCAGCCGCCAGTTCTTCTCGCTGATCGGCGAACGCATGGCCGACGACATCCTGCTGGTGATGGCCAAACGCAACGGGCGCTATATTGCCGGTGCCATCAATTTCATCGGCTCCGACGCACTCTATGGCCGCAACTGGGGCTGCATCGAGGACCATCCCTTCCTGCATTTCGAGGTCTGCTATCATCAGGCGATCGACTTCGCCATCGAGCGCAAGCTGAAGGTTGTCGAGGCAGGTGCTCAAGGTGAGCACAAGCTGGCGCGCGGCTACCGGCCGGTGACCATGCATTCCGCGCACTACATTGCGCATCCCGGCTTGCGCAACGCCGTTGCCGACTATCTCAGGCGCGAACGGCACGAGGTGGAACGGATGAGCGAATATCTGGAAGAGCACACTCCATTCCGCAAGGATCTGGAGGAGTAGCGACCGGGCTGCCCCGATGGCAGGGTCGACGATCGTCTTGCCGACTTTCGACGGCTTCGCTACACGAAAAGGCACAATCCGGAGCGTTCGCCATGGCTGAGGTCGCCTATGACACCGACAACATCTTCGCCAAGATCCTGCGCGGTGAAATTCCCTCGCACCGCGTCTACGAGGACGAAGCGGTCGTCGCCTTCATGGATGTGATGCCGCAGGGGCCGGGCCATACGCTGGTGGTACCGAAGGCGCCGTCGCGCAACCTGCTCGACGCCGATCCGTCAACGTTCGGCCCGCTTTTGACGGTCGTTCAGAAAGTGGCGCGGGCCGCCAAACAAGGTTTTGGCGCCGACGGCGTCACCATCATGCAGTTCAACGAGCCAGCCTCGGGACAGACCGTCTATCATCTGCATGTGCATGTCATCCCGCGCTTCGACGGCATCCCCCTGAAGCCGCACACGGGCGGGATGGAGAAGCCGGAGGTGCTGATTGGGAACGCCGAAAAGATACGGGCGGCGCTGCAAAGCTGACCCCGCACGTCGCTTTGCGACCTGCAAAACCGTTTCCAATGAAAAAAGCCCCGTTTCCGGGGCTTTTTCGACTTTCATCAGGGTCAGTTCTTTCTGGGCAATTGCGGCACGAGGCTGCGCTTGCTGCCATCCTTGCCCTTGGCTTCGGGCTTCTGCGCCACCAGCTTCTTGGCCGCGGGCTTTTTCGCCACGGCCTTTGTGGGCTTCGGCGTTTCTTCCGGCTCTTCCTTCTTCGGCTTCACCGGCGCCTCGTCGGCGAGCGATTCGAGCTTCAGGCCGGTCTCGCCGGTTTCCTTCTTCTCGACGGTGACACGCACCGTGCCGCCCTTCTTGAGTTTGCCGAACAGCACCTCGTCGGCCAACGGCTTTTTGATGTGCTCCTGGATGACACGGCCGAGCGGCCGCGCGCCCATGCGCTCGTCATAACCCTTGTCGGCCAGCCACGCGATCGCATCGGGCGACAGGTCGAAAGTGACGCCGCGCTCGGAAAGCTGGGCCTCGAGCTGCATGACGAACTTCTGCACCACCTGATGGATGACCGGCACCGGCAGCGAGCCGAACGGGATGATCGCATCGAGACGGTTGCGGAATTCCGGCGTGAACAACCGGTTGATCGCCTCGACGTCGTCGCCTTCGCGCTTGGTCGAACCGAAGCCAATCGCCGCACGCTGCGCATCCGACGCGCCCGCATTGGTGGTCATGATCAGGATCACATTGCGGAAGTCGATCTGCTTGCCGTTGTGGTCGGTCAGCTTGCCGTGGTCCATCACCTGCAACAGGATGTTGAACAGGTCCGGATGCGCCTTCTCGACTTCGTCCAGCAACAACACGCAGTGTGGATGCTGGTCGACGCCGTCGGTCAACAGACCGCCCTGATCGAAGCCGACATAGCCGGGAGGGGCACCGATCAGCCGCGAGACCGTGTGGCGTTCCATATATTCCGACATGTCGAAGCGGATCAGCTCGACGCCGAGCGAGGCGGCCAATTGCTTGGCCACTTCGGTCTTGCCGACGCCGGTCGGACCCGAGAACAGGTAGGAGCCGATCGGCTTCTCCGGTTCGCGCAGGCCGGCGCGCGCCAGCTTGATCGCCGAGGTCAGCGCGGAGATCGCGGTGTCCTGGCCATAGACGACGCGCTTCAGTTCGATATCGAGGCCCTGCAGCACCTTCTCATCGTCGGCCGAAACGGTCTTCGGCGGGATGCGGGCCATGGTGGCGATCGTCGCTTCGATCTCCTTGATGCCGATCGTCTTCTTGCGCTTGGCTTCCGGCACCAGCATCTGCGAGGCGCCGGTCTCGTCGATCACGTCGATCGCCTTGTCCGGCAGCTTGCGGTCGTTGATGTAGCGTGCCGACAGCTCCACCGAGGCCTTGATCGCCTCGTTGGTGAACTTCACCTTGTGGAACTCCTCATAATAGGGCTTGAGGCCCTTCATGATCTCGATGGCGTCTTCGATCGTCGGTTCGTTGACGTCGATCTTCTGGAAGCGCCGCACCAGGGCACGGTCCTTCTCGAAGAACTGCCGGAATTCCTTGTAGGTGGTCGAGCCGATGCAGCGGATCGCACCTGACGACAAGGCCGGCTTCAACAGGTTGGACGCGTCCATGGCGCCGCCCGAAGTCGCACCTGCCCCGATCACCGTGTGGATCTCGTCGATGAACAGCACCGCGCCGGGATAGTCCTCGAGTTCCTTGACGACCTGCTTCAGCCGTTCCTCGAAATCGCCGCGATAGCGCGTGCCGGCGAGCAGCGTGCCCATGTCGAGCGCGAAGATGGTGGCGTTGTGCAGCACCTCGGGAACGTCGCCCTCGACGATGCGCTTGGCGAGACCTTCGGCGATCGCCGTCTTGCCGACGCCGGGATCACCGACATAGAGCGGGTTGTTCTTGGAGCGGCGGCACAGCACCTGGATGGTGCGGTTGATCTCGGACTCGCGACCGATCAGCGGGTCGATCTTGCCGGCCTTGGCCTTGTTGTTGAGGTTGACGCAATAAGCGGTCAGCGCATCCTGCTGCTGCTTCTTCTTGCCGCCTTCCTCTTGCGGCTCGGCGCCGTTCTGGCCGCCCTGCTCGTCATCAGCGCCGCGCGGCGAGCGTGTCTCCGACGCGCCCGGACGCTTGGCAATGCCGTGCGAGATATAGTTGACCGCGTCGTAGCGGGTCATCTGCTGTTCCTGCAGGAAGTAGGCGGCATGGCTCTCGCGCTCGGCGAAGATGGCGACGAGCACGTTGGCGCCAGACACTTCCTCGCGGCCCGAAGACTGCACATGGATCACCGCGCGCTGGATGACGCGCTGGAAACCAGCTGTCGGCTTGGAGTCCTCGTCGTAGCCGGTGACCAGGTTGTCGAGCTCGGTGTCGATATAGGTGAGAACTGTGTGCTTGAGCTCATCGAGATCGACATTGCAGGCGCGCATGACGGCGGCGGCCTCGGTGTCGTCGATGAGCGCGAGCAGCAAATGTTCAAGGGTTGCATATTCATGGTGCCGCTCATTGGCGAGCGTCAGCGCCTGGTGAAGCGCCTTTTCCAGGCCTTGGGAGAAAGCCGGCATGTTACCTCACTTCTTCTCCATCACGCATTGCAGCGGATGCTGATTCTGTCGGGCGAAATCCATGACCTGAGACACTTTGGTCTCGGCCACCTCGAATGTATAGACCCCGCACTCGCCCACTCCATGATTGTGAACATGAAGCATGATGCGTGTGGCGGCTTCGCGGTCCTTCTGGAAAAAACGCTCCAGCACGTGAACCACGAACTCCATGGGCGTGTAGTCGTCGTTGAGGATGAGGACCCTGTAGAGGCTGGGCTTCTTGGTCTTGGTTTTGGTGCGCGTGATGACAGCCGTCCCGCGGCCGGCCTCATTGCCGTCGCCGCCGCCGTTTTGCATCCGCGCCACGTGTCTCGTGGCAGTCAAACCGATCGTCACGTATTCCTGCCTCTTTCGAATCCTCATGCGAGTTCGACATGTAGGTGTTCGATGGACGATTTTAAGCCCTTCTGTTTAGCTGACAATATGGCTAGGTGACCAAACTTGGCCGATTTTCGCAATCGTGAAGGGGCGCGAGGCCTTGGAGCGGAAATTGACATGAAAAAACCCGGCCACGCTTCCGCGGCCGGGCTTTGTCCCGGGCCCAAAGGGCCGGATCTGGGTCACATCAGGCGAATTTAATTCGCCCGGGCGAAATTACTTCGCCTTGGCAACGACCGATTCGAACGGCTTGTAGGCTTCCTTGGCGAGTTCGGCATAGAGATCGCCAATTTTGGTGGCCTCGGCGACGAACGCCTCATAGGATTGCTTGGCATAGTCGGACTGGATCTCGATCGCCTTTTCCAGCGACTTGGCCGAAAACATCTTCTCGACGGCGGCGCTGCCGGCTTCGAAGCTCTTCTTGGTGTATTCACCAGCTTCGGTGGCGATCGCCTGCGCGCCCTTGGAGAGCGAAGCGAAGCTCTTCAATCCGGTATCGGCAAACTCTTTGCCGTATTTGCTGAAGTCCTCATAGGTCTGGGTCATTTCACGCATTCCCTTGGGTTGAAGCGTCCTTCTTCGGGGCGCCCTTGTGCAATGCACTCTAATATATTGTGCGCCGCACAAAAGTCAACATTTCGCCGGCGTTCAGACGCCGCCTGCGCAGTCAATGGCTAAAAATCGAATAAAGAGAGCTTCAAGCCCGAAGAAAATGGTGAACGCGGCGGTTACCATAAACGGATTGGTAACGCTGCCCCGGTAGCTTTGGCTGGAAGTGAGGCAGGACCCTTCGCCGCCTCCAACGCAACGAAGAATCCAAGGGAAGTACCAGTGCGTAAGGCGTTGTTGGGCATCGTTTCCAAATCCACCTCCCCTCTCAAAACGATGATGATCTTCGCCCTGGCGTTGACGTTCGTCTGCGGTGACGTTGCTTCATCACTGGCGGCGAGGCAGGCGGCCATTGTCGTGGACGCCAAGACTGGCAAGGTGCTGTACTCCGCGGATGCTAACGGCAGGCGCTATCCGGCTTCGCTGACCAAAATGATGACGCTTTACCTGACCTTCGAGGCGCTGGCGAAGGGCAAGATCAGCAGGAACTCGCAAGTTGTGTTTTCGGCCCATGCCGCAGCCGAGCCGCCGACGAAGCTCGGAGTGAAGGCAGGCGGTTCGGTCACGGTCGAGACCGCCATCCTGTCGATGGTCACAAAGTCGGCGAACGACTCGGCGACCGCGCTCGGCGAAATGCTCGGCGGCAATGAAACCAATTTCGCCCGTATGATGACGGCAAAGGCGCGGGCGCTGGGCATGAACGGCACCGTGTTCCGAAACGCCAATGGCCTGCCCGACCCCGGCCAGTTCACCACCGCTCGCGACATGGCAACGCTCGGCATCGCGCTGCGAGAGCATTTTCCCCAGTACTATGGCTATTTCTCGCAGCGCTCCTTTCTCTACGGGCGTCAGCGCATCAACGGCCACAACCGTCTGCTGGGACGCATCAAGGGCGTCGACGGCATCAAGACCGGCTACACCCGCGCCTCCGGCTTCAATCTCGTCTCGTCGGTTTCCGACGGCAATCGTCGCATCGTCGGCGTGGTCATGGGCGGCACCTCCGGCGGCAGCCGCGACAACCAGATGGCCACGTTGATCAACACCTATATGCCGCGGGCATCAACCCGCGGCGGTGGCGATCTGGTCGCCAAGGCCGGCGGCAGCAACCCGATCACAGCCCTTGCCAAGGTGCTGCTGCCCAAGCACGACGCGCCGACGCCGGACGACAAGCCGGTGGTGGCGCAGGATGATGCGACCCAGGACGATGCCACCGTTGCCGAGGACGCCACTGTAGCGGAAGACAGCACCGCGCAGAGCGAGCAAAGCGAAGAGGCTGCCCCCGTCGTCAAGACCAGGAAAGTCAAGACCGTCATCGTATCGGCGCCTCAGGTGGCCACGGCCCAGGTCGTGGCGGCCTATGCCGAACCGACACTGGCGCCGACGCCGACTGTCGACCCTGTCAACACCGCGTCGGTGCCGTCGGGCTGGGCCATCCAGGTTGCCTCGTCGCCGAAGCAGTCCGAAGCCCAGGCGTTCCTCGACAAGACCACCAAGCAGGCACCCAAGGTGCTGGCCGATGCGTCCGGCTTCACCATCGCCTTCGACAAGGACGGCGTCACCTATTACCGCGCCCGCTTCGGCGGCTTTGGTTCGAAGACCGCTGCCTGGAAGGCCTGCACCGCTTTGAAGAAGAAGAACATCGAGTGCTACGCCGTCCAGCAGTAGGACGGCGTGGACGTTATCTCCCGGAAAAATTCTGCGTCGAAGGAGAACTAATTGTGATTGGAGAGCAAGACGTCCTTGGCTTCATTGATCCGCGCCGCCAGGAAAGACGTGCCACCGACATCGGGGTGCAGGCGCTGCATCAGGCGGCGGTGCGCCTTGCGGACATCCGCCGCGGCGGCCCCCGCTTCAAGACCAAGGACCTTGTAGGCCTCCTCCTTAGTCATGGCGCCCGGACCTGGCGCAACACCCAGCCCTTCGCCACCGTTCGTCTCAGCGTTTTTGCGCCAGACGGGAAATCTGCCGTCAAGATACGTCTCTAGCAGTTGCCGACTCTCCGGATCGCCGGAGAGTTCGCGGTAGAGATGCTGCAATTCCGCCAGCCCCATCGCGCCAAGCATCTTGCCTTCGTGGCGGCCAGCCAGGACCAGTCCTTCAAGGCCGCCAGTATCGTGATCGAGTTCCATTTCAAGTGCTGCGGTGCGCACCGTCGAACGCTTGCCCGGTGCGAGCTTTGCCGTCTGCCGCTTCATCCGCATGGAACCATACCAGGCGATTGCCGCCGACAGAATTATGCCGCCGATGCCTTCGCGCCCGACCACAACCATAGCGATGCCGACCAGCCCCAGAAGGACCGGCCCGAGTGTCTTCATGCCGCTGGCCAATTTTCCTGGGTCGGCACGGAGGAAGATCGTGGCCGCGCCGAGAAGCACCAAAAGTAATGCTACCAATGCGATGATTGCGCCCATCAGTCCCCGCCACCCCGCAGATGCTCGATCATCAGCCGGTCTTCCGGCCTGCCTCTGGCCTCGAGCGCCTTCAGCCCGCCGGTTGCAAACACCGCAACGGCCGAAAGCAGTCCTGCCAGAGTCGCGGCAGCCCGCCGATCAAATCGGAACCAAGCCCCTTTGGACAACCGCGCGATTTCCTTAAACGCCTTTTCTGCGCCGGAATCATGACCTTCCTGGAAGACGAAGACAGGAACGCCATGCAGGCCGAGGCTGCCGGCCTTTTCCGCCAGATCGTCGATGTTCTCTTCCATCGCATCGCCGATATAGACCAGCGCATTGACCTTGGCCTTGGCCGTCTGTTTCAGCGCATGCGCCAGCACCTTGCCGATCTGGGTGTTGCCGCTGCGGCATTCGATTCGCGTCATCAGTTGCTTCAAGGCATTGGTATCGGTCACGAAAGCGGACGAACGGCACTCGCCCAGGCCGCGAAAGTAGACCAGTTGGACGCTGAGGGTTCCGGCCTTGCCGACGGCATCGAACATCTGGCCCTGCAGCTCACAGGCCAGATCCCAGGTCGGCTGGCGGCTCATCGTCGCGTCGAGCGAAAGGATCAGCCTGCCCGAACCCGTCGCCGACGCAGCCAGCGTCCTTGCCTGCCGAACAAAGGTTTCTATCTCGCCGGCATTGGATTGGGGTTTGACCGGCGCAGGATTGACCCTTGCGGGCACGGGCTGCTTCTTGTCGCTCATGAAAACAAGATGTGGCGTTGTTCCACCGCTTGCAAGCCCTGCCTAAGGCAACATTGAGGGCCAGACGCTTGGATTCCTGAGGGTCAGAGCAGGCCGAGATCGGCAAGCTCGCGCCTGAGCTTCGGCGGCATCTCGATCAGTCCGGCCTTGCCCTTGCCGAGATCAGCCGGCGCGTCCGCCGGTTTCAGATAGCGCCAGCCCTGAAAAGCCCGGCGCGGCTGCCAGTCGGTGCGCACGACTTGTGGATCGAGGATCAGATGGCAGCGGCCGATGCCCTCGTCGTCGGTGAATGGCCGGATTTCGGTGATCAACTGGCGGCACTGCACATTGCCCTTTATCACCCAGTAGAGCGAACCGCCATCGGTAACCTCGGCGCCGCGCGTCGGCATCATGCGTGTCGTGTGATACTGCTCGACCGGCTCACCGGAGCGCCGCCGCTCGTCAAGGCGGAAGGCGATCCACTCTTCGAGATCCTCGACGCTGTCGCAACCGACACAGAGTTTTATGAGATTGAGAGACATCGCTTAAGGTTTAGTCCGGTGCGCGGATGCGTCAACGGCCTGATCGACTTCTCCACAGTGCCAGCAGCCAGATACCAAGCCTGTGGTGCCCACAGCCTCTCAGCACTCCACGACATTGACGGCAAGCCCGCCAAGGCTGGTTTCCTTGTACTTTTCGTTCATGTCGAGGCCGGTCTGGCGCATGGTCTCGATCGCCGCATCGAGCGGCACGAAATGGATGCCGTCGCCCTTGATCGCCAGTGACGCAGCCGTCACCGCCTTGACCGCGCCGAGCGCATTGCGCTCGATGCAAGGCACCTGGACCAGCCCGCCGACCGGATCGCAGGTCATGCCGAGATGGTGTTCGAGCGCTATCTCGGCGGCGTTTTCGACCTGTTCGGGTGTGCCGCCCATGACGGCGCACAGGCCGGCCGCGGCCATCGCCGATGCGGAGCCGACCTCGCCCTGGCAGCCGACCTCGGCGCCGGAGATCGAGGCATTGGTCTTGATGATGCCGCCGACTGCGGCGGCCGTCAGCAGGAAATCGCGGATGCTCGGCTGATCGGCCTCGGGATGGAAATGCAGCCAGTAGCGCAGCACCGCCGGCAATGTGCCGGCAGCGCCATTGGTCGGCGCGGTAACGACGCGGCCGCCGGCGGCGTTCTCCTCGTTGACGGCCATGGCGTAGATCGACAGCCAGTCATTGGCGAGCAAGGGATTGGGCTTGTTCTGCTGCCATTGCTCCTGCAGCTTGTCGTGCAGCATGCGTGCCCGCCGGCGCACCTTCAGCCCGCCCGGCATGATGCCATCCTGCGACAGGCCACGGTCGATGCAGCCCTTCATGGCGCTCCAGATGCCGTCGAGGCCGGCGTCGAGCTCCTCGCGCGACATCTGCGTTTCCTCGTTGACGCGCTTCATGTCGGCGATGGAAAGGCCGCTTTTGCCGGCCATCGCCAGCATCTCGACCGCGTTCTTGAAGGGATAAGGCACCTTCTTGCCTTCGGTCGTCACCGACCCCTTGGCCTTCATCCGCTGCAGCTCTTCTTCCGAAACCACGAAACCACCGCCGATCGAATAGTAGATGCGCCTGAGCAGCAGACGGTCGCCGGAATCATAGGCGTAGAACGCCATGCCGTTGGCGTGGCCGGTGAGCGGCGTCTTGCGGTCCAGCACCAGATCGGTGGCCGGGTCGAAACGATAGGACGGGTGCCCGGGCGGTGAAATGCGCTTCTCCGCCGTGATGCGGCTGGCAATGCCATCAGCCTGATCGGGATCGACAGTCTGCGGCGTCAGGCCGGCAAGGCCGAGTATGACAGCACGATCCGAGCCATGACCAATGCCGGTATAGGCGAGCGAGCCATGCAGGCTGGCGGCGAGACGGTCGACCTTGACGCCCGCCGGGCGCGGCCAGTCATTTCCCGCGACCTCGTCGAGAAACCGCGCTGCGGCGGTCATCGGCCCCATCGTGTGCGAACTCGAGGGGCCGATGCCGATCTTGAACAGGTCGAAAACCGAAAGGAACACGCGGCGTTGTCTCCAAGAGTCACGTCGAGGACTACATATAGGAATTCCCAGGATGTTTCCGCTCTTTTGGCAATCGCGGCGCATCGCCTGCCGACCTTGTTTGCTCCGGCAGCGACATAGGTTGTCGATCGCTCTTTGCCGGGCATCGAAGCGATCGCACCGAATGTGATAAATTCAGCCCATGGGCGATTCCCTCGATCTTTCGACAGCCGATCTCGCGGCGCTGGCTTTCTTCCTCGTCGCGTGGCTGCTGCACACGCTTGCCTCCGACGGCAAGCTGGTCAGCCGGATATCGCTGACGACGGCGATGAATGCGCAGCGGCAAGCCTGGATGCGCACCATGGCCGAACGCGAGATCCGCATCGTCGACACCGCCATCATGAGCGGCCTGCAGCAGGGAACCGCCTTCTTCGCCTCCAGCTCATTGATCGCGATCGGCGGCTGCTTTGCCTTGCTCGGCGCATCCGACCGGGTTCTTGAAGTGCTGAGCGACCTGCCCCTGGGCGGCGCCCCGTCGCGCGCGGCCTTTCAGATAAAGGTGTTTGGGCTGGTGCTAATCCTGGCGTTTTCGTTCTTCAAATTCGGCTGGGCGTACCGGCTGTTCAACTATTGCACGATCCTGATCGGCGCGGTGCCGATCCCGCATGGCGAAGCGTCACGCAATCCGGTCAGCGAAACGGCGGTCTGGCGTGCGGCACAGATGAACATGCTGGCCGGAAAGCATTTCAATTCCGGCCTGCGCGGCGTGTTCTTCTCGATCGGCTATCTCGGCTGGTTCGTCGATCCCACGGTGTTCGTGCTGTCGACGCTGTTGCTGCTCGCCGTGCTGGTCCGGCGCCAGTTCTTCTCGGCCGCCAGACAGGCGGTGATCGGTCAGCCGCCAGGCCCTGGAAAGGGTTGATCGATCCGGCCTGACAGCCAGTAGGCAAAAAGCCCGATCCATTCACGGATGGCCATGGTGGTGGCCTGCAGCGAATCGGCGGAATTGTCGCGGAACAGGCCGATGCCTTCCCGCCCTGTGGTGCGATAGTCGACCGGCCAGGGAATTGTTGCAAAGCCGGCCTTGTCGAACAGCGCCTTGGCGCGCGGCATATGGAAGGCCGAGGTCACCAGCAGCCAAGTCTCGCCGGGCTTCGGTGTTACCAGCGCCTTGGTGAAGACGGCATTCTCATAGGTGTTGCGGGACTTGTTTTCGAGGATCAGGCGATCGGCCGCCACGCCAAGTGCGGTGAGCAGACGAGGCGCGGTGGCGGCGTCGCCCTCGCCTTCCAGGAACAATTCGCCGGTGCCGCCGGAGACGACCACCTTGGCGGTTGGAAAGCGCCGGGCGAGAATCGCGGTCTCGACCATCCGGTCGCCGCCGCTGTTCAGCTCATAGCCGCCGCGCACCAGGTTGATGGCGCCTTCGAAGCCGCCGCCAAGCACGACGATGCCGTCGACCCTTTGCGGCAGCGACGGGCGCGCAAAACGCTCCTCCAGCGGATTGAGCATCATGGCGCCGAGCGACGTCCAAGCCGACAGCGCAAGGATCAGAAACGCCAGAACGCTGCCGGTGGCCGCTAGCCGCCGTCGGCCGATCATTGCGGCAAGCAGCCCGGCCAGCAGCAGGAAGATCGTCAGGTTGAGCGGCTGGATGAAGAACCAAAAGATCTTGGAAAGGTAGAAGAACATCGCTCACCCCCGTCGGACGAGCGACATCCTTACCACCACTTCTCCGGCTGAAATGTGCCGGCCGCCTGCTCGATGACGGCAGCGGTCTGGAACAGGGTTTCCTCTTCGAACGGCCGGCCGATCAGCTGCAGGCCGAGCGGCAGACCCTTGGCGTCCAGCCCCGCCGGCACGGCGATGCCCGGCAGGCCGGCCATGTTCACGGTGACGGTGAAGATGTCGTTCAGATACATCTTCACCGGATCGGCGGCCATGTCCTCGTCGGCGATGCCGAAGGCGGCGGATGGTGTCGCCGGGGTCAGGATGACATCGACGCCGGCGGCGAAGACATTCTCGAAGTCGCGCTTGATCAGATTGCGCACTTTCTGCGCCTGCAGATAGTAGGCGTCGTAATAGCCGGCCGACAGCACATAGGTGCCGATCATGATGCGGCGCTTGACCTCGCGGCCGAAACCGGCGGCGCGGGTCTTCTCATACATGTCGACGATGTCCTTGCCCGGCACGCGCAGTCCGTAGCGGACGCCATCGTAGCGGGCGAGGTTGGATGAAGCCTCGGCGGGCGCCACGATGTAATAGGCCGGCAGCGCGTATTTGGTGTGCGGCAAGGAAATATCGACGATCTCGGCGCCCGCGTCCTTCAGCCAGGCAATGCCCTTCTGCCACAGCGCCTCGATCTCTCCGGGCATGCCGTCGACGCGGTATTCTTTGGGGATGCCGACCTTCATGCCCTTGATCGGCTTGCCGATCGCCGCCTCATAGTCCGGCACCGGCCGGTCGACCGAGGTCGTGTCCTTCGGGTCGACGGAGGCCATCGACTTCAACAGGATCGCGGCATCGCGCACGTCGCGGGCGATCGGTCCGGCCTGGTCGAGCGACGAAGCGAAGGCGACAATGCCCCAGCGCGAGCAGCGACCATAGGTCGGCTTGATGCCGACGGTGCCGGTGAAGGCGGCCGGCTGGCGGATCGAGCCGCCAGTATCCGTCGCCGTCGCGCCGGCGCACAGGAAGGCCGAGACCGCGGTTGCCGAACCGCCGGAAGAACCACCCGGCACCAGCTGTGCATTGTCCAGGCTGCGCGCGGTCCTGGTGCCGCCGGCCGATACGAAGCCGCCGTCGCCCTGATGCGTGGTCGGCATCACCACCGTGTCGAGGCGCGAGCGCCGCCACGGGTTGATGACCGGGCCGTAGTAGGACGTCTCGTTGGACGAGCCCATGGCGAACTCGTCCATGTTGAGCTTACCCAGCATGACCGCGCCGTCGGCCCACAGATTGGTGGTAACGGTCGATTCGTAGCGCGGCTTGAACCCATCGAGCACATGGCTGCAGGCCTGGGTATGGACGCCTTCGGTGCCGAACAGGTCCTTGATGCCGAGCGGGATGCCTTCCAGCGCACCGCCCTCGCCCTTGACCAGCCTGGCATCGGACGCCTTGGCCATGTCTCGCGCCTTGTCGCCGGTCACCGCGACATAGGCATTGAGCGCCGGATTGGCGCGATCGATGGCCGCGAGATAGGCCTCGGTGATCTCGGTCGCGGTGATTTCCTTGCCGCGCAGCTTGGCGCGGGCCTGCGAAATCGTCAGCTGGGTCAGGTCGCTCATCAAAGGCTCTTTTCGTAAAACACCGACCACTCGGAATCGGGATAATCCAGCACCGGGCCGCAGCGCGAAAACCCGGCACGTTCGTAGACGGTCCACGCGGCGGGATGACGATCGCCCGTCTCCAGCACCAGGCGCTTCAGCCCTTCATTGCGCGCCAGCGCCTCGACCCGCTCGACGATCCTGGCGCCGATCTTTAGGCCGCGATATGAAGGGCGCGTGTACATACGCTTGACCTCGCCGATGGCGCCATCATGGCGCTTCAGCGCGCCGCAGCCGATGGCAAGGCCGTTGTCGCGGGCGATGAAAACGGTCGTATCCTCACCGGCCATCTGCTCGACCGTCAGGTGGTAGCAATGCTCCGGCGGTGTCAGCTCGAGCAACGTTTCGTTGAGTTCGTTGACCAGTCCGCGCACGTCTTCCTGCAGCGGCGTTTCAATGGCGATCTCGATTGCCATCGGCGCGCTACTCCACGACCTTCGGCACGAGGAAGAAATTCTCTTCGGTCGCCGGTGCATTGGCAACGATGTCGGCGGCCTTGTTGCCGTCGGTGACGACATCCCTGCGCTTCTTCATTTCCATCGGCGTCACCGAGGTCATTGGCTCGACGCCGGAAACATCGACCTCGTTCAACTGCTCGACGAAGCCCAGGATGGCGTTCAGTTCGCCGGTCATGCGTTCGGCATCTTCTTCGCTCACCGCAATGCGGGCGAGACGCGCGACGCGCTTCACTGTCTTGACATCAACGGACATGTTTTGCCTCGGGGAAAACCAGTTCGGGCTATAGCGGCGCCGCGCGCGCGGCGCAACATGCATCGTGCGAGGCCGTGGTGGCGGCCCGGCTCTTCTGCCATCGGTCCGCGGACAAGATGCTGTCTATGGCAGGGCAACGCCCTCGCACAGATAGTAGCTGCCACTGTTGCCGGTGGCCTCGCTTTCGTCATCGGCCGGCCGGACCGAAACGAGATCGATCTGTGTCGGGCTCATTTGGGTCACTGAAAGGACGTCGGGAAAGACGTAACCCGGCTCCTGGCAGATGGCCGTCACCGCCCAGCTGGGCGAAGCTGTCGCCTTGCTGACCTGAACGAACTCGCAATTGTATTCGACGCCCTGCAGGCCGCGCGCCGAAAGCACGATGTTGCCGGCGTCGATCAGCGTCTGCAGCGTAGCCTTCCTCGCCTGCGCGCAAAGCTCCTCGGACTGAAGGTAGACGCCTTCGATGAAACCATCCGCTGCGAGCGCGGGCGACGCCGCGACCAACATGGAAACGCAAAGAGATTGCCTCAAAGCCATGGTTTCATTCCGCTTTAGCCGATTTCTAAATCGTAATCGTCTCACCGATCTTCGGCAATGCCACCTTCACACCGGATCCTTCCAGGCCCGCCTCGAACTTGTCAGCGGTCGGATCGATCATCGGAAACGTGCCGAAATGACAGGGAACCACGGTCTCGAACTTGAAGAAGCGGCGGCAGGCGAGCGCGGCCACCGCACCGCCCATGGTGAAACGGTCGCCGATCGGCACGATGCCGATCTTCGGTTCATGCAACTCGTTGATCAGCGCCATGTCGGAAAAGATGTCGGTGTCGCCCATGTGGTAGAGCGTCCTGTCCCCCGGGAAATGCAGGACGAGGCCGCCGGGATTGCCGAGATAGGTGTTTTGGCCGCCATCGCCGGGGAAAGAGGAGGAGTGCAGCGCCTGGACGAACGTGGTGGTGAAGCCGCCGCAATCGACAGTGCCGCCGATGTTGCCCGGATTGATCTTCGTGTCGCTGACGCCCTTGCCGACCAGGTACATGCAGATTTCGAAATTGGCGACCAGTTGGGCGCCACTTTTGCCGAGCACTTCCACCGCTCCGCTGATGTGGTCGCTGTGGCCATGCGTCAGCAGCACATGCGTGATCCCCTCGGCCGGCCCCTCCCAGCCACCCGTCCAGGACGGATTGCCGATCAGATAGGGATCGATGAGGATCTTGGCATCGGCGGTTTCGATGCGAAAGGCCGAGTGGCCGTACCAGGTCAATTTCATGAATGCTTTCCTCGATTTTTGCCTTGCCAAAGGATAGAACGCCGATGGCCCTGAGATCAAAGGGTTACTCTGTCCGTCGCGCGTTTGGCAAAACACGAGACGTTGAAAGGCGAAGGACGGCCATTGGGCATTATCACGATCGAGGAATTGCCGGCGCGGCTTGCCGGTGGCAAGACGCTGGCAGGGCTTGACCTCGGCGACAAGACGATCGGCGTCGCGGTCTCGGACCAGAGGTTCTCCTTCGCCCATCCGCGCCCGGTCATCATGCGAAAGAAATTCTCGCTCGACGCTGCGGTGCTGCTGGCCTTGCTGCAGAAGGAGAATGCAGGCGCGGTGGTGATCGGACTGCCGATTAACATGGACGGTTCGGAAGGGCCGCGCGCGCAGAAATCGCGCGCCTTCGTCCGCAACATGGCCCAGGTGAGCGACCTGCCCTTCGTGCTCTGGGATGAAAGACTATCGACGGTCGCGGCCGAAAGGACACTGATCGAGATGGATTTCTCGCGCCGCAAACGCGCCGGCAAGATCGATTCGGCGGCAGCCGCGTTTATTCTGCAGGGAGTTTTGGACCGGCTTCAGTCGCTCCACGCATCCGCTCGAACGGAACCGGACCCGCCCAGCGCTGCTTGATCCAGCCGGCGATTTCACGGCGGCGGCGAAACGCCCAGAGCGCCATCAGCAGAAAACCGTCGAAGACGCAGGCCTTTGCCACCATACCAGGGATGGTCGCCGGATCGATACCGAGCATCTGGCCATAGAGCTGGAAGACCAAGTCGTGCAGCTGCCGGCTCAGCATGACATAACCGAAGTTCATGTCGTTGAGCGACAGGTAGAACCAGCCCCAGAACAGCGCCATCGGGGCCGCCCACAATGCGAAGATATAACGCATCAGCGGCCTCCCCCGGGATTCGAGCCTGCCCGCCCCGATATGAGTGAAAGCAGTGAATTGTGGGCCGCGGCCTTTGCCATGCCGTGCGCGGCGGCGCGGATTTCGCCATCGGCCGGAGCGACCGCCGCGACAGACCGTCGCTCGGCAAGCATGGCGACATAGGATGCCAGAAGCGCCGCCAGTTGCACGGCGACAACCATGAACAGCCCGTTGATGCCTTGCGCGGCGCCACCGATGACGATCAGCGACAACACCCCGGACGCCGAGATGAAAGCGATGCGGGCAACGCTGTCGACGCCCTGGCTGGTCGCGTCATTGACCAAGGTTTCGACAAAGGCCCAGAAGAACAGCACCGCCACGACCAGCAATGCGGTGGCGAGCGGCGCCACGACGATGACGTTGTCGAGGTCGACGAAGCGAGTACCCTCTATGGTGGCCCCCAGCACGCCCAGCGCCGCCGCCACACCACGGTTTCCGTCGATGCAGATGAGCGCAAGCAGGGCGAAAACGATCGCCCAGTGCAAGGCCAGAAAAGAGGTCAGTACGTGTCGCATCGGCGTTCCTGGTTCGCAAAGTAGGGAATGGCAATTTGAACCATTCCTTGCTCTCGCCGCGACAGTGGGCTTTGCCGCCCGCCACCGCAACGGAAACCATTTGTTAAGGTTAACGGCGATCAATGACACGCGTGAGGAGGCTCGCCGGCACCTCAAAATGATGGATGGCGCCGGTTTTTTACGCGATGCTCGCGGTTTAATTCACCGGCGGATAGAGCGTGTCGATGATCATGCGCGCGTCGTGGCGCGAATCGAGCATGCCATAGGTGTTGCGCCATTGGCCGGCCAATCGCGTCTCGACGAAGGCGTCGGCGATCCGCCCTGCCCCCAGCCGGCGCAATTCCGCCGCCGCCGCCGATAGAGCCAGCTGTTCGGTAAGCAGCCGGGCCGAGCCGTCGTCGGTCGCAGCAACCTGCATCGCCGCCTTCAGCACGCCGATCGTGCCACGTCCGCCGGCGCCGAGGTCACGGTCGATACCGGCCAGCACATCCTCGAACAGACCAGGCGCGCGGCCGAGCACGCGCAGCACGTCGAGCGCCATGACATTACCGGAGCCTTCCCAGATCGCGTTGACCGGGGCCTCGCGATAATAGCGGGCGAGCGGCGCCTCCTCGACATAGCCATTGCCGCCGAGGCACTCCATCGCCTCGTAGAGCAGCGGTGGTGCGATCTTGCAGACCCAGTATTTGACGACCGGCGTCATGGCGCGGGCGAATGCCGCTTCGCCGCGATCGCTCGCCGCCTCGTCGAAGGATCGCGCCAACCGGAACGACAGCGCGGTGGCGGCGGCGACATCGAGCGCCATGTCGGCCAGCACGCGCTGCATCAACGGCTGCTCGATCAAAGTTGAACCGAACACCTGTCGGTGGCGGGCGTGATGAACGGCCTCGGCGAGGCCAGCGCGCATGATCGCCGAAGATGCGACAGCACAGTCGAGCCGGGTCAAGGTGACCATGTCCATGATCGTCTTCACGCCCGCACCCGGTTCGCCGACCATCTCGCCGATGGCGTTGACGAACTCCACTTCGGAGGACGCGTTTGAACGGTTGCCGAGCTTGTCCTTCAGCCGCTGAAAACGGAAGCCGTTGCCCGAGCCGTCGCCGAGAACGCGCGGCACGAGGAAGCAGGACAGTCCCTCCGGCGCCTGTGCGAGCACCAGGAACGCATCCGACATCGGCGCCGACATGAACCATTTGTGCCCGGTCAGGCGATAGAACCCGCTGCCGGCGCGTTCCGCCCTTGTCACATTGGCGCGCACATCCGTGCCGCCCTGCTTCTCGGTCATGCCCATGCCGAGCGTCAGCCCGGTCTTTTCGACCGGTGGCTTCTGGCTCTGGTCGTATTTGCGCGTCGTCACGCGCGGTGCCCATTCACGAAACAGTTTTGGGCTGGCCATCAAGGCAGCGAGCGAAGCGTTGGTCATGGTGATCGGACACAGATGCCCGGTCTCGAGCTCAGCCGTCAGATAGAACCGGGCGGCACGGACCTGATGGCGGCGGCCGATCTCGGCGTCACCATTTTCCCACACCGAGGAATGCAGTCCATTGGCCACCGAGCGGCGCATCAAGGCGTGATAGGCGGGATGGAACTCGACCACATCGATGCGCCGTCCCTGACGATCATGTGTCCTGAGCTTCGGCGTCTCGACATTGGCGAGGCGGGCCAGTTCCTGCGCCTCCTGCGTCAGCACGAAACGGCCGAGCCCGTCGAGGTCCTTGCGCACCGGATCGGAAAAACGCTCCGCGAGCTGGATCAGCAACGGATCGCCCCGCCAGGCGTTGCCGCCCGTCAGCGGCGGCGGCTGGTTCGTCACGTCGTCGGTCACGCCCAATCCTTTTATCGGTAGAAAGGCCCTTATCGTCAGAAAGCCACGAATCCGAGGCCATCGGCTAGATATAGCCCAAGCTATGCAACGCGCGCGATGAAAATACCGGGGAGAACGGCTCCAATGCAAAGCTGGCGCTTGCAGCCGCAAATTCTCCACCCTATAGCAGCGCCTTGAGATGACCGACGCTTCGTCCCTGCCACTCTACCCTCACCGCCATCTTCTGGGCATCCGCGATCTTTCCCCCGCCGACATCGAGCTTCTGCTTGACCGGGCGGACCGCGCCATCGCGATCTCGCGGCAGTCCGAGAAGAAAACCTCGACGCTGCGCGGTCGCACCCAGATCAACCTCTTCTATGAAGCCTCGACGCGCACGCAATCGTCGTTCGAGTTGGCCGGAAAACGGCTCGGCGCCGATGTCATGAACATGTCGGTGGCGAGTTCATCGGTGAAAAAAGGCGAGACGCTCATCGACACGGCGATGACGCTGAATGCCATGCGGCCCGATATCCTGATCATCCGCCACCAGTCGGCGGGCGCGGCTGCACTTCTTGCCCAGAAAGTCGGCTGCTCGGTGGTCAATGCCGGCGACGGCGCGCATGAACACCCGACACAGGCACTGCTCGACGCGCTGACCATCCGCCGCGCCAAGGGTCCACTGTCGAAGCTGATCGTGGCGATCTGCGGCGACATCCTGCACTCGCGCGTGGCGCGCTCCAACATCATGCTTCTCAACGCGCTCGGCGCGCAGGTGCGGGTCGTCGCCCCGTCGACACTGTTGCCGAGTGGCATTGAGAAGATGGGCGTCACCGTCACCCGCTCGATGGCCGAGGGCCTCAAAGGCGCCGACGTGGTGATGATGCTGCGCCTGCAGCGCGAGCGCATGGAAGGCGCCTTCGTGCCTTCGGTGCGCGAATATTTCCGCTATTTCGGCCTTGATGCTGAAAAACTGAAGGCGGCCAAGGACGACGCGCTGGTGATGCATCCCGGGCCGATGAACCGCGGCGTCGAGATCGCCTCGGAAATCGCCGACGGCCCGCAAAGCGTCATCCAGGAACAGGTCGAGATGGGCGTTGCCGTGCGCATGGCGGTGATGGAAGCGCTGCTCGACCCGCGCCGCAACCACGAGGGCCGCGGCGCATGAGCATAACGGTCTTTGAGCGTGCTCGCATCGTCGACCCCTCGCGCGGCGTCGACGAAGTCGGCTCCGTCATCGTCGATGGTCGCAAGATCGTCGCCGCCGGCAAGGCGGCGCTGAACCAGGGCGCGCCCGAGGGTGCTATCGTCATCGACTGCGCCGGCAAGGCGATCATTCCCGGCCTGGTCGACGGCCGCGTCTTCATCGGCGAACCGGGCGGCGAGCATCGCGAAACCATCGCTTCGGCGAGTGTCGCGGCAGCGGCCGGCGGCGTCACCTCCATCGTGATGATGCCCGATACCGATCCGGTGATCGACAATGTGGCGCTGGTCGAATTCGTGCTGCGCACCGCCAAGGACACGGCAAGCGTCAACGTCTTTCCGGCGGCGGCGATCACCAAGGGCCTCGACGGGCGCGAGATGACCGAGTTCGGCTTGCTGCGCGAAGCCGGCGCCGTTGCCTTCACCGATGGCCGTCACACCATATCAAGCGCGCTGGTGATGCGCCGCGCGCTGACCTATGCGCGTGACTTCGGCGCCACCATCGTGCATGAAACGCAGGACGCCGACCTCGGTTCGTCCGGCGTCATGAACGAAGGCCTGTACGCCAGCTGGCTCGGCCTTTCCGGCATTCCGCGTGAAGCCGAATCCATCCCGCTGGAGCGCGACCTTGCGCTGGCACGGCTGACGCGCGGTTCGTACCATGCCGCGAAGATCTCGACCGCGATGGCGGCAAACGCCGTGACGCGCGCCAAGGCCGACGGCGCGACCGTGACATCAGGCATCGCGATCCACAATCTGTCGCTCAATGAAAACGATGTCGGCGAATACCGCACCTTCTTCCGTCTGACGCCGCCATTGCGCGCCGAGGAAGACCGGCTGGCGATGATCGAAGCGGTCAGGGACGGTACAATCGATATCATCGTCTCCTCGCATGATCCGCAGGATGTCGACACCAAGCGCCTGCCCTTTGCCGATGCGGCAGCCGGCGCCATCGGGCTCGAAACCCTGCTGGGCGCGGCATTGCGGCTCTACCACAATGGCGACGTGCCGTTGCTCAGGCTGATCGAGACGCTGTCGACTGCGCCTGCAAGACTGTTCGGCCTGCCCGGCGGCACGCTGAAGCCGGGTGCGATTGCCGACCTTGCGCTGGTCGATCTGGACGAACCCTGGATCGTCGCCGAGAGCGGCATTCGTTCGCGTTCGAAAAACACCTGTTTCGAAGGCGCGCGGCTGCAGGGCAAGGTCTTGCAAACGCTGGTGGCGGGCCGCACAGTGTTCTCGGTGTGAGCCGGCCACCGCGCATCGCGCCTGATCCGAGCTATCTGGGGGAAATGCGGGGGAAACAATGACTTACAGCCTCATCCCAGCGCTGGTGTTCGGCTATCTCCTGGGTTCGATTCCGTTCGGCCTGCTGCTCACGCGCGCGGCCGGCCTTGGCGATGTGCGCAAGATCGGCTCGGGCAACATCGGCGCCACCAATGTTCTGCGCACCGGCAACAAGGGGCTTGCCGCGGCAACGCTGCTGCTCGACGCGCTGAAGGGCACGGCCGCCGTGCTGATATCTGGCCATTTCGCACCCGAATTGGCGCTCTGGGCCGGCCTTGGCGCCTTTCTCGGTCATCTCTTCCCGGCATGGCTGGGATTCAAGGGCGGCAAGGGCGTCGCGACCTATCTCGGCGTGCTCATCGGCCTTGCCTGGCAGGTGGCGCTGATCTTCGCCGTCGTCTGGCTGGTGATGGCTTTCCTGTTCCGATACTCCTCGCTGGCAGCGCTGACGGCGGCCATCGTCGTGCCGATCGCCCTGTATTTCCTGAGCACGCCGCAGATTGCCGCCCTGTTCGTGGTGATGAGCATCATCGTTTTCATCAAACATAGGGAAAACATTTCACGCCTGCTTGCCGGCACCGAGGGCAAGATCGGAGCCAAGGAGTGAGCGAACCCGCCGCCGGGCCGCGCCTCAGCGACCGGCAGCGGCTGAGCTGGCTGCGGCTGATCCGCACCCAGAATGTCGGGCCCGCTTCCTTTCGCGACCTGATCAATCGCTTCGGTTCGGCCGAGGTGGCGCTGGAGATCCTTCCGGAATTGATGATTTCGGGCGGCGCCAATCGCATTGCCCGCATCCCTTCCGTTGCCGAAATCGAGGCCGAATTGGAGACGGCGCGAAAGGCTGGCGCGCGCTTTGTCGGCATCGGCGAACCCGACTATCCGCCGCTGTTGCGCAGCATGGACAATCCGCCGCCACTGTTGGCGGTCAAGGGCAATGCCGCCGTGTTCCGGCTGCCGGGCGTCGCCATTGTCGGCGCGCGCAACGCATCGCTGGCCGGCATCAAGATGGCGCGCTTGCTGGCTGCCGATCTTGGCCGCGACGGCTATGGCATCGTCTCGGGGCTGGCGCGCGGCATCGACACGGCGGCGCATCAGGGCAGTCTCTCGACCGGCACGATCGGTGTGCTGGCCGGAGGGCTCGACCTGCCCTATCCGCCCGAAAATGCAGGACTGTGCGAAGAAATTGCCGAGCGCGGCGCCGTCATTTCGGAAATGCCGTTCGGCTGGCAGCCACGCGCCCAGGATTTTCCGCGCCGCAACCGCCTCGTCGCGGGCGCGGCCCTTGGACTGGTGGTGGTCGAGGCAGCGCAGCGCTCTGGATCACTGATCAGCGCCAGGCTTGCCGGCGAAATGGGCCGGCTGGTCTTCGCCGTACCGGGCTCACCGCTCGATCCGCGCGCCGCCGGCACCAACGGCCTGCTCAAGGACGGCGCCACCCTGGTCACCGAAGCTTCGGACATTTCCAGGGCGATTGCGCCACTCACCGGCATGCGAGCGCCGGATGTGCCTCCGTTTCAAGACCCGCCCGATTTCTCGGCCACACCGCCGCCCGGCGAAAGCGACCGCGCCCGCGTCATCGAGGCGCTCGGCCCGACGCCTGTGTCGGTCGACGAGATCATCCGCCACACCGGCCTGCATCCAGCTCAAGTGTTCATGGTGCTCTTGGAACTCGACCTCGCCGGCCGGCTCGAGCGGCATGCCGGCGGACATGTTTCGCTGGTGTTCGAAGGTTCCTGAAGGGCAGCGTCGCCCCGCTCAATCCTGAAGCGATCAGCTTCAAACTCGCCCGCGTGCCCGAAGAAGCATTTTTCTTACAAACAGCGGGACCACGCCGTTGTAGAGGCGTTTGCTCTCGTTGACGAAATTTGAAAGGCCAGACAGCTGCTCTTCAAGTCGATGCAATCTAGCCTGGCTGTCCTGGGCCACGCTGTCGAGCGAAGCGGAGACATCAAGGATCGAACCAATTTTTGCAATGTCAGGTCCAATGGATTTGACCTGCTCGCCAAGCTCCATCAACGACGCGGCATTGCTCTCCAGCGTTTTTGTGCTTGATCGCAGCAATTCCACCAGCGCAGTCTGGTCTGGCGCAGTCCGCCATCCATGTATCTCCTTCACGACGGCGGCCCATCTGCGCGGCGCATACGAAACGCCGACTTCTTCGATCCAGCACGCGGTGGCCAGTGAGCGTTCGTCAGCGGTCGCATCCGTATCGGCCTGCATGGCCTGATTGTAGACCCTGAGATGTTCTTCGACGAAGTGCGAGGCATCAGCCACTTCGCGAAAATAGGCTGAAACCTTCGCGGCATGGTCGGCATCGAACCGCGAGATCGCTTCCATCAGATTTTCGACAGTGGTCGGCCTGGTCAGAAGACCAACCCCGAAGTTCATTTGCCGCCATGCCTTCATGTTTGCCGTATCCAGCAAGCCAGCGAAGCCACGCGCGTCGCAGACGACGATCGAGCACCCCACCGCCGCGGCTTCAATAGCCATACGCGCGGTTGCAAACACGATGTCGTATTCGAGCAAATCCTTTTCGAGTTGATAGGAAAAGCGTCCCGTAGCCGGACCCAACTCATCCAGGTGAATGTTGCTTTTCGAGCAGGCTTCGCGCACCGCCTGCTGGTGTGCGAGATGCTTGGTCAGCAGCAGCCCTCTTGCGGGTCTTGAAGGCAGCGGCAGGCGGGGCTTGAAACGTTGAAGGTCGACCGCGTTGTAGATGAGGTCCAACTTGTCCGCCGGCACACCGCGCGACAGGCATTTGGCCTTGCACGCTTCGTCGACCGCGATCCAGCGGCGTATCTGCGGATGAAGCATCGGGGCTTCGACCTCGAGGGAAGCGCTGTGGCAGGAAAACACCGCTGGCACATCGGGAAACCGCGCCAGCGCGGTCAGGCAAGGCGTCAAATGCTGACCGTGAATTATGTCGGGCTTTTCGACGATCTCCGCAATTCGATCCACCACATGGTGTCCGCGTTGGCGCATTCTGTCGGCCATATCGCCAAGGGTTGGAGCCAGCAACATGGTTTGATGACCGGCACGGCGAAGCCCGTCGGCCAGCAATTCGACAACGGCTTCGGTACCGCTGTTATTCGACACGAACAGATTGGTAATGAGAACCCGCAAATGCCGCCTCCTTAGCTGTTTCACAACCTCCGCATTGGCGGCGAGGAAAACAGATGCTAGGCAGCGTTCTTAGTTTGAAGGCATTGACCAGACAAGTTTGTACAGAAATGACCGGCGCCAACTCGATGTTGGGGAACCTCTTTGGTGCCTGGTCGCCTTGGATGCAATCTAGAAGGGGATGTATGCCGAAACCCGGATTGGAGCCGTTTTTTGCCCGAAAAGTTGCAACATGTGCTGATCCTTGCACATCCAGGGCATGAGCTTAGGATTCATCACTGGCTTGAGCTCAGGAAACCACGAATCTACCTTTGACGGATGGTTCGGGCGGACATCACTCTTCCCGAACCCAATATTCACGCGACGTGGTGGAAGCTACTGGCGCAATCGCAGGCGCAGTATTTGGCGATATTCCGGACGCCACCTGGTATAAAGCGCTGTTGGCTGGGGATAGTGGCGTCTTTACCGATGTGCTGTCGAGAATCAGCGTCGATGTGTCTGACATGCAGGACGTGCAAATCGTCTCGGACGCGGTCGATGGCTACAATCCTATGCATGATCTGGCCTATGCATTCGGCAATGCCCTCGACAGGCTGCTGCAAAGCACAAAGCCGGGGCGCAAGCAGCTTTGCTCCGCCGCGGTTCCCAACGTGCCGGGGGTTGTCGAAGTGGAAATCCAACTGGATTCGGCTGCTCGCGCTAGAAAGATGGCTGCGGTCAAAGCCTACACACCATTGGCGGACGAAGCCCGCCAGATTTTGAATCGGGATCCGCAGTGCTTCGACAGGGAACTTCTCATCTCGCAGCACTTTGACTGGGATGCGCCCTGGACGCCGGAGTGGGAGCGAATCGGCAAAGAGCGCGTGGCGAATAAACTTTACGACAGATGCATCACCTACAGGGAAAATGTGCAGCCGGTGGCCCAGCAACTCATGTCGGAAAGCGACCGAAATCACGTGTCGCGTAAAGTCGGGCGTCTGCATTCCAGGGCCTAGCCACGAAATCTCGACCAATACCTGCGCTGATTGTGAAACGATGGTGAGCGCGATGGGATTCAAACTCATCACCCACTCACCACTATCGCGGTGGACGGGATTCTGAGGTTCTAGCGGCCTTGCAAACCGCCGCCCTCGGCAATCGCATCGCCAATCAACTTTGCGCGCTCGGCTCTTGGGCCGGGCTACACGCTCCTGCGGGCTCGAAAAGGCAGATCCGGCTAAGGGGCGGTGTGCGAGCGCCTCATCGAAAAAATTTGGCCAGCCTGATTTACAACTGACATGTTAGTGAGATATCACTGCCTGCGAACTTCTTTTCGGAGACTTGACGGTGACATCACGCTTTGGCCTTTCAGCCGCCCTCACCACGCCTTTTGATGCCTCCGGGCAGATCGCCATCTCCCCCATGGTCGCCCAGGCTAGGAGTTGTCTGGCCGAGGGATGCGGTAGCGTGACGCTTTTCGGCACCACCGGCGAAGGCGCTTCGGTGGGTGCCGTGGAGCGGCGGGCGGTGACCGAAGCGATGCTGGCCGCCGGGATTCTGCCGCATCAGCTTGTTGCCGGCGTGCTGGTCGATGCAGCCGAAGACGCCGCCGAACAGGCCCGGCATGCCTTGCAACACGGCGCCCGCAACATTCTCCTCGCGCCGCCGAGCTACTTCAAGAATGTCGGTGAAGACGGTCTTTTCGGCTGGTTTTCCGCCGTCTTTGCCGCGCTTGGTCCCCTCGCCCGTGGCGTGCTCCTCTACAACATTCCCTCGGTCACGATGGTGCAGCTCTCGCTTGGCCTGATCAGCCGGTTGCGCACGGCCTTTCCGGACGTGGTCGCCGGTGTCAAGGATTCCGGTGGAGACTGGGACTACAGCGCGGCACTGCTCGGGGCTCATCGTGATCTGGTGATCCTGATCGGCGACGAGCGGCATCTGGCACGAGCGGTGCGAATTGGCGCTCAAGGCGCAATCTCCGGCATGGCCAATTTCGCAACGGGCGAGGTTCGCGCCATGGCCGATGGACGCGACGATGCCCGCGTCGAGACCTTCGTGCTCGAATTGCTTAAATATCCGGTCACGCCGGCGGTGAAGGTCATGGTGGCGCGCAAGACAGGCGACGAGCGCTGGCTGGCGGTCCGTCCGCCGCTGGAGCCGATCGCTTCGCAGGGGCAACAGCAGCTTGCGGCCGCCTATGACCGGCTGTTTGCGACGGAAGCGGCCTGACCGGCAAAGGAAGCGCGCTGAAATGGAAGACGGCAGCGAACCGACCACCCTTAGGGAAAAAGCCTATGCCAGCTTCACGCGGCATTTGCTGGCCCGCGACCTGCTGCCGGGCCAGTTCGTGTCGCAACGCGAACTGGTTGCCTTCACCGGATTGCCGCTCGGTGCCATTCGCGAAATCGTGCCGCGTCTCGAGGCCGAAGGACTTCTGACGACGATCCCGCAGCGCGGCATGCAGATCGCCCATATCGACATCAGCCTGATCCGCGAGGCTTTTCAGTTCCGCCTGTTCATGGAACGCGAAGCGGTGGCGCTGTTCACCGCCAGCGCTTCCGATGACGAACTTGCTCGGCTGCGGCGCGAACATGAGGAGATGCTGGCGCAAGCCCTGTCGCAGGCGCCGACGCCCGAAATGGAAGCCAAGGCCCAGAACATCGACTGGGCGATGCACGACACCTTCATCGATGCGCTGGGCAACGAGATCATCGCCAAGGCCTATCTGGTCAACTCGGTGAAGATCCGGCTGATCCATCAGGAGCGCTTCCGCATCGACGGGCGCGTCGTGCCGGTCATGCGCGAGCACCTCGCGGTCATCGAAGCCATGGAGAGCCGCGAGCCGCAGAAAGCGGTCGAGGCGATCAGCCTGCATATCGACAAGGCGCGCCGGCTGGCGCTGCAAATCTGAGGAAGCATGAGCCGCGCCGCGGTCGCGGTGCAATCCACAACGACAGCAACCGGGAGGAAGAAATGTCGTCCAATCTGTTCAACCCAACCAGGAGGCAACTCCTCCAGGGAACCGCGGCACTTGCCGCCGCCGGCATTGCAGGCATTCGCCCGGGCTTTGCCGCCGGTGTCGACTGGAAACGCTTTGCCGGCACGACACTCGATGTCAATCTCGTCAAAAGCCCGCGCAGCGACACCCTTATAAAATATCTCGCCGAGTTCGAGGAGCTGACAGGCATCAAGGTCAATGCCGAGGCAACGCCCGAACAGCAGCAGCGCCAGAAGACGGTGATCGAGCTGAGCTCCGGCAAGCCGAGCTTCGACGTCGTGCATCTGAGCTACCACGTCCAGAAGCGGCAGTTCGAGAAGGGCGGCTGGCTGGCCGACATCGCCGGCTATCTCGCCGACCCCACGCTGACCGATCCGGGGCTGGTCGAAAGCGATTTCGCCGATGCCGGCATGCTGTTCGCCAAGGACGGCAGGGGCGTGCTGCGCTCGCTGCCTTTCTCGGTCGATTACTGGATCCTCTACTGGAACAAGGAGTTGTTCGAGGCCAAGGGCCTGAAATATCCCGAGACGTTCGAGCAGATGGTGGCCGCCGCCGAAGCGCTGACGGACCCCTCGACCAACACCTACGGTTTCGTCGCCCGCGGCATCAAGAACGCCAACACGCCGGTGTGGACGTCACTCATGCTCGGCTACGACATGACGCCACTCGACGGCCAGGGGAAGCTGCGCACGGAATCGCCCGAGGCGATCGAGGCCGCCGGCCTCTACCAGCGGCTGATGACCAAGTCCGCGCCTCCAGGCGTCACCGGCTTCAACTGGGCCGAAGCGCAGTCCGCCTTCCTGCAAGGCAAGATCGGCATGTGGTTCGACGGCGTGGGCTTTGCCCCGCCGATGGAAAATCCGGAAAAATCGCGGGTGGTCGGCAAGGTCGGCTACGGCGTCATGCCCAAGGGGCCCAAGGCGCATGCCGCGGGCACCTTTGGCGACGGGATCGGCGTGACGGCCGCCAGCGAGAAGAAGGAGGCCGCCTATCTGTTCTGTCAGTGGGCAGTGTCGCCGGCAATGGGCGCACGCTTGCTGCAGGCAGGCGCCGGCGTACCGTTCCGCAAATCGGTGCTTGAAGATCCAAAGGTGCGCGAAGGCGTCACCATGCCGGCAAGCTGGCTCGATGCGGTGGTCGGCTCCGGCAATGTCAGCCGGCTGTCGCTGCCGGTCATCATCCCGGTCACCGAGTTCCGTGACATCTATGGTGTCGCGCTGACCAACCTGATCGCCGGTGCTGATCCGGCGCAAGAGCTGAAGAAAGCCACCGAACAATTCCAGCCGGTCCTCGACAGGAGCGAGCAAGGCTGATGTCCGCCACCACCCCAGAACGCACCGGGGTGACGACGCAAGCCATCGAAGGGAGCCAGGCGATCCGGCTGGCTCCCAACTATTGGCCCTTCGTCATTCCGGCGCTCATCGTCGTCGGCGCCGTGATCGTCTTTCCCTGGGCCTTCACGCTGTGGATGAGCGTCAACCGCTGGACGCTCGGCCAGTCGCGAAGCTTTGCCGGGATGGAGAATTATCTGCGGTTGGCTGTCGATCAACGCTTCTGGGAATCGCTTCTCCATACCTTGACCTACACCTTCCTTTCGGTTGCCGCGCCGATGATCCTCGGCACCGTCGCCGCCCTGATCTTCGACGCCAGGTTCCCGCTGCGCGGCCTGTTGCGCGGCGTCTTCGTGATGCCAATGATGGCAACGCCTGTTGCCGTAGCGCTGGTCTGGACGATGATGTTCCATCCCCAGCTCGGCGTGCTCAACTACCTTCTGTCGCTGGTCGGCATCCCGGCGCAGGAATGGATCTTCAACGCCAACACAGTCATCCCTTCGCTGGTTGCGGTCGAGACGTGGCAGTGGACGCCGCTGGTGATGCTGATCGTGCTGGGCGGCCTGGCGTCCGTGCCGCGCGAGCCGTTCGAGAGCGCCGAAATCGACGGCGCCAATGCCTGGCAGCAATTCCGCTACCTCACTCTGCCGATGATCGCACCGTTCCTGATGATCGCGGTCATTATCCGCACCATCGATGCGCTGAAGAGCTTCGACATTATCTACGCCATGACCCAGGGCGGCCCAGGCACGGCCTCGGAGACGATCAACATCTACCTCTACAACACCGCCTTCTCCTACTACGACATCGGCTATGGCTCGGCCATGGCCGTGGTTTTCTTCATCGTCATCGTGGCCCTGTCCTTCATCCTGCTGATGTTGCGCCAGCGCTCCCAGTGGATCGGCGTGGAGGGCAAATAGATGAGTTCACGGCTGCTCAACCAGATCGGGCTGTTTTTCGCGGCTCTGGTCTTTGTCTCGCCGGCGATCCTGTTCTTCCTCTGGATGATCTCGCTGTCGCTGAAATTCGAGATCGACAACGGCGCCTATCCGCCGATCCTGATCCCCGAACACCTCGCCTGGTCGAACTATGCAAAGGTGTTCGAGGAGAACAATTTCCTGCTCTATCTCTGGAATTCGGTTCTGGTGACAGGCACGGCGACGCTGCTGGCGCTGCTGATCGGCGTGCCGGCCGGCTATGGCATCGCACGGCTCAAGGCCGAACGGTCGGCGGTCGTCATCATGATCGCCCGCATGACACCCGGGCTTTCCTATCTCATCCCGCTGTTCCTGCTGTTCCAATGGGTCGGGATTCTCGGCACGCTATGGCCGCAGATCATCATCCATCTGGTGGTGACCGTGCCAATCGTGGTCTGGGTGATGATCGGCTATTTCGAGACCACGCCGATGGAACTGGAAGAGGCGGCCAACATCGATGGCGCCAGCTCCTGGCAGGTGTTCCGGCTGGTCGCGTTGCCCATCGCCAAGCCGGGCATCGTCGTCGCCTTCATCCTGTCCGTCATCTTCTCATGGAACAATTTCGTCTTCGGCGTGGTGCTCGCCAGCCGTGAGACGAGAACGCTGCCGGTCGCCGTCTACAACATGCTCTCCTACGAGCAGGTGAGCTGGGGGCCGCTCGCCGCCGCAGCACTTGTGGTGACGTTGCCGGTGCTGGTTCTGACCATGTTCGCACAAAGGCAGATCGTCGCCGGACTGACCGCCGGCGCCGTCAAGGGCGGCTGAGGCACAGTCCGACATCAAACTTTTTTCGAGGAAAACCCAATGGCATCGGTCACAATCAACAACGTGCAGAAAGCCTTCGGAGCCGCCAAGATCATTCACGACGTCAGCGTCGATATCGCCGATGGCGAGTTCGTCATCCTGGTCGGCCCGTCGGGCTGCGGAAAGTCGACGCTGCTGCGCATGATCGCCGGACTTGAAACGATCTCGGGCGGCAAAATCGCCATTGGCGACCGCATCGTCAACAATCTTCGGGCACGGGACCGGAACATCGCCATGGTGTTCCAGAACTACGCGCTCTATCCGCATATGACGGTGGCCGACAATATGGGCTTTGCCCTGAAGATCAAGAAAGCCGATCCGGCCGACACCGCCAGCCGCGTCGGCAGGGCCGCCGGCATTCTCGGCCTGGACAAGCTGCTTGACCGCTACCCGCGCCAGCTTTCCGGCGGCCAGCGCCAGCGCGTCGCCATGGGCCGTGCGATCGTGCGCGACCCGCAGGTTTTTCTGTTCGATGAGCCGCTGTCCAATCTCGACGCCAAATTGCGCGTCCAGATGCGCGGTGAGATCAAGGCGCTGCACCAGCGGCTGGGCACCACCACCATCTATGTCACGCATGACCAGATCGAGGCCATGACCATGGCCGACAAGATCGTCGTGCTGCACGACGGTCTTGTAGAGCAGATCGGCGCGCCGCTCGACCTTTACGACCACCCGGCCAATCTCTTCGTTGCCGGCTTCATCGGCTCGCCCGCCATGAACTTCATTGCCGGCCGTATCGAGGAAGGCGTGTTCCGCAGCACCAGCGGACTGACGCTGCCTCTGCCGGAAGGCATCCACCCGGCGCATGCTTCAGGGGGCGACCTGGTCTACGGCATCCGCCCGGAACATATCCGTGCGACGGCCCAGGGCATCCCAGGCAAGATCACGCTTCTGGAAGCGACGGGGTCGGAAATCTTTGCCAAGGTGGATTGTGGTGGCGAAGAGATCTCCTGCCTTTTCCGCGAGCGGCTTGTGCTGAAGCAGGGCGAGCAGGTGCGCATCGAGATCGACCGCGCCTGCGCTCATCTATTCGACGCCAAAACCGGTCGGCGACTGTAGGATTGCAGCCACGGGCCGGAACTGTTGGTGAGCGCGATGGGATTCGAACCCATGACCTACTGATTAAAAGTTCATTCCGAGCCCTTTTGCCAAGCCCTTGCTTTCGTTCGATATTCGCCATGTCCGCACATTAAGGTATTGATTCAAAAGGGACATGTTTTGACAAATCATGACATTATGCGACAATGCCCGCACAACAAAGACCGTCGATTGGACGGACACAGTGCGGACACGGAACATGAAGCTCACGGACACTCTAATCGACAAACTGCCCCTGCCGGCTGCCGGCAACAAGATCACCTATGATGATGACGTGAAGGGCTTCGGCATCCGCGTCACCGCTGGCGGTGCGCGCTCGTTCATTCTGAATTACCGCACCCGGAGCGGCCACGAGCGGCGATATACGATCGGCTCCCGCCCTGATTGGAAAACCGGTCCAGCCCGTGAAGAGGCGAAGAACCTCAAAAAGCAGATCGACGTCGGCGCCGATCCCATGGGCGAGGTTTCAGCGGCGCGGGAGGCAAAGACCGTCGCCGATCTCTGTGACCGGTTCGAAAAGGAACATCTCAGCAAGAAGCGGGACTCGACCGCTCGGGACTACAAAGCCCTGATCAAGAACCATATCCTTCCGGCCCTCAGAAACAAGAAAGTGGCCGAGGTCGAGTTTACCGACATCGACGGGTTGCACCGGAAGATTTCAAAGACCGCCCCTTATCTGGCAAATCGGACAGTCGCGGTGCTGTCCAAGATGTTTGGCCTCGCCATCAAATGGCGGTGGCGCACCGACAATCCGGCCAAGGGCATTGAGCGCAACGACGAGCAGAAGCGCCATCGCTATCTTTCCCCGGCCGAACTTTTGAAGCTCACCGAGGCGCTGACCACGCTGGAGGATCAACAGGCGGCGAACATCTTCCGGATGTTGCTGCTCACTGGCGCGCGCCGTGGCGAGGTTCAAGCTGCGACGTGGGACCAGTTCGATCTCACCGATGGCGTATGGACCAAGCCTGGAGCGACCACGAAACAGAAGACCATGCATCGGGTTCCCCTCTCCGCCCCTGCCCGCCTGTTGCTGACTGATCTGCAGAAAACGGCCAAGCCAGATGCCGTGTATGTGTTCCCCGGTCGCGGCGCCGACCATCGCGTCGAGATCAAGAGCGATTGGCGCGACCTATGCATCGCCGCCGGCATCGTAGCGCCTGAAACCGTGCTCGACGCCAAGGGCCGCGAAACGATCGTGGTGAAGCCCTCAGCCCGCATTCACGATCTACGCCACACCTATGCCAGCGTGCTCGCCAGTGCCGGCCTATCCCTGCCGATCATCGGGGCATTGCTCGGACACTCCCAGCCGGCCACTACAGCCCGATACAGCCATCTTATGGACGATCCGCTGCGGCAGGCCACCGAGCGCGCTGGCTCAATCGTCATGGCCAAGGATAAGGGCGCGGAAGTCATCTCCATCAAAGGGGCCTGACGCCTTCAAAGACAGTTCGTGACACGGGAGACTTGCACGAGAACAAAACAAGCCCTATAAGTGCCGTATCTGGTTCGTTGGATGACGGCCAGATTGCTAGAGCCGGATAGCTCAAGCCCCAAAGCGGGGCGTACGGGATGGATGTCCCAGGTCTTCCGGCAGTCTCAAAATCAAACAAAGCCGGAAGCACCACGCGGAAAATTTAACCCCGCGCTGCGCCCGGCTTTTTGTGATGATTCCGAAAGCCCGCTGCGAGCGCCTACGATGGGAGCTTGCCGGTGATTACTCCGAGCAATAGCGATTCCTCGCATGAACGTATCCTGGGCGGCTATCTGGATCGCGCGGCCCTTGCTGCGGAACTTCGCGTCAGTCAACGCACGCTAATCCGCTGGCAGCACCAGCCGGAAGGCCTTCCCTATGTCGAATTGGGCGGGCGCATTCTCTACCGGGTCTCTTCGGTCCGCTCTTGGATCGAGGGTAAGGAGACAAAGCCCAATCCGCGCAGGAGGGCCGCGTAATGACCGGCCTCGACCATGAACACAGCGCCGCGATCGATACGGCTGCGGAATGGCTCGCCAAGAGTTCGCGCGACCGTATCCGGCGTCCGATCATCACCGAGTTGCGAGAGAGATACGGCCTTAGTGTCGCCGAGGCATGTGAAGTCTGTCGTGAAGCCAATTTGCGGAGGGCTCGCGCAGCATGAAAACCCCGATGCACTTCGATGAACAGATCGACGCAGAATCGGTCGCAAGGTTTCTCACAAAAAGATGGCGCGACGGGTTGAGGCAACCGCGTCTTGGGCAAGAAGCCCATGATGTGTTTCCGGGCCTGACCCTGGCTCAATTCAACAGAGCCGCAACCATCGCATGGGAAAGCCTCACGGCAGATGAACGCAAGGAGGCTGCCAATGAGGCCTCCTGAAAAGCAGAAACCGATCGCGGGCAAGGCGACCGGCTTCCAAAAAATCGAGCAGCTTCCCGGCGTGTTCGACAATTCGGAAGATAGACAAAATGCCCGCCTTCTGCAAGCGCGCCGCATCCATCGGCGGTTCGCCATCTCGTGGCCGTTGGCGAACGCGGTCGCCGAACTCGCCTTCGGGAGGGTGCCGGCATGACAATCCGCCCCAACCTCCCAGCCGTCGAAGATTTGCACATCGATGCCGCAGTCCGTCATTTGTCCGCAGCGCGAAATCATCTTCAGTGCGCCGTGATCGGCTTTGACGATGCTGGCTACGAGCACGACCCGACCGCGCGGGCATACAGCTTGGTCGCGGCCATCGTTGCCGAGTTCAAGGGCAGGCCGTCGCCTGTGCCGCCGCCGCCCCCTCTCTACATCGTCAACGCCGCCAAAGACTATCGTCGCCAGGCGCGGAGGACCTATTGATGAGCGACCTCCGACCCGATCCCGTCGACGACGCCATGATTTGGGCAACGGCGCACTGGTGGACAGCGGCACGCCCGCTGCTCCCGGTGCTGGTGCGCAAATTCAAAATCTCGGACCAGGAAGCGATGCAGGCCATTCGTGCTGCCTCCGATGTCATCACGAGGCGCCCGACATGAACGAGATAGATGAAGTTTTCGCCGGCAAGGCCGTCCCGCGTGGCAACAAGATTGTACCGATCGCCGAGCACAGGCAGAAGCGCGGGCGGCGCGGCACAAGCCCTGCATGGCTCGACGATTGCATATTGCGCCCCAACGGCGCCCCGTTTCCCATCCTGGCAAACGCGCTGATCGGCCTTCGGGCAATGATGCCCGACGCCTTCGCCTATGACGAAATGTTGTGCATGACTGTGCTTCGCCGCCCGCTCGACGAAGATCCGTCTTTTCAGGTGCAGCCTATCACGGACTCGGATATCAGCATCGTGCAGGATCGCCTACAGCACGCCGGACTCTCTCAGCTAAGCCGGGACGTCGTATATCAGGCCGTCACGCATCGCGCCCATGAATGCCGGTTCCACCCGATACGGGACTGGCTTGACAGTCTGGAGTGGGACGGGACTGAACGGTTGCCTTCCCTGTTTCCCGTGTACCTCGGCGCCGACGCATCGGCCTACACCGCTGCCATCGGGCGCATGTTTTTGATCTCGATGGTGGCACGCATCTACAGGCCTGGGTGCAAGGCCGATCACTTGCCGGTTCTGGAGGGCAAGCAGGGGACTATGAAATCCTCCGCATGCCGGGTTCTTGGCGGCGAATGGTTTTCCGACGCACTCCCCGACATCAGCACCGGCAAGGAGGCCTCGCAACATCTGCGGGGCAAGTGGTTGATCGAAGTCGCCGAGATGCACGCGATGGGCAAAGCCGAGGCAACCATGCTCAAGAGCTTCATCAGCCGCGACACCGAACGCTACAGGCCCAGCTATGGCCGCGCCGAAGTCATGGAGCCGCGCCAGTGCATTTTCGTGGGCACCACCAACCAAAGCGCCTATCTCCGCGACCCGACAGGCGGGCGCCGGTTCTGGCCCGTCAAGACAGGTCGCATTGACGTCGACGCACTGGCCAGCGACCGCGACCACCTCTTTGCCGAGGCCGTGGCACGTTTCCATCGCAATGAGCCATGGTGGCCGAACAAGGACTTTGAGGCCAAGCACATCGCGCCCGAGCAGGAGGCCCGTTACGAAGGCGATACCTGGGAAGAGACCATTCGGGATTTCATCGCGACCCGTAGCAAGGTGCTTGTGGGCGAGATCGCCAAAGAGGCGCTGCATTTCGAAACCAGCCGGATCGGCCGCGCGGACCAGAACCGTATCATCGCCGTTCTGGAGCAAATCGGGTGGGCGCGGCAACCAAAGGACTGGAAAGGCAACGTCCCATGGGGGCCAGCACCAAGAGCTTGAGCACCACGGATGACGGACAACCACGGACGATATTTACATAGAGGACTTGGGGCTCTGTCAGGTCTTCTATGGAAAATCATCCTTGGTCATCCGGTTATCCGTGGTTTCGCATCCTGAAATAGGGCCACAGACATCGCTGCCCGCCCTCGCCTTTTCTGGCTCAATACTCGGTCCCGGCCTCGCCATTCTGGTAGCGTGACAGCGCGTGACACTGATTGATTATCAGTAGACAATTTATGACAATACATTGTTATTGCTTGCTTTTATTTGCAAACAAGATGAGCGTGTCCGCACTGTATCCGCAGTCGAGGTCAGAAAATTGCTCACAGAAGCCGCCGACATGGAAGCCGAAAGCCAGGCCGCTACCCCATCGAAGGGTGGCAGTAAGGCGCGCCTCGTTACGTTCGATGATCTCGACAAGCGCACGAAGGCCGCTCAACAGGCAATTGAGTTTCGCGATGTCTTGATAAGCGAACGCGGCGGCGATGACATCGGTGCGCTTCGCATGGCCATCATTGAAGACGTGGCCTGTACCTCCGCCATGATCCGCGATGCGCAAGTGCGATGGCTTCGAGGCGAACAGATCAGCCTGTCAGAGCTTGCAACCCTGCTCAATTGCCGGCGCCGCGATGCCGAGATGATTGGCATCGATCCTGCACCGCGCGACGTGACGCCCTCCCTATCGCAGTACATCGCCGGCAAAGGTCAGGCCGCATGATCTGCGATATCGATACAGCGATCTCAGATCCCAAACTGCTTGGTGCAGCACTCGGCGACATCACGCCATGGCAGACATGGCGCACCATTCTCAAGGCTGCCTTCGGAATGGCGCTGACCACGAGCGAGGCAGCGGTATTCGATCGCCTTTCAGGAGGCCGCAGGGCGCCTACCAAGCGCGTTCAAGAGCTTTGGGTGATAGCAGGGCGACGAGGCGGCAAGAGTCGCATGGCTGCGGCTGTGAGTGCCTACCTCGCAGCGTTCGACGATCACCGGGGCAAGTTGGCCGCTGGTGAGACCGGCTATGTTATGGCTCTGGCGCCGTCCAAGTCGCAGGCTCGCACCGTATCTGGCTACGCCGAAGGGTTCTTTCAGCAGAGTGCTATCCTCCGTGAGCAGATTGAGGCCACCACTGCCGAGGAGATCAGGCTCAAGGGCAATGTGGCGATTGGGGTGCATACGAATAGCTTCCGAACCGTTCGAGGACGGACGCTCTTGGGCGCTGTGTTCGACGAGTCGGCTTTTTGGCGGGACGAGACGAGTGCCAGCCCCGACGTCGAGGTCTACCGGGCGATCTTGCCTGCCCTAGCCACCACGGGAGGGTTGCTGGTCGGCATCTCCTCGGCCTATCGCAAGATTGGGCTGATTTATACGAAGTTTCGAGACCACTTCGGTCAAGATGATCCTGACATTTTGGTTATCCGAGCAGGAACGGAAGACCTAAACCCGACGATCGACAAGCGCATTATTGAACGCGCTCGAAAGGCTGACCCAGAGGCGGCTTTTGCCGAATGGGATGGCGAGTTCAGGAACGATCTTAGCTCGTTGCTTGACGACGCCTCGATCGACGCGGCGATTGACCCGGATCGCCCGATGGAATTGCCACCTCGCGACGGCGTTAAGTACGTCAGCTTCACCGATGCTAGCGCCGGTCGGCACGATAGCTTCACCATCTGCGTTGGACACACGGAGAGCGATCGCTTCATTGCTGATGTGGTCCGGGGCCGTCGCGCACCGTTTGACCCGAACGATGTCGCGAAAGAGTTCGCCGGGATTGCCAAGGCTTACGGCTGCAGCGAAGTGGTCGGGGACAACTTTGCTGGGGAATGGGTCGTCCAGGCATTTAAGTCGGCCGGCATTGGCTACAAGCGGGCTGATCATCCGAAATCTGTGCTCTATCTGGAATCGCTCTCGAGCTTCATGCGCCGCGCGATCTCAATTCCAAATCATAGCCAACTGATCCGTGAGTTGCGGCTCCTGGAGCGACGCACCTCACGCTCCGGTCGGGATAGCGTGGACCACCCTCAAAGCGGTGGCGCAGATGATCATGCCAACGCACTGGTAGGGGCGCTGTGGTCATCCACGAATAGGCAGACGGCGCCCACGGGCTACTCCGTTTCCTTCAGCCGCACCGCCGGACCTTCCGCGTATTCCGTCTCAATGGGTGGGAACAGCCCTTATGACCTCCTAGACCGCGCACTCGCGTCCAAATCCTGAAAGGAACAATAATGAAACCGGACGAATTCCTGACCCAGCACAGCGAGGCCGGCGCCGCGTATGCGTCGAGGCTGGCCGATCTGAAGGCCGCCTACATCGAGTTGTCCGCATTCGACCGTGCAGCCAGCAACGGCGCTGTTGTGAGCCTCCTGCCACCGCAGACCATCAGGAGCTTTGTCGGTTGCCCCACTCACATGCCGGACATGCTGCGCCATCCGCTGTTCGCCGATCAGAACGGCCCCGATTGGAAGCCAGAAATCGATGCACGCGCCGACCAACTCATCCACGCTGTTACGGCCTGAAAGGAACGATCATGAACCGCATCGAAACCCTGAAATCCCGTTGGCGCCCAGAGTGGTCCGAGCGTTCCGACCTGGCGAAGCTGAACGGCTCTTTTCAAAAGTCTCTGCACTTCATCGAGTCGTTGCCGACGCATCGCGCAAAAATCTCCGGGCCGGGCACGCTTTCGCCTAAGGGCATCAATGAAACCGTCCGCGCCGCCGCAGCAAAGGACATCGTCCCGGATCTCCGCCGCGCAAGCTGGGAAGCCGAGAAGGCGACCAACAGCATCAAAAATCAAAAGCTCGCCCTGGCCGTTCCGAAGCCGGACAAGACCGACATTGCCGGCGCGATATTGCGCCAGGAAATCCGGACGATGCTGCGCGGTTTAGATCACGGGGACCGCGTGAGGCTCGTTATGACAGATCCCGAATTTCTGGCCGCCAGCTTCGAAGGCCCGGCCGCCCTTTCCGGTATGACGCCGGAGTTTCGTGCGGATCTTCAGCGGCGCATGATCGAGGAAAAGCACGGTCCGGCGATCGAGGCGATGAAAGAAACCGAGGAGGCGATCGCGGTTGCCACGGCGGCCATCGAGATGGCGGTCGGCACCGTGAGGACGGAATGCGGCTTCGGCGATGGTCCCGACTTTCAGTTCGATCGCTGGATGGCAACGGCCAGCGCCGCCGTCGAGCAGGAAATCGCGGCTGAGAAGGCCAAGATGGAAAAGCCCGCCACCACGGAAATCGTGACCAGGTCGTCCGGCAAAGACCTCGCCAGCGACATCGATAAGATGTTCGCGGGCCTGGAGACATACCAATTCATCGATGGAAAGCTGACCTCGGTCGAAACTCAAGCGGCAGCCTGAGGGAGATGGGCATGACAGCGCTTCCCATTTCCGGCCGAGAGGTCATCTATCTCCCGGCCTGGAGCGCGCTCTCGGTCACCGTTTCCGGCGGCGCGGGCTCGGGCAGCATCGAGCGTCTCGGCAATAACCCCGGCGAGCAATCGTTTGGAGAGATGACACTCACCGCCAACACGACGGTCGGCCCATTCCCGGTCCAGACGAGGCATCTGCTGAGGTGCGTCCCGGCCGCCTATCTTAGTTACGACATCGCCCCGTCCGATTTCCCGGCGGTCACCTCGGACGTCGAGCGCATCATCAAGCTTTCACAGGCTGAGTATGACGCGCTCTCGCCGCCCGACCCCGCCACGCTCTATCTGATTGTCGGCTGATGGTCTGGTTTGCAACACCGGGAATGTCGAACGTCGGCTCGCATTGGTCTTTCGGCCCGACCACCCAGGAAGCGACCAAGCAGCCCGAGCCTGTTGCGGCGACGCCGTTCTCGTTCTCGTCAGTGCTTGGCAGGCAGATACCAATCGTCATCGGCACCGGCAAGGTCGACGGCATCCCGGTTGTCGGAGGAGCATCGACCGTCACCACGATCACCGGCTATACCCAGGTCAAGCTGCACACGCTACAGAGCCTGGACCAAGTCGGCGGCACGGCGTGGCTCAACGATGATCCGTTTTCCCGTGTCGCACTTGTTCCGATCCAGGGATCATCGCAAGTTGCGGCCTTAGGCTATCTCTTGGCCTATGATCCCTTTGGCGACGGCTACACCCTGATCCGCGTCGAGGTAAACGATGAGGTGATCTATGATGCCGAGCAAGGCATCGGCTCATCCGATCAGTTCAGGTTCTATGGCGGCCAGCACACCGCTGTTGATCCGATCACCGCCAATGCCATAGGTGCGGATGCCGGTGCCTGGCAGAATTTCGCCATGCTCTATCTCGACGGCTTCGCGGCGACGAGCCCGCCGACCGTCAAGTGCGTGATTTCGAACGCGGCGACCGAAACCGGGGGAAGTGGAACCATAGCGTGGACCGGCACGCCTCCAAGCGGAATTCTGGACGCCTTCCCGCATGGGTCTGCCTATGATCCCGCCGAGGGCGTCATCTATCAGATCCTCGAGCCAACCGACATTCCGGGGCTCGCCGGGGTCTGGCTTGCCGTTCTGGACATCGATTCGAGGCTGGAGCTCTACCGTGTGCCGCTGGAAGGCTCCGCGCCCTATACGGCGGGACCGGATGTCGTCGACGGTCAGTTGAGCGTTCCCATTGCCATGAACGGGACCGGGCTGGTCTTCGTCCACCTCGACACGCTCGTTACACCGAAGCTGACTGCGGTCTACGACGCCGCCTCGGGCCATCTCATCGCCTCCTACATCGACCCCGTGAACATGGAGTGGCTCACCGTACAGCAGTTCGGTCAACTCTGGGTGTTCATCGGTCACAACTTCGATGCCGGCACCGGGGTCACTGGTATTTTCGATCCCGCCAAGGGGACATTGGAGGTCGACCCGGAAGGTTTCCCAGGCCGATACTCGGTCATCAACGGTAGGGTCACATCGGAGTTCACGTCCTTCTTTACCGCCACGTCGAGCTTTACGGGCGATGCAGACATCTATGAGCTTCGCTTTGACGGTGATGCCTGGACCTCCACGCTGCTGCAGTCACTCACTGGCTTGTCTGGATTGTCGGCGTCCGTTCTCTGGTTTGACCCGGCGACCGGCTATCTTGTCGTTGGTTACATCCTGGCCGACCCGATCTTTCGTTGGCTCTACCTCAACCCAGACACCGGCGCGGTGATCGATACCTTCGACACCGCCAGGATGGGCACCAATGTTTCTTTTCAACTGCCCCGCTTGCACAACCGCCTGATCAGCCTGCCTGGCTTTGTGCTGATGCTTTGGTCAGACGGTGATCCCGATACGCCTGCTTATGAAATCATTTCCCTGAATATTCAGGAGAAGACGATTTCGACCTTTGCTTCTGAAGTGATGCCGCCGGTTCCTACCGACTCTCGATTTATGTATCTGATCGCGGACCAGGCCAAGGCGCTCTGGATGAGCGCCCTTGGGGAATATGTCTGGACCGTGCATCGGCAGCCGAACACGTTGCCGGGTTCGATCACGCTGCAAACCATGGTCACCAAGGTCATGTTCCTTGCCGGGTACCCGCCCGAGGAGCTGACGTTCGAATCCTTCGAAGGGATATCTTTATGATGCCGCTTGCGCTCAAGTCGTTTCCAGACGATCCGGCCAGGGTCCCGAATATCTACGGCGTCCGTGGTGCCGGCGATTGCATGGAACCGCTGATCCCCGAGGGCTCGGATCACTGCTTCACGAAGCTTCAGGTGCCACAGGCCGGCGATGTCGTCGCCGTGTGGTTCGCGCCGCACGTCTTCACCAGCGGCGGCCACGTCCGCTGCAAGCTCTTGGTGGCCTCAGACGCTCAAACGGTCGATCTGGTGATGCTCAACCCGTTTACACGCGTCCGCTTTCAGCGTGTCGACATCCTCGCAATGCACAAATGCTTCGCCATCAGCGAGCCCAACGGCCAAGCGCATTGGATGCACGAGCGCCTGCAAGGCCTCACCTTACACCGGAGAACCACCAATGTTCTTTCTTCGTAGAGCTTACATGGGGTCAAACTTCGCGGCCATGTCGCCGCCGTCCGGATGGGTTCCGCCCGTTGGTATCGGGGATTGGAGCCTAGATTTCCTCAATGAGGTCTACACCAAGGACGCATCGACCGTTGCTATCGCCGATATCATCGACAAGCCGGCAAGGGTTGGTGCCAGCGGGCTCGAAATCCTTGACGATGATGTCGATGGCGTCGTCTCGTCGCTCGGTGACCTGCTCACCGACTACCAGCTTATGGACTGGACCGTCGTCATCGAATGGGAAGAACTGACCACCGATGGCGCCACATATCTGCTCTATCTGGCCGACGTTGATGACGATCACTCTCTCCTGGTGTCAAAAAATACCTACCTTACCGATCTCAGGACGGTTCATGTCCATGAGGGAAGTTTCAACATAAGGGACGTTGGGATCAACACCTCGCATGGTCCCGGTGTCCACAAGATCGCGGTGACCAGGACCAACGCGTTTATCAGCATGTCGTGTGACGGCAGCTCCGTGGTTACACAGGTGGTCGCGCCAATTTCCATGAACCCGATGGCGACCGCTTCATTCGGCGGCGATCCGATCGACCAGTCCTACAATGGCACCTTCATCCGCACGTTGCAGTTGATGGCACCGCAAGCCGACGCTGCCCTGCCCGGGTTGAGCGCATGATGCCGGCGCTCGCCTTCATTGCCTCATGCGCCGTCGTGCTGGCGCTGGCTTGGCCGTTCTGAAGAGGCGGCCCGGCTGTGGCGGTGCGTTACCAACAACCGGGCCAACCTTGGTGGCACGTTCCAATGGGTGACTAAAACGGCAACCAAGTCCCTCCCGCCGGAGAGTTCACGTCCAGCCGCCTGATGGTGTCCCAAGATTAGCGGCAACGCAAATACGCCTTTGGTGTAGGAGAGCGGCGAAGGGAAACGCTCGCTGGCGGGGCGCCCCGCTTCTGACAAATGACCAACTTTTCACGGTCGCTCGAAGTCGCTCAAGTAAGCAATTGCCAACAAATTAACGCGACACCGACAACGCCGAAAAGCACGAGCCCAACGAAATTCATCCAGAAGATTATGGGGGTGTGCGTTGCGTAGGATCAGTCGATTGCCGCGAGCACGAAATGAACCGTCGCGAAACATTAGGAACACCTGACGGGAACTGACCAAAAGGATCGCGAGCCCCCCGAGGAAAAGCAAGACCTTGACCATTGTTCGCCCCAATCTTCGCCATGCCAATGCCGATCGCTAATACTAGAAAGCCGGGCGGGAAACGGTCGGCAGATAGCGTTTGTCCCGCAGGTACGTGGTCAGAACCTTCTCGACCATCGACGACACAGAACGCATGTCGTCCTTTGGCGAGGCCAACGGCAGAGGGCTTTTCATATCGGTTGGTCAAGTCTACACCATCGGTCGGGCGAAAACGCTGGTGGGGCGCCATGAAGCCGATCGCGATTGCAATTCCGTTACTCTTCCTCGTGGTGCAGGCTCAAGCGCAAGAGCGCAGGGATATCGCCGGCCTGAGTTGCGCCGAAGTTCAGGCACTACTGAAGCAGGACGGCACCACCGTCATTCGCTACCGCTCCATATTCAACCTCAGCCTGACGCGCTACGACCTCTATGTCAGCGGGCAGAAGCAATGCGGTCCTGGCGAGGTGGCTACTGGCGCAGGCGTGCCGACGACCGACACAGATTATTGCCCGGTCCATAAATGCATTGCGAGCAATCTCTTCGTGGCAAGGTAGCCGGCCGTGGCCGGTCGAGTTGGGGGAGGTCGTCAGCCAAACCCCTACGAGTCCGCGACCTTTGCGTATGTCTGTCGGCACATCACCGGCTGTAGGTCCGTGGAGCCCAATCCCGTGGAAAGCGTGTTCCGATGTGAAATGGCAGAACAAGGTCATCGCTTCCTAAGCCTCACACCAGCACCGCCGCCATTCTCGGGGATGAACTCGACGCCGGCCGCTTCGAGAGCCGCGCGGATGGCGGCAAGATTGTTTGCCATGCCGCCAGCGTGGCCTTGGCTGCCCTCCATTCGTTTGAGGGTCGGAACGGAAATGTTCGCCCTGTCAGCCAAGTCGGCTTGAGTAATCCCCATAAGGGTGCGTGCGGCGGCGATTTGTCGACCGGTCAGTTTATCCATTGGTATCACAATTGTCCTAAAGTATTGACTATTGGCTTGCCGTGAGCCATTGGTATCACGTTGACACGCTAATCTCAACGGAGAAACCAATGCCGAACACCCATGTTCCGGCAGCAGGCGAAGCCATGCCTGCTGCCGAGGAAATGAAGATCATCACCGGACGGTTTTCCCGCCGGCTCATCCTGGCGGGGATTGCCTCTCTGCCCGCCCTGGGAGCCGCTACAGCAGCCGTAGCCAGGCCAGAGGCCGTCAGTCCCCATCCCGACGCCGAACTGTTCCAGCTAGAGCGGGAGATTGACGCGCTCAAGGATCGGATGGACAAGCTCGAAAAGTCGCAAAGACGGTTGTGCCGGAAGGCCGAGAAAGCAGCCGGACAGCAGCCGCTCCGTCCCTCCGATTGGGAAAAACAGAGGCCGTCCTTGCCGGAAGATCTGAAGGCAATGCGAACAAAAGCGCAAGATCATGTCACGTTCGGCGATGTCTTGCGGGGCGCTGAATGGGAGCCACCGGCGGTGCGCGCGTGGTATGCGGCCATTGCAAGCGAACGAGCCGCGATCAAGGCCGCCTGGGACCAATTCTCGGGGCGTCTCGACGAGCAGCACCGTCTGCTAGGCTATGACGCCAAAGAGGCTGAGTTCGACGCCGTCTGCAGCGAACAATGGGACATCGGCCGGCGCATCTTTGCCACTCCCGCCCATACGGTCGAGGGAATGGCCGTGAAGCTCCGGGCCGGGGAAAGCCTTGGCCTTGATACCGAAGCCTGTAACGACACGATCACTTCGATCTCGGCCGACATCAAGCGCCTTGTAGGAGGTGCCGTATGAACGCGCCCGTCACTCTCAAGCCCTTGGGAATGCCGAAGGGGATGGAGCCCCGTCAATGGCGCCAGTCCGTCGAGAAGCGCCTGAATGACCTCCTAGACCGCGCCATGAGCCTCATCACAGCGCTCGACCTAATGGAGGCCGATTGCGACCTTGAAGACGGTGCCGACGCCGAACCATGGCTTAGCTGGTGTGAGCGAGGCCCGCAGACTGTGTTTGCCTTCCATGACGGCAGGGGAAGCCCCTACGACGATCGGGAACTGGACAGCAGCGACGACGAGGACGACGGCACGGAGGAGCCGACGCTAGGGGCGCCGAACCGTTGCTGCCAAGAACATTGGGCGGACGGTGCGCGCGGCGATCACGAGCGCGAGGAATGCACCGATCGGGAACTGGTGCTCGAATATTAACCGGGAATTGGTTTACGACAAAGGCCCGGCGGCTTCGGCTTCCGGGCCTCAAGGCTCCAAGGGCACCTCGTACCCGCATTCGCGACACTTGAACAAATCGTTTTTGTCGCCGCTCCCTTGATTGCTCAAGGGCTCCTTCTTTGCACGCAATATCCAGCAGCGCGGGCATTGTGGCGTCTCGTCAATGATGGGCTGATACCTATGCACGCGGCTAGCCGCAGAGGCAGCGTTGTCCACGTCGGATTTTAGCTTTGCCCCAATTTCATCGTGAAGGGCGAGCTTGCGCCGTAATGCTCCGGCCCGCCTTTCCTCGGCGAAAGCCAACTCGCCGGCCTCGTGCTCGATCGTCTCCCTAAAACCGACCATGTCACATCCCATGTCGCGTGGACCTGCCGATAGTGGCAGCGGTGCAAATCAAACGAGCTTGCATCAAAGGATGGCATAGTAACATATTCCGGCTGCGGCACCGTTCAATCTGGAGGCCGCGCCATGCCCGAAAAGACCATCGCAGAAGCTATCAGCAGCGGCGAGCGGCTTTACGTCAATTGCGGGCATCCTATGTGCCAGCACTCCCACCAAATCGACCTTGCGTCATTGGGCGCCCGCCTGGGGCTCGACCACGGCGCCATGCATTGGGATCTGGTGAAGGTGTTCCGGTGCGAGCGGTGCCAGACGGCAGGGCGAGATCGCCGGCCGGTGTTTTTCACCTGTGTTCCGGACTATGCGGGAATCGATGCGCGGCGGAACGGCAGAGCGGTCTGACTTTCAGTGCCGCTGCCGCTGCCTCACGGTGGCGGGCTTTCTCTATCTTGTGGCAGAAAAGTCACGCAGCTTGAATATGCAGAGCTTCAACCAGCGCGAGCTTATTATCCAGCTAAGCGAGGCGTACCGTTGTTCACGGGCAAAGGGGAGCTCGTCCTCCCGAACTAGCGCCCGCTGCCCTCTCAGGTGGCGGGCTTTTTCAATTGCCCATCGTCGGCTTCTTTGAAGCCGCAGATCTTGCAATGGTAAGCATGGTCTGGCTCCTCCACGAAAAGGAGCCACTTGATAGCGCCGCGTTCCTGCCAACAGATTGGGCAGGAGTAATCGCTTCCGTACTTCGGCTTGTAAATTTTTAGGCGCTCGGCAGCCATATCTGACGCCTTGAGATGCTCGGACAACTCAGCCAGACTTTTGTAGGTTTCCGCGATTTGGTTTCGCAGTGTTTCTCCGTGCGCGGCCTGGGCGAGTGCTTTTTCCTTCGCGCGAATAACGAGTTTCGCAGCAAACCCTTGCATAGCAACACCTCGCGTCCGTGTCGGACCTGCCGATAGTCGCAGGAACTTCGACGAAATCAACGCATGCCCCTGCCCTATTTTGCGGACACTGAGCGGACACGGATTAGCGGACACGGAAATTGTCGGCGCGACCTGCTGCATGTAGTTGATTTTCTTGAGGTTTTGGTGAGCGCGATGGGATTCGAACCCATGACCTACTGATTAAAAGTCAGTTGCTCTACCGGCTGAGCTACGCGCTCCCGCGGGCTCCAAAGGCCGCCCTCGAAATTGCGCGGAACATAGGGAGAGTGCCTCGACCGGTCAACCGGAAAAAGAGTATCGCCAAGCCAAGCTTTCCCAGCAATGCCATGTCGTCCGTCTGGCCACTTCGACCAGGACGTCGAGAGCCGTCCAGAGCAGCCGAATGAACGGCCCCTGCTGCCATTGCCAGGCCAAAGAAATATTACAAATCAGCAACTTGATATTTTTGCGCGGAACAATTGCTAGTCTCGTCCGTTCTCCCACCACAAGGGACGTCAATCACCCTTTCGAAGGAGAAGAAGAATGAACAAGATCGTATCGGGTATACTGGCGACCACTCTGTCAGTTTCGTTTGCCGCGGCTGCCATGCCGGCCAATGCCGCTGAGATGTTCGTGCCGCAGGCACCGGAGGCCTCATCAAATATCCTGAACGTCGAAGCCCGCAACGGCGATAGGAATTTCCAATGGCGTCATAACCGCCATGGCAACCGCAATTTCGGCAACCGTCGTAACTTTGCCCGAAACAACGATGGCGGCGCCTATTGGAATGGTCATCGCGGCTATCGCGAATACCATCGCGGCTATCGTCGCCATGGCGACAACTGGTTCCCGCTGGCTGCCTTCGCCACCGGTGCCCTGATCACCGGCGCGATCATCAACAACGAAAACAACCGTGTCTACGAAGGCAACTCGCATGTGCAGTGGTGCTATGATCGCTATCGCAGCTACCGCTCTTCGGACAACACGTTCCAGCCGAATTACGGTCCTCGCCAGGAGTGCCGTTCCCCCTACTGATCACGGGTGAGTACCAGTAACTGATAGTGTCGCGTGGAAAGGTCCGTGCCATGGCGCGGGCCTTTTTCGTAAGCAATGGCGACCCAGGATCAGCCTGCCCAGCTGACGCTCTTGAAGATGAGATAAAGCGCACCGCCTTCACCACGCGGTGAGCGGTGCTCCAAGGGCATCGCAAATTCGAACCATTGCACCGGTCAATTCCCAACCGAGCGCTTCCAGGTCATTATCCGCATCCGTCACGTAAGCCTGAGCCAGCGCATCAATGCTGTTCTTCTCGCCGAAGGATCGAACGAGCTTTGCGTCAGTGAGGAGATCGTCGGGTAAATTTGAATTTGCCCAGGCCCACAGCCAGTTGTCTGCCTTGGCGCTCGTGGAGCCGGCAATCTGGATCTCGGTGATCACCTTGACGGCCCCGTCTTTGGAAAACAGGAGCCTGCCGGTCGTCATGTCATAATCGTAGCGTGACCAACTGCCGAGGCGGAATTCCTTATGCAAGCGGTCATTCTTGGCATGCAGTTGCTCAACGGCCTCGTCGCGCCAAGCAGGATACCAGTCTGGCTTCATTTCCCCTCGCCCTAAGAATCTGATGCGGATTTATTGCACGCTCAGCGTCCTGCGCACAGCATCGCGCCAGCCGGTAAGCTTGGCGGACCGTGTCGAGGCATCCATGTCCGGCTGGAAGCGCCGTTCGAGTGCCCAGCTTTTCGCGAATTCCCGCGCCTTCGGCCAGACGCCGGCCTTTGAGCCGGCCAGCCATGCGGCGCCGAGCGCGGTCGTCTCCAGAATGGTCGGGCGATCGACCGGCGCATCGAGGATGTCAGCCAGGCGCTGCATGGTCCAGTCCGACGCCACCATGCCGCCATCGACCCGAAGCACGGTCTTTGCCGAAGCGCCCTTCCAGTCCTTGCGCATGGCATCGAGAAGATCGCGCGTCTGGTAGGCGACGGCTTCAAGCGCCGCGCGTGCAAACTCCGCCGGACCGGAATTGCGCGTCAGCCCAAAGATGGCGCCGCGTGCCTCGGCATCCCAATGCGGTGCGCCGAGCCCGACAAAGGCCGGCACCAGATAGACATTTTGCGTCGGATCAGCCTCGGCCGCCAGTTTGCCGCTCTGCTCGGCCTTGCCGATCACCTTGATGCCATCGCGCAGCCATTGCACGGCAGCACCCGCAATGAAGATTGAGCCTTCCAGCGCATAGGTCGTCTTGCCGTTCAGCCGGTAGGCAATGGTGGTCAGCAGCCGGTTCTTCGAGCGGACCAGGTCGCTGCCAGTGTTGAGCAGCGCAAAACAGCCAGTGCCGTAGGTCGACTTCATCATGCCCGGCTCGAAGCAGGCCTGGCCAATGGTCGCGGCATGCTGGTCGCCGGCAACGCCGAGGATTCTTATCTCGGCGCCGAAGAGATTTTTCTCCGTGATTCCATAGTCATCGGCACAGTCTTTTACCTCAGGAAGCATTTTCGCCGGGATGTTGAGAATCGACAGCAACTCGTCGTCCCAGGCATTCTCTGCGATGTTGTAGACCAGCGTGCGCGAGGCGTTGGTGGCGTCCGTGGCATGGACCTTGCCGCCGGTCAGGCGCCAGATCAAAAAACTGTCGATGGTGCCGGCGAGCAGCTCGCCCTTCTCGGCACGCCGCCTTGCTCCTTTGACCTTGTCGAGCATCCAGGCGATCTTGGTGCCGGAGAAATAGGGATCGAGCAGCAGGCCGGTCTTGCGGCTGAATTTCTTCTCAAGCCCCTGCTTCTTCAGTTTCTGGCAGAGCGTCGCTGTGCGCCGGTCCTGCCAGACGATGGCATTGTGGATCGGCTTGCCGGTCGCCCTGTCCCAGATGATGACAGTTTCGCGCTGGTTGGTGATGCCGATGGCCGTGACATCCGCAGCGGCGTGGCCGGCCTGCTTCAGCGCAGCCTTCACCGTGGTCACGACGCTCGCCCAGATTTCCTCGGGGTCATGCTCGACCCAGCCGGAGGCCGGATAGTGCTGGGTGAATTCCTTCTGCCCGCTGCCAGCAACCTTCATCTGACCGTCGAACAGGATCGCCCGGGTCGATGTCGTTCCCTGGTCGATTGCCAGCACAAAACCGCTCATTCAGATGTCCTCCACCTTGATACAAACAGGGGAGACGGCAACATGCCGCCTCCCCCAATGTCACACGGGCGCGAACGCCCGCATAGGACAGCCTATTTCTGCCAGCTCTTCACCAGTTCGTCGTAGTTGATGGTGATCGGCTTTTCCTTCTCGTTCTCGATCTTGAGCTGAGGCGCGAGATTGCCTTTCTTGACCGCGTCGGCGTTCCAGTAGGCGAGGTCATGCTCTTCGGCCATCTTCGGGCCGATATCGCCCTGGACGCCCGACTTCTCGATGCGGCTCATGACCTTTTCCTGTTCGCCGCAGAGCGAGTCCATGGCTTCCTGCGCGCTCTTGGCACCCGACGACGCATCGCCGATCGCCTGCCACCAGAGCTGTGCCAGCTTCGGATAGTCAGGCACGTTGGTGCCGGTCGGCGACCACTGGACGCGGGCCGGCGAGCGATAGAACTCGATCAAGCCGCCGAGCTTCGGTGCACGCTCGGTGAAGCTCTTGTCATGGATCGTGCTCTCGCGGATGAAGGTCAAGCCGACATGGCTCTTCTTCACGTCCACGGTCTTCGAGGTGACGAACTGCGCGTAGAGCCAGGCGGCCTTGGCGCGGTCGGTCGGCGTCGATTTCATCAGCGTCCAGGAGCCGACGTCCTGATAGCCGAGCTTCATGCCGTCCTTCCAGTAGACGCCATGCGGCGACGGCGCCATGCGCCATTTCGGCGTGCCGTCGTCGTTCAACACTGCCTTGGCGCCGGCATCGACCATCGAAGCGGTGAAGGCGGTGTACCAGAAGATCTGCTGGGCAACTGCGCCCTGCGCCGGAACCGGTCCGGACTCAGAGAACGTCATGCCCTGGGCTTCCGCCGGTGCATAGGCTTTCAGCCAGTCGAGATATTTCTGGATCGAGTAGACAGCGGCCGGGCCATTGGTGTCACCGCCGCGTGCCGTGCAGGAGCCGACGGGCCGCGAATTTTCGTCGACCTTGATGCCCCATTCGTCGACCGGCAGACCGTTCGGAATGCCCTTGTCGCCGTTACCGGCCATCGACAGCCAGGCGTCGGTGAACCGCCAGCCGAGCGACGGGTCCTTCTTGCCATAGTCCATGTGGCCATAGACCTTCTTGCCGTCGATCTCACGGCCGGTGAAGAATTCGGCAATGTCCTCATAGGCCGACCAGTTGACCGGCACGCCGAGCTCGTAGCCGTACTTGGCCTTGAAGTCCGCCTTGTTCTTCTCGTCGTTGAACCAGTCGTACCGGAACCAGTAGAGGTTGGCGAACTGCTGGTCGGGAAGCTGATAGAGCTTCTTGTCGGGCGCCGTCGTGAACGAGGTGCCGATGAAGTCCTTCAGGTCGAGGTTCGGGTTGGTGACATCCTTGCCGTCGCCCGACATCCAGTCGGTCAGGTTGCGCACCTGCTGGTAGCGCCAGTGGGTGCCGATCAGATCGGAATCGTTGACCCAGCCGTCATAGAGGTTCTGGCCGGTCTGCATCTGGGTCTGGATCTTCTCGACGACATCGCCTTCCTGGATGACGTCATGCGTGACCTTGATGCCGGTGATGGCGGTAAAGGCCGGCGCCAGCACCTGCGATTCATACTGGTGCGTGGCGATGGTTTCGGAGACGACCTTGATGTCCATGCCGGCGAACGGCTTGGCTGCGTCAATAAACCATTGCATTTCGGCTTCCTGGTCGGCGCGCGAAAGCGTCGAGAGCGGACCTATCTCCTTGTCCAGAAAGGCTTTTGCCTCGTCCATCCCGGCGTAGGCGTTGCCCACGCCGAGCAATAGGACAAGGGCAGTCGTTGATGTTAAAAATTGCCGTCGCATAAGTTTCCTCCACTGTTTCAGGTTCAAGTGCGATCTGGAGCGGCCGCCGGCACGCGGTCGCTCCAACAGTTTCCCCCTCTATACGTAGCGGAACACGCCGATGGCGTAGACCACGGAGAGAGCGAGAGCCCACCAGAGACTGGGTCCGACAAGACCCAGCCAAGCGAGATGGATAAACGCGCTGCCAAGCAGCGATAGGAAGAGACGGTCGCCGCGCGTCGTCTCGAAGCGCAGGATGCCAACGCGCGGATTGCCGCCCGGCGAGGCGTATTCCCACACCGCCATGCCACACAGCAGCAGAAGAATGGTTGCGAAGAAGGCCGCCGTCGGCCACGTCCACGCCATCCAGGAGAGGTCGAAGTTCATTGTCATACCCTCCCCAGGGCGAAGCCCTTGGCGATATAGTTGCGGACGAACCAGATGACGAGCGCGCCGGGGATCAGCGTCAGCACACCAGCCGCTGCAAGCAGGCCCCAATCCATGCCAGCGGCGGAAACCGTGCGCGTCATGGTGGCGGCGATCGGTTTGGCGTCGGTCGTGGTCAGCGTGCGGGCAATCAGCAGTTCGACCCATGAGAACATGAAGCAGAAGAAGCAGGCGACGCCGATGCCGCTGGCGATCAGCGGCATGAAGATCTTGACGAAGAAACGCGGGAACGAATAGCCGTCGATATAGGCGGTCTCGTCGATTTCCTTCGGCACGCCCGACATGAAGCCTTCAAGGATCCACACCGCCAAAGGCACGTTGAACAGGCAGTGTGCCAGCGCCACCGCGATATGGGTGTCGATCAGGCCGAAGGCCGAGTAGAGCTGGAAGAACGGCAGCGCGAACACTGCCGGCGGCGCCATGCGGTTGGTCAAAAGCCAGAAGAACAGATGCTTGTCGCCAAGGAAGCGATAACGCGAGAAGGCGTAGGCCGCCGGCAGCGCCGCAGCCACCGAAATCACCATGTTCATCACCACATAGGTGATCGAATTGATGTAGCCGGAATACCAGGAGGCATCGGTGAAGATGGTGACGTAGTTGGCGATCGTCGGGGCGTGCGGATAGAGCGTCAGCGAGGAGACGATCTCGGCGTTGGTCTTGAAGCTCATGTTGATGAGCCAGTAGATCGGCAGCAAGAGAACGATGATGTAGACCGTCGGCACGATCCACCACCAGCGCGATTCCTCGCCGCGACGCCGCATCAGCCGGGCGACCTCATCCTGCGACAGCGTGCTGGCCAGTTCTCCCGAAGCTGTCGTCTCGTTCACTCTGTCCGCTCTTTCGTTGGCGCCGCTCATCTCAGCGCTCCGCGTCGTAATTGGTCATCACGGTGTAGAACACCCACGACAACAACAGGATGATGAGAAAGTAGACCAGCGACATGGCAGCCGCCGGGCCAAGGTCGAACTGACCGAGCGCGGTCTTGACGAGGTCGATCGACAGGAACGTCGTCGAATTGCCGGGACCGCCGCCGGTGACGACGAAAGGTTCGGTGTAGATCATGAAACTATCCATGAAGCGCAAAAGCACGGCGATCAAAAGCACGCGCTGCATCTTCGGCAGCTGGATGTAGCGGAACACCGCCCAGCGCGAAGCACCGTCGATCTTGGCCGCCTGATAGAAGGCATCGGGAATGGAAACCAGGCCGGCATAGCACAGCAGCACGACCAGGCTCGTCCAGTGCCAGACATCCATGATGATGATGGTGACCCAGGCGTCGAACGGATCCTGCACGTAGTTGTAGTCGATGCCGAGCGCGTTGACGTAGTAGCCGAGCAGGCCGATGTCGTTGCGGCCGAAGACCTGCCAGATGGTGCCGACGACGTTCCACGGGATCAGCAGCGGCAGCGCCATCAGCACCAGGCAGACCGGCACGCCCCAGCCCTTCTTCGGCATGTTGAGCGCGATGAAGATGCCGAGCGGCACTTGGATCGCCAGGATGATGAACGAGAAGATCAGGTTGCGGACCATCGCTTCCCAGAAGCGGCTGGAGGACAGCAGTTCCTCGAACCATTCGGTGCCGGCCCAGAAGAAGACATTGTTGCCGAACGTGTCCTGCACCGAATAGTTGACGACCGTCATCAGCGGAATGACGGCCGAGAACGCCACCAGCACCAGGACCGGCAGCACCAGGAACCAGGCCTTGTTGTTCCAGGTCTTTTCCATCTATGCCCCCATCTCGACGCGCCAGGAATCGGCATAGATGTTGATGCCGGCCGGATCGAACCGCACTTTCGGTTCGGCCGGCACGGTCTCGTCCTCGCCGATAACCGCCGCGATGTCGCGGCCTTCCAGCTTGGCCCGCACCACCTTGTGGCGTCCGACATCCTCGACCTTGCTGATCGAAACGGCCATGCCGTCGCGGCCAAGCCGCACATATTCGGGACGGATGCCAAGCTCGATGGCGCCACTGTCTGCCTTCGGCGCGCCCGGCAGTTCGATCCGCTGCGAGCCGAGCGTCGCCGTCTTGCCGTCGATTGCCACCGGCATGACGTTCATGCCGGGCGAGCCGATGAAATAGCCGACGAAAGTGTGGCGCGGCCGCTCGAACAGTTCCGCCGGCGTGCCGATCTGCACGATGCCGCCATCATACATCACCACAACCTGGTCGGCGAAGGTCAGCGCCTCGGTCTGGTCATGGGTGACATAGACCATGGTGTAGCCGAAGCGGCGGTGCAATTGCTTCAATTGCGAGCGCAGCACCCACTTCATATGCGGGTCGATGACGGTCAGCGGTTCATCGAACAGGATGGCGTTGACGTCTGAGCGCACCAGTCCGCGGCCAAGCGAAATCTTCTGCTTCTGGTCGGCGGTCAGGCCCCTCGCCTTCTTCTTTGCCCAGGACGCCAGATCGATCATTTCCAGTGTCTCGCGCACCTTGCGGTCGACATCGGCTTCCGGCACGCCGCGGTTGCGCAGCGGGAAGGCCAGATTGTCGTAGACGGTCATGGTGTCGTAGATGACCGGGAACTGGAACACCTGCGCGATGTTGCGCTCCTGCGTCGACAGGTTGGTTACATCCCTGCCGTTGAACAGCAATTGGCCATGCGAGGGATGAAGCAGGCCCGAGATGATGTTGAGCAGCGTGGTCTTGCCGCAACCGGAAGGGCCGAGGAGCGCATAGGCGCCGCCATCCTCGAACGTGTGATGCACTTCGCGCAGTGCGAAATCGGCATCCGTCCGCGGGTTCGGCAGATAGGAATGCCTGACATGATTGACGTCGATGCGCGCCATATCGCCCTCCTATGCCGCCAGCTTCGGCGCGCTGACGGCGCGGCCGTGCTCGTCGAAAACCATGATGTGGCGCGGATCGATGAACACCTCGACCACCTCGTCGGGCTCGAAATGGCGGATGCCGTGGGTCAGCATGACCCAGCGCACGTCGGCGAAGTCGAGATGGATGAAGCTCTCCGACCCGGTGATTTCGGTGATCGTGACCTTTGCGCGCACCGGCACGGCCAAGGCATTGGGCCGTTCGAGCGACAGATGATGCGGCTGGAAGCCGATCGTATAGTTGGCATCGGCAATGCCGGAGAGCTCGGCAGGCACCGGCAGTTTCACGCCGCCGTCGAGCAGGAAATCCGGGCCCTTCTTGGCCAGCACGATGGTGTTGAGTGGCGGATCGGCGAAGGTCCTTGCCGTCACCAGATCGGCCGGCTTGCGGAACACGTCGATGGTCGGGCCGAACTGGGTGATGCGTCCTTCGGAAAGTGTCGCCGTATTGCCGCCGAGCAGCAGCGCTTCATGCGGTTCGGTCGTGGCATAAACGAAGATGGTGCCGGCGGCGGCAAAAATCCTCGGCAGTTCGGCGCGTAGTTCTTCGCGCAATTTGTAGTCGAGATTGGCAAGCGGCTCGTCGAGCAGCACCAGGCTGGCATTCTTGACGATGGCGCGCGCCAGGGCGGTGCGTTGCTGCTGCCCGCCCGACAGGCTGAGCGGCGTGCGGTCGAGATAGGGCGTCAGCTTGAGCAGGGCCGCGGCCTCGCGCACTTCCTTGTCGATCTTGGCCTGATCGGTGCCGGCCACCCGCAGCGGCGAGGCGATGTTCTCGTAGACGGTCATCGCCGGATAGTTGATGAACTGCTGGTAGACCATGGCGATCTTGCGCTTCTGCACCAGCACGCCGGTGACATTCTGGCCGTCGAACCAGACCGAACCGGAGGTCGGCACGTCGAGACCGGCCATCAGCCGCATCAGGCTGGTCTTGCCCGAAAGCGTGGGCCCAAGCAGGACGTTGAGCGAGCCGCGCTGAAGCGTCAGCGACACGTCGCGGATATGCTCGACCGCACCGACCATCTTGGTGACGTTTCTCAGTTCCAGCATGACGCCTCCTCCCAGGCTTTCTGCATCAGCTCAAAACCCTCTTCATTCGGCAGCTGCGACATGCCGCCGGCTTATGCCGCGCATGAATTCGTCGAGCGATGCCACCTGCTCACGGCCGAGATGCAGGCCGCGCTTGGTCCTGCGCCATAGCACATCCTCAGCGGTGACCGCCCATTCGTTTTCAACGAGGTAGCGTATCTCGGCCTCGTAGAGATCGGCACCGAAATTGCGGCCGAGATCGGCATTCGATTTGGCCAGGCCCAGCAGAACCTGCGCACGCGTCCCGTAAAGCCGGGTCAGCCGGCGCGCCAGGCGTGCGTCGAGGAAGGGATAGGCCGATTTCAGCTTTGCCACTTGCGCGTCGAAACCTGTGGCCGGGAAATCTCCGCCCGGCAGCGGCGCGTTTGCCGTCCACGGCTTGCCACGCTTGCCGAGGAAACCCTCGATCTTTTCCAGCATCGATTCCGACAGCCGGCGATAGGTGGTGATCTTGCCGCCGAACGCATTGACGATCGGGGCCGCGCCCTCGCCGCCATCAGCCTTGATCACATAGTCGCGCGTCGCTTCCTGCGCCTTGGAGGCGCCGTCATCGTAGAGCGGACGGACGGCGGAATAGGTCCAGACGATGTCGGAGCGCTTGACCGGTTGCGCGAAATATTCGCTTGCCGCGGCACAGAGGTAGTCGATCTCGGTGTCGCTGATTTTCACGTCATGCGGGTCGCCGGGATAATCCTGGTCGGTGGTGCCGATCAGGGTGAATTCTTCCTCGTAGGGAATGGCGAAGATGATGCGGCCATCCTTGTTCTGGAAGAAATAGGCGCGCGGATCGTCGAACTTCTTGGAGATGACGATGTGGCTGCCTTGCACGAGGCGGACATTGTGCACATCGTTGAGGCCGACGACGCCGGAAAGCACGTGATCGACCCACGGTCCGGCTGCATTGACCAGCAGCCTTGCCTTGATCTCCTCGGTCGCGCCGGTCTGCAGGTTCTCGATCTTGATCGTCCACAAACCGTTTTCGCGGCGCGCGCCGACCACTTTCGTGCGGGTGCGAACGGTTGCGCCGCGATCGGCGGCATCGCGCGCATTCAGCGCCACCAGCCGCGCATCATTGACCCAGCCATCTGAATATTCGAAGGCCTTTTTGAACAGCGGCTTCAAGGGCTTGCCGGCCGGATCCCTGGTCATGTCCAGCGTCCGGGTCGCCGGCAGCAATTTGCGCCCGCCAATGTGGTCGTAGAGAAAGAGGCCGAGCCTGATCAGCCAGGCCGGACGCAGGCCCTTGGCGTAGGGCAGCACGAAGCGCATCGGCCAGATGATATGCGGCGCGTTCTTCCACAGAACCTCGCGCTCCATCAGCGCCTCGCGCACCAGGCGGAATTCATAGAATTCGAGGTAGCGCAAGCCGCCATGGATCAACTTGGTCGAGCCTGAGGAGGTCCCGCTGGCGAGGTCGTTCATCTCGGCGAGAAAGACGGAAAAGCCACGCCCGACAGCATCGCGGGCAATGCCGCAACCATTGATGCCGCCACCGATGACGAAGATGTCTCGGATTGCGTCCACAAAGCCCTCCCCCGATTTCGCATTGCAGCATTTTTAGGTTTTTACGAAACCGTATCGGGATTATTTCGAAATAGGAACGAATGTCAAACGAAATATCACAGGCCCGTGATGATATACCGAAGCCGCTTAGCCAAGCGACGTCTCGATCAGTTGAACCTCGGCCTCCTGGCAGATCTTGCGCACCGACGGGATGTCGCAGCGGTCGGTGATGAAGGTGTTGACCTGCGACAGATGGCCGATGCGCACCGGCGCGGTGCGCTCGAATTTGGTCTGATCGGAAACCAGGATGACATGACGCGCATTGGCGATGATCGCCTGCGCCACCTTGACCTCGCGGAAATCGAAGTCGAGCAAGGCACCATCATGGTCGATGGCCGATGCGCCGATCACGGCATAGTCGACCTTGAACTGCCTGATGAAATCGACTGCCGCTTCGCCGACGACGCCGCCATCGGAACCGCGCACCACCCCACCGGCGATCACCACCTCGATCGACGGATATATGCGCATCCTATTGGCAACATTGATATTATTGGTGATGACCATAAGCCCGCTGTGATCGAGCAATGCCTTGCTGACCGCCTCCGTCGTGGTGCCGATGTTGATGAACAGCGAGGCATTGTCGGGGATCAACCTGGCTGCCGCGCGGCCGATCGCTTCCTTCTCGTCGGCGGCGATCTTGCGCCTCGCCTCATACTCCATGTTCTCGATGCCGGACGGAAACAACGCACCGCCATGGATGCGCGAAAGCAGCCGCTGATCGCACAGGTCGTTGAGATCCTTGCGTATGGTCTGCGGCGTCACATTGAAGTGGGTGGCCAGATCATCGACCAGCACGCGACCATGATCCTTGGCCATCTGGATGATTTCGGCATGGCGTGGCGACAGATACATGGGCGAGCTCCCGTTTTCGTTTTTCTTGTCTATAGTCGAAAACGAAACCAATGAAAAGGCATAAGCCGGCTAATGAAATCGACACGACTGCAAAGGCAAACGCCAGCGCACTCGCAGCTTGGCCAGCTCAGGCCAAGCCGCGCGCGATTTCGGTGATGACGACGAAGGCGGCATCGACATCGCCGGCGGTCGCCTCGAACTGTCCGACCTGGAACCGGATTGCCATTCGTCCATCGACTCTCGTCTGCGTCAGGTAGATGCGGCCATCGTCGTTGATCGCATTGACCAGCCGCAGATTGTGCTCGTCCGCATCGGCGCCGGTTGCAGCCTTGTGCCGGAACGAGAACAGCGACAGCATCGGTTCGCTGACGATCTCGAAATCCAGCTCCTTTGCCAGCCGCGCGGCAAGGCCTTCGCTCCAGGCGACATGGTTGCGGATCATCGTGCGCAGGCTTTCCAGGCCATGGGCGCGCAGCAGGAACCACAATTTCAGCGCGCGGAACCGCCTGCCGAGCGGTACCGACCATTCGGAATAGTTGATGATGCCGTCATGGCCGTGGGTTTTCAGATAGTCCGGCTTGATGGCCAGCGTCCGCACATGGCTTTCGGGATCGCGCAGGAACTGGATCGAGCAATCGAACTGTGCGCCCAGCCATTTGTGCGGATTGAAGACCACGGAGTCCGCCGCTTCGACACCCGCCCAGAAATGGCGATACTCGGGGCAAATCATCGCCGAGCCGGCCCAGGCCGCATCGACGTGAAGATAGAGGCCATGCCGCCGCGCCACCTCGACAACCGCGGCGATGTCGTCGGTGCCGCCCGTGCTGGTGCCGCCAACGCAAGCGATGATACCGGCCGGCAGCATGCCAGCTTCCCGGTCAGCAACGATTGCCGCCTCAAGCGCTGCCGTGTCCATGGCGCGAAAACGGCCACCGACGGGAATGCGCACAAGATTGTCCTCGCCGATGCCCGAGACCCAGATCGCCCGGTCGATCGAAGTGTGCACCTGGTCGGAGGAATAGATGCGCAATCGCGCCTGCCCTGCCAGGCCTTGTCTGTTGCCTTGCCAGTCGAGCGCCAGCTCGCGCATGGTCAGCACCGCGGCCAGTGTCGCCGACGAGGCCGAATCCTGGATCACTCCGGAGAACCCGTCCGGCAGGCCGAGCGCCTGGCGCATCCAGTCGACAGTGCGCGTTTCGAGCTCGGTCGCCGCCGGCGACGTCTGCCAAAGCATGCACTGTGCGGCCATCGCCGAGACCAGATATTCCGCCACCACCGAGACCGGCGCCGCATTGGCCGGGAAATAGGCGAAGAAGCGCGGATGCTGCCAATGCGTCATCCCCGGCAGAATCTTCTCTTCGAAATCGGCAAAAATCCTGTCCATCGGTTCCGCATCTTCAGGCGGCGCAGCCTCTATGCTCCTGAAGATGTCGCCCGGCTCGACCAGCGGCCGCACCGGGCGGTCGCGCAGCGTGCTGCGGTAATCGGCACCCCAGTCGGCGGCGCGCCGCGACCATTGCCGGAAATCATCGTTGTCCATCGTGTCCTCCCGACAGGATCTCTCGCCGCCACCCGTCACGGCTGGCTCTTCAAGATCCGATATTATTTAACGTGTGAAATATATGCAACCGCCAGCGAATGCCGCGCGCCCTACCCCGGGAAATCGGGCAGGCTGGCAAAAGCTGTCTTCAGCGCACTCGACCAGCCATCCGAGATCGTGCGGTAGTACTGGTCGTCCTGGCCGATCCGCTTCTTCAGCCCAACCTTGAAAGCGTCTTTTTCCAGGAAGAGCAGGTCAAGCGGCAAGCCGACCGACAGGTTCGACTTCAGCGTCGAATCGAACGACACCAGAAGCAGCTTCACCGTCTCGGCGAGGCTCATCGTCTTTTCGTAGGCGCGGATGATGATCGGCTTGCCATATTTGGTCTCGCCGATCTGGAAGAATGGCGTGTCGTCGGTCGATTCGATGAAATTGCCTTCGGGATAGATCATGAACAGCCGCGGCTCGCTGCCCTTGATCTGGCCGCCGAGGATGAAGGAGGCATTGAAGTAGGAGTCTGCCTTTTCGCCGGCTGGTGACGAACTGGCGATGACCTCCTTGACGGTATCGCCGACCAGCCGCACCGTCTGATACATCGACGGCGTCTCCAGAAGCGTGGCGTGACGATCGGCAATTGCCTTGGTGCGTTCGTCAAGCAGGCTGACCACCGCCTGAGTCGTCGCCAGGTTCCCGGCCGACATCAGCACGATGACGCGCTCGCCCGGCTGCTCCCAGACATGCATCTTGCGGAAGGTGGAAATCGAATCCATGCCGGCATTGGTGCGCGTGTCCGACATGAACACGAGCCCGCGATCGATCTTCAGGCCGACGCAATAGGTCATGGAATCTCTTCTAACGGCAATCCTAAGGGGATTACTGCTCTACCGTGACGGTGACCGCAAGCTGTTCTTCCGCCTGTCCCAGCCGAATTCCCGACACCGGCGTGGCGTCGCGGTAGTCGCGGCCGGTTGCCACTTTTACATAGCGTTCGTCTGGAGAGATGCCGTTGGCGGCATCGAAGGCAACCCAGCCGAGACCCGCGACATGCGCTTCGGCCCAGGCATGGCTTGCGGCCTGCTCGACAGTCGCATCCAGCATCAGATAGCCGCTGACATAGCGGGCCGGAAAGCCCATGGCGCGCGCGGCGGCTGCAAAGATATGGGTGTGATCCTGGCAGACACCGGTCTTCAGCGCCAAGGCTTCCTCTGCCGGCGTCGCCGCATTGGTGGTACCGGGCGTGTAGGCGACGCGCTCGCCGATCATCGCCATCAGCCGGTGCAGCCGCTCGATGTCGGTGCCCTTGCCGACCGCGGCGGCGAGTTCGCGAACACCGCTGCCGATCGCCGTCAATGGCGTTTCATGGCTGTACAGCCAGAGAGGCGTAAAGCCCTGGTGCGGTCCGGAGACGCCTGCGGTGTCGCGCGTCACCACTTCGCCGGCCGCTTCCACGGTGATGAAGTCGCGCTCGCCCTCGACGCTCAATAGCCTTGTGTCATTGCCGAAATGGTCGACAAAGCGAACCTCTTCGCGCGCGCCCTCGATGGCCAGCGCCCAGGACAGAACGGTCTGCGTCGAGCCGCTGACCGGAAGCAGCCGCAGCCGCTGCAACAGATAGTGCACCGGTGCATCGTAGCGGTATTCGGTCCGGTGGGTGATCTTCAGCCGCATGTTTGTTTTCCGTTTACGAGCATGATCTCGTCCGAAAACCGGTTCCCACTTTTCGCTATCGGGGTCCTTCGGTTCGGGATCATGCTCAATTAAACCGATAATCTTGTGCGATCTCGTCGCCGAGCCTGGTGTTCTCACGAATGAAATTGGCCAGGAATTCATGCAGGCCGGCGTCGAATATGTCCTTGATCGACCCGGCTCGCAGCATGGCCTGCGTCTTGTCGGCCGTCGCATGGCAGGCATGGCGTTCGCCATAGTCGTCGCCGAGAAATTTCAGATGTTCGGCCAGAAAGCGATAACAGAAGGTCAGCGAGCGCGGCATGCGGACATTGAGGATCAGATAGTCGGCAATGTTGGTCGGCTTGTAGTCGGCCTCGTAGACCCAGCGGTAGGAGCGGTGCGCCGACACCGAACGCAGGATCGATTCCCACTGGTAGTTGTCGAGCGTCGAGCCGACCCAGGAGATCGACGGCAACAGCACATAGTATTTCACGTCGAGAATGCGCGCCGTGTTGTCGGCGCGCTCGACATAGGTGCCGAGCTGCGAGAAATCGAAGATCTCGTTGCGCAGCATGGTGCCGTAGAACGAGCCGCGGATCAGTGCCGTCTCGCGCTTGATCGCATCGAGAACGCTGGGCAGGTCGCGCTCGTCGATCGGCCTTGCCAGCATCCGCTTCAGCGACATCCAGGCTTCGTTGATGCTTTCCCAGGTCTCGCGTGTCAGCGCGGTGCGCACCATGCGGGCATTGTTACGAGCCGTCTCGATCGCCACCATCGTGCTCGACGGGTTCGACGTGTCGCGCAACAGGAAGTCAGCGACATTGGCGGCGGTATAATCCTGGTATTTCTGCGTGAAGGCGACGTCGGAGCCGGCGCTGAGCAGCACCGAATTCCATTCTTCCGAGGCACTTTGGGTGCGCGTCAGCGCCATGCGCAGGCCGGCATCGACAAGGCGTGCCATGTTCTCAGCCCGCTCGATGTAGCGGTTCATCCAGTAAAGTCCGTTGGCGGTCCGGCCTAAAAGCATCCAAAAACCTTCAAATGAAAATCAATCATCCAGCACCCACGTATCCTTGGTGCCGCCGCCTTGCGAAGAATTGACGACCAGCGAGCCTTCCTTCAGCGCGACGCGCGTCAGCCCGCCGGGCACGATCTGGATGCGGTCGGAAACCAGCACATAGGGCCGCAGATCGACGTGGCGCGGCGCCAGGCCCTTGTCGGTCAGGATCGGGCAAGTCGACAGCGCCAGCGTCGGCTGGGCGATGTAGTTCGACGGTTTTGCCGCGAGTTTCTTGGAAAAATCCTCGCATTCCTTCTTGGTCGCCGCCGGCCCGACCAGCATGCCGTAGCCGCCGGAACCGTGGACCTCCTTGATCACCAGCTCGTCGATGTGCTCGAGCACGTATTTCAGGCTGTCCGGCTCCGAGCAGCGCCAGGTCGGAATGTTGCCGAGGATCGCTTTGCGGCCGGTGTAGAATTCGACGATCTCGGGCATATAGGAATAGATCGCCTTGTCGTCGGCGATACCGGTGCCCGGCGCATTGGCAATGGTGATGTTGCCGGCGCGGTAGACATCCATGATGCCGGGTATGCCAAGCGCCGAGTCCGGCCGGAACGTCAGCGGGTCGAGGAAAGAATCGTCGACGCGGCGGTAAAGCACATCAATCTGCTTGTAGCCTTCGGTGGTGCGCATCGCGACATGGCCGTCGATGACGCGCAGATCCTGCCCTTCGACAAGCTGCACCCCCATTTGGTCGGCAAGGAAGGCATGTTCGAAATAGGCGGAGTTGAAGCTGCCGGGCGTCAGCACCGCGATGGTTGGCGTGCCCTTGGTGCTTTGCGGCCGCACCGCCGCCAGCGACTGGCGCAGAAGCTGCGGATAGTTTTCCACCGGCCGCACCTTGATCTTCTGGAACAGCTCGGGGAACAGCTGCATCATCGTCTCGCGGTTCTCCAGCATGTAGGAGACACCGGATGGCGTGCGTGCATTGTCCTCCAGCACGTAGAATTCGTCCTCGCTGATGCGGACGATGTCGACGCCGATGATGTGGGTGTAGACGCCGGCCGGCGGCCTGACCCCGATCATTTCCGGCAAAAACGCCTCGTTCTTGGCAATCAATTCCCTGGGAACGCGCCCTGCCCGCAGGATCTCCTGGCGATGGTAGATGTCGTCGAGGAAGGCGTTCAGCGCCTGCACGCGCTGCTCGATGCCTTGCGTCAGACGCCGCCACTCATTGCCCGAGATGATGCGGGGAACGATGTCGAACGGGATCAGCCGCTCGGAGGCTTCCTGCTCGCCATAGACGGCGAAGGTGATACCGGTCTTGCGGAAGACGCGTTCGGCGTCCTGCATCTTCTCGGTAAGCCTGGCCGGATCCTGCTCCTTCAGCCAGCGATCATAAGCCGAATACGGTCTTCTCAATCCGGAAACTTCCGGAAGCATTTCATCGAACGCTGCCAATCGCATACTCCCCTGTGACACCATTTCACTGGCGTCGCCGGAGAAAATCAAGCGCAATCGGTGATTTGAGGGATACCGACGATCAGTATGTGGCGGCTGCCCAAAATTGAGGCAGCTGAAATATGACCTTGGTCAGGCTTTGCCTTGTGGCCGAGCAGGTGCGTTCAGTGGCTAGAAGGCGCGGAACGTGACGACGGTGAACGTGTCCTTGATACCAGGGAGAATCTGCACCTTCTCGTTGACGAAATGGCCGACATCTTCCTCGTCGTCGACATAGAATTTGGCGAGCAGATCGTAATTGCCGGCAGTCGAGTAGATTTCCGAGGCGATCTCGGCATCGGCAAGCGCGCTGGCAACCTCATAGGATTTGCCCAGCTCGCATTTGATCTGCACGAAAAACGCCCTCATGGCTTCGTCCCTAAACGTCCAAGTCCAAGCGGCCCTTCTGACAGACTGGAGGCGGGCTTTCAAGCGTTGGAATGCGTACTTAGCCGACCTGAGGCTGGGCTACGGCTTCCCACAGCGCCGCCACCGACAAGACGCGCTTGAACCGAGGCGAGATGAATATTCGCCATCACTGAAACCGTGAAGCGCCGCCAAGCGTATGTTAAAATGCCTCTTGGAACAGTTTTGGGGAGAGGCAGCTTTCTCACGGGGCAACGGAGACAGGCCATGCGCCGCATGTTTTTAGCATTCGTGTTCGTTCCACTCATCCTGGCCTCGTCGGCGTTTGCCGGCGATGCCGAGGTCAAGGCGGCGCAAGCAGCCATCGACGGCCAGTTGAAAGCGTTCATCGCCAATGACGGCGCCACCGCTTACAGCTTCGCAGCACCCAACGTGAAGCAGATCTTCCCGACCGTCGACACCTTCATGAACATGGTGACCAACGGTTATCCGCCGGTGCGCAAGCCGCAGACCTATTCTTTTGGCAAGGTCGAGGAGACGAGCCCGACATCGATCGTCCAGCAGGTGCTGATCGTCGGCCCCGACGGTAAGGACTACGAGGCTGTATACACGCTGCAGCAACAGCCCGACGGCACCTTCCAGATCACCGGCTGCAGCCTGCGCGCGTCGAATTCGCTGAGCACCTGAGCGGGAAAAGTCTTAGTAGCGTGCCCTGCCGCCCGACATGTCGAAGACGGCTCCGGTGTTGAACGCGCTGGCGTCGGAGCAAAGCCATAGCACCAATGCCGCCACTTCATCCACCGAGCCAAGGCGCTTGAGCGGACTGGCATTGATCATGCCATTCACGACATCGTTTCCAAGGCGCCTGATCAACTCGGTATCGATCGGCCCCGGTGCCACGCAATTAACGCGGATGTCGGTGTCGCAGACCTCTCGCGACAAGGCTTTCGTGAAGGCAATGACACCCGCACTTGCCGCTGAATAGGCTGCCAGGTTCGGCAACCCCTCCTTGCCCGCCAGCGAACCCATATTGATGATCCGACCGTTACCGGCCCTGCGCATGATCGGCAGAACCTGGTGCGTAACCTCGAAAACGCCGATCAGATTGACACCGATGATGCGTTGCCACTCGACCGGATCGAAGGCCTCGAAGCCACCGTAGTTGCCTAGATAGCCCGCATTGTTGATCAGAATGTCGATCCGGCCGTTGTTGGCCACAACCTCGGCCAGGGCGTCTTTTATCTGCTGCGCCTTCGTCACATCGACTGCCTGGCAACGCGCCCCGTCGACAGGTACCGGATCAGCATCCCATATCCAGACCTCGGCACCGGACTGCACCAACTGCGCAACAACGGCCTTGCCGATGCCTCTTGCGCCGCCAGTAACGATCGCGGTCTTGCCGCCAAGGTCGTATGTCACGGTCATGGCTTGACCCCCACCGGACTTTGCGTCCAGACAATCGATCAGTCAATCGTCGTCAACCGGTGTTTGGATCGTTCAAAGGACGGGAATATCGCCCTTCACCCAAGCATCGGATATTGCTGCTGTACTATTCTCGAACGTACCGACTTCGATCGCGGCGCGGATGTCCTGCATAAGCTTCTGATAATACGAGAGATTGTTCCAGGTCAAAAGCATCGCACCGAGCGCCTCCTGCGAGCGCACCAGATGGTGCAGATAGGCGCGTGAGTAATCCCGGGCTGCCGGGCAGTCGCTTTCCTCGTCGAGAGGGCGCGGATCGTCGGCGTGGCGGGCGTTGCGCAAATTGACCTTGCCGCGCCTGGTATAGGCAAGGCCGTGCCGGCCGGCCCGCGTCGGCATCACGCAGTCGAACATATCGATGCCGCGCGCCACCGATTTCAAAATATCGTCGGGCGTGCCGACGCCCATGAGATAGCGCGGCTTGTCCGCCGGCAGTTCCGGACAGGTGATGTCGAGCATCTCGAGCATCACCGCCTGCGGCTCGCCAACGGCCAGGCCGCCAACCGCATAGCCCTTCAGCTCCATCGCGCTCAGTGCCTGCGCCGATCGCACCCTCAGTGCCGCGTTGTCGCCGCCTTGCACGATGCCGAACATCGCCTTGCCCGGCTGGTCGCCGAACGCCGTCTTGCAGCGCTCGGCCCAGCGCAGCGACAGCTCCATGGCGCGCTCGATCTCCTTCATCTCGGCCGGCAGCGCTGTGCACTCGTCGAGCTGCATCTGGATATCGGAATCGAGCAACCCCTGGATCTCGATCGAACGCTCCGGCGACATCTCGTAGGCGGCGCCGTCAATATGCGAGCGGAAGGTGACGCCCTTTTCGGTCAGCTTTCTCAGCTTCGACAGCGACATCACCTGGAAACCACCGCTATCGGTCAGGATTGGATGCGGCCAGCGGGCGAACTCATGCAAGCCGCCGAGCCGCGCCACGCGCTCGGCGCCCGGACGCAGCATCAGATGGTAGGTGTTGCCGAGGATGATGTCGGCGCCAACGCCGCGCACTTGGTCCATGTACATCGTTTTGACCGTGCCGCCGGTGCCGACCGGCATGAAGGCAGGCGTGCGGATTTCGCCGCGCGGCATGTCGATCACGCCGCGCCGCGCCTTGCCGTCCGTCGCCAGAACCTTGAAGCTGAACGGCTTAGCCATTGAATTCCTTGTCATGAACCGGTGCGCCAGGTGCCTGCTTGTCGAGCGACTGGCGGTATTGGATGCAGCCACGCATGAATTTTGGCCAGGGCGGCACGGCGATCGATGGCTCGGTCTTCTCCGGCAGCAAATCCCACAGATTCGGATGATACCAGCACAAATCATGGCCGGTGGCGTCGCGATGCTGCCGAATGCCGGTGCGCAATTTTTTCACTTCCGCGATCAGTGCATCGCGGTCCAGGCTCTTGAGATCATCGTCCATCGCTCATCTCCGCTCGATAAAGCAGGCTTGCGTCTCCATAGGAGTAGAATCTGTAACGGGTCTCGATGGCATGCGCATAGGCCGCACGCATCGTGTCGAGACCACTGAAGGCCGAAACCAGCATGAACAGGGTCGAGCGCGGCAGGTGGAAATTGGTCATCAGCATGTCGGCGGTGCGAAAGCGATAGCCGGGCGTGATAAAGATGTCGGTCGGGCCGGACCACGCGGCGAGCGTGCCATCCTCACCTGCGGCACTCTCCAGCAAGCGGAGCGACGTCGTGCCGACAGCGATGATGCGCCCGCCCCTCGCCCTGACCGCGTTGAGTGCGTCGGCGGTTGCCTTGCTAACCGAACCGGTCTCGGCGTGCATCTTGTGGTCGGCGGTGTCGTCTGCCTTCACCGGCAGGAACGTGCCGGCACCGACATGCAAGGTGACGAAATGGCGCTCGACACCCTTGGCGTCGATTGCCGCAAAAAGCTCCGGCGTGAAATGCAGGCCCGCCGTGGGTGCGGCAACGGCGCCTTCCTCCCTGGCATAGATGGTCTGGTAGTCAGCCCGGTCGCGTTCGTCGTCGTCGCGCTTCGAGGCGATATAGGGGGGCAGCGGGATGTGGCCGACCGCGTGCAGTGCCTCGTCCAGGAAGGGCCCCGACAGGTCGAAGCCAAGCAGCGCCTCGCCGCCCTCACCTTTCTCGATCACGGTGGCGTCGAGCTGGCCGAGGAAACAGGAATTGCCGTCATGGCCGAAATGGATGCGGTCGCCGGCGGCAATGCGCTTGCCCGGCCGCATGAATGCCAGCCAGCGGTCCGGCGCCATGCGCATGTGCAGCGTGGCTTCGACCTGTGCCTGTGCCTCACCGCGCCGTCGGATGCCTTTGAGCTGCGCCGGAATCACCTTGGTGTCGTTGAACACCAGCACATCGCCGGCCCTGAGCAGGGACGGTAGGTCGCCAACCGTCCGGTCGTCGAGCCCTTCGCCAGGCTTGACCAGCAGCATCCTGGCGCTGTCGCGCGGCTCTGCCGGGCGAAGCGCGATGCGCTCCTCCGGCAGGTCGAAGTCAAAAAGATCGACGCGCATCAGTAGAGCCGGACGAGCAGCGCTCCGGCCAGCAGCAGCACCGCGCCGGCGACGCGGCCGAGCGAGATTTCACGCACCGCGACGCCGAGGAAGCCGACACGGTCGATGAGCATGCCGGCCAGCAACTGGCCGGCCACCAGAAACGCCATCAGGGCGGCGGCGCCGATGCGCGGCGTCAGGATCGTCGACAGCGTGACATAGAAGCCGCCGAGCATGCCGCCGGCGACGAACAGCCACGGTGCCGGCGCCTTCCAGTCGAGCGTGACGTCTTGCAGCTTCACCACCGTGACAGAGATGATGCCGAGCACGACCGCGCCCGACAGGAACGAAAACGCAGCCGCCGCGACCGGGAGCCCCAGGCCGCGCGCCAGCTGCGAATTGATCGGCGCCTGAATGGCAATGAAGGCGCCGGACAGGATGCCGAAAAGCGACCAGACGACGCCCATCATTGTCGTTTTACCTTACTTGACGTCGGCCGCGACCTTCAGCGACACGATCTTGTCGGGATCCGGCACCGGCTCGCCGCGCTTGATCTTGTCGACATTGTCCATGCCTTCGATGACCTGGCCCCAGACCGTGTACTGGCGGTTGAGGAAGGCGGCTTCGTCGAAGCAGATGAAGAACTGCGAATTGGCCGAGTTCGGGTTCTGCGAACGGGCCATCGAACAGGTGCCGCGGCCATGGTTGGCGTTGGAGAATTCGGCTTTCAGGTCCGGCTTGTCGGAGCCGCCCATGCCAGCCCGGGACGGAGCAAAAGAGGGCTTGCTCGAATTGCCGAACTTGACGTCGCCGGTCTGCGCCATGAAGCCGTCGATGACGCGGTGGAAGACCACGCCGTCATAGGCGCCTTCGCGCGCCAGCTCCTTGATGCGGGCGACATGGCCGGGCGCCAGGTCGGGGAAAAGTTCGATGACGACCGTGCCCTTGGTCGTTTCCATGATGAGCGCGTTTTCGCGGTCCTTGATCTCGGCCATGTCAGATATCCTTTTGAGAAAACAGAGTTATTTGTCGGCGGCGATGCGCACCTTGATCATCCGGTCGGGGTCGGTGACCGTGCCATTGTCCGCTTCGTCGCCCTTCTTGATGTGGTCCACCAGCTCCATGCCGCTGACGACGTTGCCGACGATGGTGTACTGGCCATCGAGCGGCGGCGCCGGCGCGAACATGATGAAGAACTGCGAATTGGCGGAGTTGGGGTCCTGCGAGCGGGCCATGCCGACCACGCCGCGCTTGTAGTGTTCGGTCTGCGAGAATTCGGCTGGCAGGTCGGGCTGGTCGGAACCACCGGTGCCGACGGCCTCGGCGCTAAAACCCTTCTTCATGTTGCCGAACTTGACGTCGCCGGTCTGCGCCATGAAGCCGTCGATGACGCGATGGAAGGCGACGTTGTCATAGGCGCCCTCGCGCACCAGCTTCTTGATCTGCGCGACGTTCTTGGGCGCGAGATCGGGTCGAAGTGCAATGGTGACGTCGCCATCCTTCAGCGTGATGATCATTGTGTTTTCCGGGTCGGCGGCGAAAGCCGAGACCGATGCGGTCACAAGGCCGGCAAGCACAATGAGGAGCGAGGCAAGCTTTTTCAGCTGCATGGATTTTTCTCCGGAGTCTTTATTTCGCGAATTTGGCGGTGAGCGCACCGGCAACCGCCGCCGGCACGAAGGGGCGGATGTCGCCTCCCATCGAGGCAATCTGGCGGACAAGTGTGGCGGTAATGGTGCGCACGGACGGGCTGGCGGGCAGAAATACCGTCTGCAGTTCAGGCGCCATGGTCTCGTTCATGCCGGCCATCTGCATCTCATAGTCGAGGTCGGTGCCATCGCGCAGGCCGCGGATCATGATCGAGGCGCCCTGCTTCCTGGCCGCATCGATGACCAGCCCGTCGAAGGCGACGACCTTGATGCGCGCGCTGTCGCGGCCGAATAAGGTGTGCGTCGCATTCTCGATCAGCTTCACCCGTTCCTCAAAGGAAAACAGCGGCTGCTTGCCCGGATGGATGCCGATCGCCGCATAGACGACGTCGGCCACCGCCAGTGACGCTTTCAGCACGTCGAGATGGCCGTTGGTCAGCGGGTCGAAGGAGCCGGCATAGAGAGCGATGCGTTCAGTCATGGCTGGTGCTTCTAGCGAGCCTCTCTCGCAAAGGCAAATCCGATTGGCGAGCGGGTCGTGAACCTTTTCCGCCGCATGAACGACAGATGAACACGCTGATCACGAAGCCTTCACGCAGCGTTCACTAGGTTGCACCTTAATAAGATGAAACCAAAATCCCATATGTTCGTTGTTAGGCGCAGGAGAACACACACATGCTGATCTACATGCTCGCCACCGCAATGACCGTCGCCATGCTGATCGCCACCGTTTTCGGCTTGCATCAGGAGGCTCAGCGCGTCCGCATCAAGGTCAACACCAGGCGCTTCGAAGGTTTTGGCCCCCGCAAGCCATATCGCCACTACTAAGTTCGTCCTAACTTGCTGCCGCGCCGGCCGATGGGCCGGCGTTGCTTTGTCAGAGCCTATTCTATGACACCCGGGCCGGCGTCCGCGGCCGGAGTGGACTCAGCGCCGCCCTCGATACCGTCCTCGGCTTCCTCGTCCGCCTGCGGTTCCGAAATCCGCTCGACCGAAACCACCTTTTCGCCTTCAGCCGTGTTGAAGATGGTCACGCCCTTGGTGGCGCGGCTGGCGAAACGGATGCCGTTGACCGGCACCCGGATGACGGTGCCGCCGTCCGACACCAGCATGATCTGGTCGTCATTGCCGACCGGGAAGGTCGCCACCAGCCTGCCGATCTCGGCTACCTTCGAAACGTCGGTGGCACGGATGCCCTTGCCGCCGCGCCCGGTCACCCGGAAATCATAGGAAGACGACCGCTTGCCGTAGCCATATTCGGTTACCGTCAGCACGTACTGCTCGTGTACCTTGAGATTCTCGTAGCGCTCGTCGGAGAGCTCCGTCTCCTCGCCGACCTCTTCGTTGGTCAGCGCGATCTCTTCCTCTTCGCCGGCCGCGATGCCGGCTGCAAGCCGCCGTTCGGCCGCAGCCCGCTTGAGATAGGCGGCACGCTCCGCCGGCGGCGCATCGACATTCTCGATCACCGCCATGGAAATCACCCGGTCGGTGTCGGCCATGGCGATGCCACGCACGCCGACCGAGTTGCGGCTCTGGAAGACGCGCACGTCGCCGACCGAAAAGCGGATGCACTGGCCGGAGCTGGCGGTCAGGAGCACATCGTCATTGTCGGTGCAGGTCTCGACGCCGAGGATCTCGTCGCCCTCCTCCTCCAGCTTCATGGCGATCTTGCCGTTGCGGTTGACCTGGACGAAGTCGGAAAGCTTGTTGCGCCGCACGGTGCCGCGCGTGGTGGCGAACATCACGTCGAGCTCGCCCCAACTGGTCTCGTCCTCGGGCAGCGGCATGATGGTGGTGATGCGCTCGCCCTGTTCCAGCGGCAGCATGTTGATCAGCGCCTTGCCGCGCGATTGCGGGTTGCCGATCGGCAACCGCCAGACCTTCTCCTTGTAGACGATGCCGCGCGAAGAGAAGAACAGCACCGGCGTATGCGTGTTGGCCACGAACAGCCGGGTGACGAAATCCTCTTCCTTGGTCGACATGCCCGAGCGGCCCTTGCCGCCGCGGCGCTGCGCCCGGTAGAGCGACAGCGGCACGCGCTTGATGTAGCCGGAATGGCTGACCGTCACGACCATGTCCTCGCGCTGGATCAGGTCCTCGTCTTCCATGTCCGCGCCACCGTCGGTGAGCTCGGTGCGGCGTGGCGTGCCGAACTCGTCGCGCACGGCGGCAAGCTCGTCCTTGACGATCTGCTGGACGCGCGCGCGCGACGACAAAATGTCCAGATAATCAATGATTTCGGCGCCGATCGTGTTCAACTCGTCGGCAATTTCGTCACGGCCAAGCGCGGTCAGGCGCTGCAGGCGCAGTTCGAGGATGGCGCGCGCCTGTTCCTCGGAGAGGTTGTAGGTGCCGTCCTCGTTGATGCGGTGGCGCGGATCGTCGATCAACAGGATCAGCGATTCGACGTCGCCGGACGGCCAGCGCCGCTCCATCAACTGCTCGCGCGCCGTCTGCGGATCCGGCGCGGTGCGGATGAGCTTGATGACCTCGTCGATGTTGGCGACGGCGATGGCGAGACCGACCAGCACATGGGCGCGGTCGCGCGCCTTGCGCAGCAGGAATTTCGTCCGCCTTGTGATCACTTCCTCACGGAAGGCGACGAACGCCCGCAGCATGTCGGTCAGCGTCAGCAGTTCCGGCTTGCCGCCGTTCAGCGCCACCATGTTGGCGCCGAAAGAGGTCTGCAGCGGCGTGAAGCGGTAAAGCTGGTTGAGGATGACGTCGGCGACAGCATCGCGCTTCAGCTCGATGACGACGCGGTAACCCTGGCGGTCGCTCTCGTCACGGATGTCGGAAATGCCCTCGATGCGCTTGTCGCGCACCAGTTCGGCCATCTTCTCGATCATCGACGACTTGTTCACCTGGTAGGGAACCTCGGTGATGATGATCGACTCGCGGTCGTTGCCGCGCGCCTCGATGTTGACCTTGCCGCGCATGACGATGGAGCCACGGCCGGTCGAATAGGCGCTGTAGATGCCGGAACGGCCAAGCACGATGCCGCCGGTCGGGAAATCCGGTCCCGGAATGATCTCCATCAGCGCCGGCAGGTCGATCGCCGGATTGTCGATGATGGCGATGGCGCCGTTGCAGACTTCGCCGAGATTGTGCGGCGGGATGTTGGTCGCCATGCCAACGGCGATGCCGCCGGAACCATTCACCAGCAGATTGGGGAACCGTGCCGGCAGAACCTTGGGCTCGCTGCCGGACGCATCATAAGTGTCCTGGAAATCGACGGTGTCCTTGTCGATATCCTCCAGCAACTCATGCGCGACCTTGGTCAGCCGCGATTCGGTGTAACGCATCGCCGCCGGCGGATCGCCGTCGATCGAGCCGAAATTGCCTTGTCCATCGATCAGCGGCACGCGCAGCGACCAGTCCTGCGCCATACGCACCAAGGCGTCATATATGGAGGCATCGCCATGCGGATGGTATTTACCCATCACGTCGGCGACCGGGCGCGCCGACTTCACATATTTGCGGTTCCAGTGGTAACCGCTCTCATGCGAAGCGAAGAGAATGCGGCGGTGCACCGGCTTCAGGCCGTCGCGCACGTCCGGCAGCGCACGGCTGACGATCACGCTCATGGCGTAATCGAGATAGGAGCGCTGCATCTCCTCGACGATGGATATCGGCTCGATGCCGGTGGGGCCGCCGTCGGCGCCGCGCGGGGTCTTTTGGTCGGTCAAATCGGATCACAATCTAATCAGGAATCACTTGCTGCTTATATAGGAAGCAAGCCCGAAACTCCAACATCCGCGACACTTTTCCAGTGTCAATTTTGGTGGTAATTTCAAAAGGATACCACTGATTGCGACGATATGGCCAAGGCGGTTTCGCCGCCACCGAGGCAAAAGCCTGCAACGGACCGTTTTCCCCAAGCGAAAGCCACGAGCGCGATGAATTGGACCCCTTGGCTGCCCTTGCGAGCACTGAGCGGTTGGACACCAAGGGACCTCAACCGCGATCTGGTCGCGGGCCTGACACTGGCGGCGATCGCCATTCCCGAACAGATGGCGACCGCCCGCCTTGGCGGCTTTGCTCCCGAGATCGGCTTCTTCGCTTTTGTTGCCGGTTCGGTGGCGTTCGCCCTGTTCGGTGCCAACCGCTACCTGTCGGCCGGCGCGGATTCGACCATCACGCCTCTGTTTGCCGGCGGCCTCGCTGTGCTCGCCGCATCCGGGTCGCCGCATTATCTGGCGCTGGCTTCCATGCTGGCGCTGATGGTCGGGCTGATCGTGACCTTGAGCGGCGTCTTTCGCCTTGGCTGGGTTGCCGACCTCTTGTCGGTACCGGTCACGACGGGTTTTCTCGCCGGCATCGCCGTCCATATCATCGTTTCGCAATTGCCCGGACTGCTCGGCCTACCCGGGGAGAACGGTGAAACCGTGCGGCGCATCGGTGAGATCGCCGGCAACCTGCATCTCACCAATCCCTGGAGCCTCGGGCTCGGCCTCGGCGTATTCGGAACCGTGTTCTGCGCCGAGCGCATCAGCGCCCGCATCCCCGGCGCGTTGATCGGCATGGTGCTCGCCACCTCAGCGGTTGCCGTCTTCGGCCTTAGGGATCGCGGCGTCGAGGTGCTCGGCGCCTTGCCCGATGGCCTGCCGCAGGCCGGCCTGCCGTTTGTCAGCCCTGGCGATGTGCAGGCGCTGGTCCCGCTGGCATTGCTGATCGCCATCGTCGTCATGGTGCAGACGGCGGCCACCTCCCGCTCCTTCGCGCCGCAACAGGGCGACGCTCCTGACGTCAATCGCGATTTTGTCGGCGTCGGTGCCGGCAGCATCGCGTCAGGCCTGTTCGGCGCCTTTGCCGTCAATGCCAGCCCGCCGCGCACGGCAATCGTCTCCCAGTCGGGCGGCCGCTCACAGGTCGCGGGCCTCCTTGCCGCGGCCATCGTGCTGGCGCTCGGTGCTTTCGGCGGCGGCCTGCTTGCCGATGTCCCGCAGGCCGCCCTTGCCGGTGTTCTGCTGTTCGTCGCCCAGCACATTCTGCGCTGGAAGGTGTTCGCCAACGTCTACCGGCAGGCGCCGGTCGAATTCGCATTGATCCTCATCACCATGGCAGCCATCGTCGTGCTGCCCATCGAGACCGGCGTGGCGATCGGCATCGGCCTGTCGCTGCTGCACGGAATCTGGAGCGCAACCCAGACACAGCCGATCGAACTGGAACAGGTGCCGGGTACTTCGGTGTGGTGGCCACCCGGCGAGCCGGCAGCTGGCGAACAGCTCCCCGGCGTGCTCGTCGCCGCATTCCAGGCGCCTTTGTCCTTCGTCAATGCCGACCGCTTCAAGCGCGGCCTTGTCGATCTTGTCGATGCCAGGAGTGAGAGCGTGAAGCTGGTCGTGCTGGAGGCCAGCAACATCGTCGAGATCGACTACACAGCAGCGCAAGCCCTGGTCGAAACCATCACCCATTGCCGCAAGGCGGGCGCGATCTTTGCCATCGCGCGGATGGAATCGCTGCGTGCCCAAGCGGCGCTGGCACGATTTGGCATTGCCGACCTGATCGGCCCGCAGCGAATTTTTCACAGTGTCGATGCCGCCATCAGGGCGCTCGGTCCGGACCAGCAGCCGCAACAACAGGACGAAGCCAAATGACGACCCAGCGGGAACCCTTGTTGACCCCCGTCGCAGTAGAAGATTTGCGGCCGACGCAGATCACTGTCGGCATGCGGGAAGTCGCCTTGAAGCGCCACATGATCCGCTCGCAAAGCGCCTGGAAGACCGGCAGTTTTCTTGGCAGCCATATGGTCCCTGTCGTGCTGGGGCCAAAGAAGCGCAACTACGTCACCGATCACCACCATCTCGCCCGCGCCCTGCTCGAGGAAGGCATCAGGGATGTTCTGGTCACGGTGATCAGCGACCTGTCGGGCCTCGACAAGGACGCCTTCTTCGTCGTGCTCGACAATCGCGGCTGGATGCACCCGTTCGACGAGAACGGCAGGCGCCGGGGCTATGACGCCATTCCCAAAACCATGGCCGAACTTGTCGACGATCCCTACAGGAGCATGGCGGGCGAACTGCGCCGGCAAGGTGGTTTCGCCAAGGACACCACGCCGTTCAGTGAATTCCTGTGGGCGGATTTCCTGCGCCGGCGCATCGACCGGGATGGGGTGGCGAAAAATTTCGACAAGGCCATGAAGGACGCCCTGACGCTGGCCAAGGGCAAGGACGCCGACTACCTGCCAGGCTGGTGCGGGCCGACATCCGACTAAGCTGCGTTGATATTCAGGTGATGCCGGCCTGCAAACGCCGGTTTCCTGCGCTTCCGGTGCTCACGTACTTTAAGTACGCTCCGCTCCGGTTCTCGAAAACCACCGTTTTCGGCTCGGTCTGACCTGAATCTCAACGCACCTTGTGCTGCAAGCGTTAGCGGGCCGCCCCTCGGCGGGCGCGGTACTGGCCCGGCGTCTCGCCCATGACGCGCCGAAACCGACGATTGAAAGTCGACAAATCGTTGAAGCCTGCGTCAAAGGCGATTGCCGAAACCGCATCGTCTGACATGCGCAGCCGCACCGCCGCGCGGTGCAGCCGGGTCTTGAGCAGGAACTGGTAGGGCGTCATGCCCGCGACCTGCCGGAAAATGCGCAGGAAATGATAGGGGCTGGTCGCGGTCTCATCGGCAAGCGCTGAAAGCGAGACCGGCCTGTCGGCATCGAGTTCGATCCGCCGCACCGCTTCGGCAACCCGTTTCTGATCGCGGCGGCTTGGCGCGCGCCTGACAGGTGTGGAGCCAGAGACCGTTGCCACCGCAACCCCCGCAATGCGCAGCCCGAGTTCCTCGAAGGCGTCGATGTCGGCCATCTCGCGAGCGGTTTCCGCCTCGGCGAGCAAGGACGCCAGGGCCGGCAAAGGCGGCAGGCGCGGCGCCTCGAAGGCCAGCTTTTTCGCGCCCGGCACGCCAGCCACGATCCGTTCCATGTAGGTCGGCCCGAAATGGAACGAGAGGCAACGGTCGCCGCTGCCATGTTCATGCCCGCATTCGTAGCATGTGGCGGGATTGCCGAGCAGGAGCGCGCCGGGCGCCAGCAGCGCCGTGCCTTGTTGCGCGCGATAGCGGAACGTGCCGCTGGTGACCGCGGCGACGCAGAAATCCCGATGCGCTTCCTCGAACGGCCGGTCACCGGCGCCGGCCGTGCAGATCACATCCGCCACGTGCCAGCCGGACCCGGATGCGAGAGTGTGCGTGGTCGCTGTCATGACCGAAATATAGCAATTTATCCCAAGCCCAGAACCCCATCAGGGCCTACTCCTCGCGGTCTCCTGACAAGAAGAGGCCGGAGCCATGTATGACCAATCCTCCTTTGCAGAAGCCTTGCACAATCCCGGGCCAATCGACGGACTTACCGAGAAACTGAACCTTTACGGCCGCTTCGTCGGCGCCTGGACGTTTGACGCCTCGCGCCATCTCGAGGACGGCACGGTGCTGACCGGGCGTGGCGAGGTGCATTTCGGCTGGGTGTTGGAAGGCCGGGCGATCCAGGATGTGTGGATCCTGCCCGCGCGTGACGCCGGCCCCTCGCCCTCGCTCGGCAAATGGACGTTCTACGGCACGACATTGCGCCTCTACGACCCCACCGAGGACGCCTGGCACATCTTCTGGAGCGACCCGCGCAACCAGTATTACAGCCGCCAGCTTGGTCGAGCCGAGGGCGATACGATCGTGCAAGTGGGCGCAGATGGCACCGGCTCCTCGGTGCGCTGGAGCTTTTCGCGGATCACCGAGAATTCCTTCCGCTGGCTCGGCGAGCGCTCGCACGACAACGGCGCGACATGGCGGCTGGAAGTCGAGTTCCTGGCGCGCCGAACGGCAACAACTTGACGCGACAAGATATTGTAACAATGGAGAAAAACATGTTCGATCATATCTCGATCGGTGTTCGCGACACCGCCGCTTCCAAGCGCTTCTACGATGCTGCGCTGAAGCCGCTCGGCTATACCTGTCTCAGCCAGTCACCGGGTTCGTTGGGTTATGGCGCGCAAGGCGTCGCGCTGTGGGTCAACGATGCCGCGCGGCCTGTGCCATCAGACGCAAAATCCGGCCTGCATTTCTGCTTCGCGGCGCCGACGCGGGCCAGCGTCGACGCCTTCCATGCCGGCGCCTTGCGTGAAGGCGGCAGCGACAACGGCGCGCCGGGCCTGCGCGCCGACTATGGCGAGAATTATTACGCGGCGTTCGTCATCGATCCGGACGGCTATCGCGTCGAGGCCTATTGCGGCGCTGTCGGCTAAAGCATTCCAGGAAAAGTGTAAAACGGTTTTCCGTCCGGAATTGCGTCAAGACAAAGGAAAGCAATTCCAGGAGAAGTGTGAAACGGTTTTCCCGGGAAAAGCGCATAGCGCTTTCCCTCAGGGAATTGCGTCAAGACAAAGGGTTGTCGAAGTCTCCGGTTTCGTCCTCCGACGGTTCCCACCGACCGGGCTTTGCTCTACCAATATCCTGGTGCGGGCACGGCCCGGCGGGAGGGGTCTGAGATGCCGAGCTTCGACAGCCTGTTCAACGCCTTCGTCACCATTCTTGTGACCATCGATCCGCCCGGGCTGGCGCCGCTGTTCCTCGCCGTGACACGTGGCATGAACCGCGAGGAGCGCCAGCAGGTTTCCGTCCGCGCCTCGATTATCGGTTTTCTGGTGATGGCGCTGTTTGCGGTTGCCGGCGCCTCGATCCTGTCGGTGTTCGGCATCACGCTGCCGGCCTTCCGCGTCGCCGGCGGTTTTCTCTTGTTCTTCATCGCCTTCGAAATGGTGTTCGAGCGCCGGCAGGACCGCAAGGAGAAGATCGGCGACGTCGCCATCACCAAGGACATGATCCACAACATCGCCGCCTTCCCGCTGGCGATCCCGCTGATCGCCGGCCCCGGCGCCATTTCGGCGACGGTGCTGCTCTCCGGCTCGTTTCAGGGCTTTGCCGCGCAGGCGGCGCTGGTCGGCATCATCTTCGTCTGCCTCGCCATCACCTATCTGGTGTTCGTGCTGTCGGAGCGCATCGACCGCATCCTCGGCCAGACCGGGCGTTCGATCCTGACCCGGCTGCTCGGCGTCATCCTGGCGGCGCTTGCCGTGCAGTTCGTCGCCGATGGCATCAAGGCGCTGATTGCGGGATAGCGCGCGACAAGCCGCCGAAGCCGGCCCTACTTCGCCGTCGTATCGACGACTTCGAAATCGTGGGTAATCGTGGCGGTCTTGGCCAGCATCGCCGAAGCCGAGCAATATTTTTCGATCGAAAGATCGATCGCCCGCTTGACCTTGTCGCTGGAAAGCGACCGTCCCTTGACGACGAAATGCATGTGGATGCGCGTGAACACCCTGGGCTCGGTTTCGGCCCTGTCAGAGTCGAGCTCAACCACGCAATCCTCGATCGCCTCGCGGCCTTTCTCGAGGATATGGACAACATCATAGGCCGAACAGCCGCCGGTGCCGATCAGCACCAGTTCCATCGGGCTAGGCCCTGGTGTTTTGCCTTCCGGCCCGAGCGCGGTTCCCAGCACCACCTTGTGGCCGCTGCCGGACTCGCCGACGAAGGTGCGCTCTTCGACCCACTTTACGCGTGCTTTCACCTGAGATTTCCTTTCACTTGAGGCCATCCACCTCAAGGATCAAATAGGGTCATGGTCCGGCTCGCGCGACGCCAAAGACGACATCGTGCATGACCCTGCTCGGCAACAGCGTGAAGATGCCGGCGCCGACCAGCGCAAAGACATACAGCGAAATCATGACCTTGGCGACGCGGTGATTGTGGGCGTGCCACACCGCCAACGGTACAGTCACCAGCACCAAGATCGACAGGAGATGGATCGGACTGAAAGGGCCGATGAGGCGGATCTGATGAATCCAGAAACTCGAGACGGCGATGACCAGCATCAGCGCGGCCCAGACATAACCCGCGATGCGATGGCGCGGCGTTCCCTTCGGCAGCACCAGCTGCGTGGCCCCTATCGCCAATGCGGCGAAGGCCGCAAAGGCATGCCAGGGAATCGGAGAAGGGGCGGCAAGCAGCGGTTGCAGCGACATTGCCGCCTCTCCGGTGGTTGATTGTCCTCAGAACGGGATTTCGTCGTCCAGTTCGCGCGACGAACCGCCGCCACCGCCGCTCTTGGCACCGCCGCCACCGCGATTGAAGCTTTCGCTCGGGCTGGACTGGCCGAAATCGGAACCACGGCTGCTGCCGCCACCGGCATAACCGCCGACCTGGCCGCCCTCACCCTGTCCGCGCGCGTCGAGCATCTGCAGCTCGCCGCGGAATTTCTGCAACACGACTTCCGTCGTGTACTTGTCGTTGCCAGTCTGGTCCTGCCATTTGCGCGTCTGCAACTGACCCTCGACATAGACCTTCATGCCCTTCTTCAGATACTGCTCGGCCACCTTGGCGAGCTGGTCGTTGAAGATGACGACGTTGTGCCACTCGGTCTTTTCCTTGCGCTCGCCGGAATTCTTGTCGCGCCAGCTTTCCGACGTCGCAATGCGGATGTTGACGACCGGCTCGCCCGAGTTCAGGCGACGGACTTCCGGGTCCGCACCGAGGTTGCCGACCAGAATGACCTTGTTGACGCTACCCGCCATGATATTTCTCCGCGCTCATCCGAAACAAATTTTTGTCGCAGCACCTTACAGGCTGCGGACAATCGCCGCCTGCTAAGGCTGGCTTTTCCCACAAGGTTTTTGTTCCCTGTTCGTTCTACGATGCAGACGACGTTCTGTCAATGTTTGTCAGCAGGATGTAGTGTTCCGGACTGAAAACTTCCATGAAATCGGGAATGGGTCGGGGGCGATCAAATGAAGTCCGTCACACATGAGGACCAGCAGCGCGAGCAATGGCGAGCAGGTGTTGAAACGCGTATGCATGTGTCGGCCAGCAACGGTGCATCGCAACTTTGCATATTCGAGCAATGGGTCGAGCCCATGGTCGGCGCCCCAACGCATTGGCATCCCGTCGAGGAAGTGCTGACCGTTATCGCCGGCAGGGCCGAGATGTGGATCGACGATGAGCACAACGTCCTGACATCGGGCCAGTCTCTCGTTGTTCCTGCGAACAGGAAACACGGGTTCAAGAACGTCGACACAGGACCGCTTCACATCCACGCTGTGCTTGCGTCGCCAATCTTCGAGGCAACGTTTGATGGACCTGCCGGGGTAGTGAGGCGCTGGCTTCCGACAATCTCGTAAAACAGCGCTTGCCAAATCAATAAGTATCGACTTATGCTTTCGTCATGATCGAAGCAGAGATTTTCCGCGCCCTTGCCGACCCGACGCGCCGCGCCGTCTTTGAGCAGCTCGCCGCTGGCGAAATGACCGTATCGGAATTGCGCAGCGGCATGACGGTGTCTCAACCCGCGGTGTCGCAGCATCTGGCGGTGTTGCGCGGCGCTGGCCTGGTGGTCGAGCGGCGAGCTGGCCGCAACGCCTATTACCGCGCCGATCCACAGGGGCTTGCCCCCTTGCTCTCCTGGATCGAACGCTACCGGACCTTCTGGCCGGAGCGCATCGAAAGGCTGAAGGCGGTTTTGAAGGACATGGATCAATGAAGAACATAAGATCAATGAAGAATATGGGATCAATGACAGACCAAAGCCACGCGGACTCTGAGACCGCGCCTGACGCGATCGAATTTGAATGCGACCTGGCGGAGCCGCCGGAAAAGGTGTGGCGCGCGCTGACCGTGCCGGAGCTGCTCGCCGCCTGGATGATGCCGAACGACATCAGCCCCGAGACTGGCAGCCGTTTTGCCTTCGCCGGGCCGGACGCGTCGATCGAATGCGAGATCATCGACGCCGAACCCGAACGGCTGCTGCGCTATTCCTGGCGCGAGCGGCCGCAGCCAGGCGATGCCGCGCGGCAGGATCCGCTCGACAGCCCACTGGACAGCATTGTCACCTTCACACTCGCCCGCACTGTTTCCGGCGGCACCCATCTGCGCATCGTCCATGACGGTTTTGCCCGAACGGCGATGCCTGAGGTTGCCATGACGGGCGCCGGCTGCCGGCTTTCGCTGGGGTTGCGCAATCCAAGACAGCCAATCGCCGCGAACACGCCTTTGCTGCTGCTGCGCGCGGCCTGAACAACGAAACGGACGGAGACAAACATGAGCGACCTTGCCAATCTGGTACCGATGGTGATCGAGCAATCGAGCCGCGGCGAACGCGCCTTCGACATTTTCTCGCGGCTGCTGCGCGAGCGTATCATTTTCATCAACGGCGAGATCAACGACGACATCTCGGCGCTGGTCTGCGCGCAGCTGCTCTCGCTGGAATCGGACAATCCCGACAAGGAGATTTCGCTCTACATCAACTCGCCCGGCGGCGTGGTGACCAGCGGCTTCGCCATCTACGACACCATGCAATACATCAGCTGCCCGGTGTCGACGGTGTGCATGGGCTTTGCCGCGTCGATGGCCTCGTTCCTGTTGATGGCAGGCACCGCCGGGCGTCGCATTTCTCTGCCGAACGCCACCATCCTGCTGCATCAGCCGCTGGGCGGATTCCAGGGTCAGGCCTCCGACATCCAGCGCCATGCCGAGCGCATCGGCCAGACAAAACGGCATATGGCCGAACTCTACGCGCAGCATTGCGGCCGCACCTATGAAGAGGTCGAGCGCACGCTGGACCGCGACAACTTCATGACGGCCCGCGAGGCTCAGGCCTGGGGCCTTGTCGACCATGTTTTCGATACGCGCAAACAGGCCGCGTGAGGCTAATGCATGTCGCCCAAAAGTGGCCTCGGTTTTGGGAGAACGACATGCATAAAAACAGACTACCTAAAGCGCATCGCCTGAATCCAATCAATCGCGATGCGCTTTAGGCCAGATCGGATTCCTGCCGGCTGTCGAAGATTTGACGACGCCGGTCTGGTCCGGTCGGCGACACGCAACTATAACTGGGCGATGACCGACACTCATCCGTCCAGAACATTGCACCGCGTCGTCGCCGTTGTCGTGTTCACTGCCGTTGTCGTGATCGCTCTTGCCGGCCTCATGAGCGGCACGGCACTTGCCGACGACAGCTCACCGCCGGCGCGGAAAGGCGCCCTGCCCGGTGTGACCGGCGACTATCGCATTGCCAAGCCGGCTCCCCAGCCCGAACCCGACGACGCATTCCCCAGCAATGGGAACGGCCAGTTCAAGATCGGCGATACGGATGTGAGGATTTCCGGCAGCATCACCGTGGATGTCGGCACTGGCGCAATCGGGCCGCCGCGTCGTTGATGTTGATATTGCGTGGCCGCGTACCACGCCGCACACAAAAACGGCCCCGCCGTGCTTTGCGCAAACGGTCGGGGCCTTTTTTGGATCTCAAATCCAATTTTTGCCGGGAGTGTACTGCCGGCGTTTGATTTCGGATGCTTCGCGGCATTCAGCCGTCGATCCGACTAGCAGTCTCTAATTTTTGTGGGACATGGCAGGTCACGGTTTGTCGGGTGGCGAAAACGCTAAACCCTGGCACTTATGCCTGCCGCGGCTCCAGTGACAACTGGAACCCTAGGGGACGATCCGGTGGCGTCATAGCTCCGCTCCTTTGTCCGTTGCAACGTTGTCGTCCCGAAGCACAAATCGCAAATGCCTGCGGCGTCTCGCAGGCCGCCCCCTGGGCGGCGAGGCCATCGAAAGACAGCCGGCTTCGTTTGACTTTTTGGAGACTGCGCCCCTGAGTCGGTGGCGTCAACCATCAATAGCCGGTTACCGAAAAATGTGATCGTTGGGAGGTTACGTACAAGTCAGTTTTTGCACAGCTTTGTCAGGAGCGTGTTCGGCCTTTGTTCTTTCCGCTTGCCCGTTCACGTGAAAGACGGTTAAACGCTTTTGTCGGGAATTGTGGCGTCTCTCGACGTGGCGGCAAAATTACCTACATAGGGGATGGCCGGGAAAACCCGCCATTCCAGGAAATTCCAGATTCTGAGGCGGCGACCGGCGATGGCCGACCATAAATATCTTTCTATTCGCGGGGCGCGCGAACACAATCTGAAGAATGTCGATCTCGATCTGCCGCGTGACAGCCTGATCGTCATGACCGGCCTGTCCGGGTCCGGCAAATCGTCGCTCGCCTTCGACACCATCTATGCCGAAGGCCAGCGTCGCTATGTCGAGAGCCTGTCGGCCTATGCGCGGCAATTCCTCGAAATGATGCAGAAGCCGGACGTCGACCAGATCGACGGCCTGTCGCCTGCCATCTCGATCGAGCAGAAGACGACCTCGAAGAACCCGCGTTCGACGGTCGGTACCGTCACCGAAATCTACGACTACATGCGGCTTCTCTTCGCGCGCGTCGGCATCCCCTATTCGCCGGCCACCGGCCTGCCGATCGAAAGCCAGACGGTCAGCCAAATGGTCGACCGTGTGCTGGCGGTCGAGGAAGGCACGCGCCTGTTCATCCTGGCGCCGATGGTGCGCGGCCGCAAAGGCGAGTACCGCAAGGAATTGCTGGAACTGCAGAAGAAGGGCTTTCAACGCGTCAAGGTCGACGGTGTCTTCTATGAAATCGCCGACGTGCCGGCGCTGGACAAGAAGTACAAGCATGACCTCGACGTCGTCGTCGACCGCATCGTCGTGCGCGGCGATCTCGCCACCCGGCTTGCCGACTCCATCGAGACGGCGCTGAAGCTCGCCGATGGGCTGGCGGTGGCCGAATTCGCCGACAAGCCGCTCGACGCCAGCCAGACCGGCGAGGATTCGGTCAACAAATCGAAGAACGAGACGCATGAGCGCATCCTGTTCTCGGAAAAGTTCGCTTGCCCGGTCTCCGGCTTCACCATTCCGGAAATCGAACCGCGGCTGTTCTCCTTCAACAACCCGTTCGGCGCCTGCCCGACCTGCGACGGTCTCGGCAGCCAGCGCGCCATCGACGGCAATTTGATCGTGCCGGACGAAAACATCTCGCTGCGCGATGGCGCCGTCAGCCCGTGGGCGAAGTCGACCTCGCCCTATTATGCGCAGACGCTGGAAGCGCTGGGCAAGGTCTATGGCTTCAAGCTCGGCGACAAATTCAGGGATCTGACCGACGAGGCGAAGGAAGCCATCCTGCGCGGCACCGGTGAGCGCGAAATCACTTTCCAGTATGATGACGGGCTGCGCTCCTACAAGACGACCAAGACTTTTGAAGGCGTCATTCCCAATCTCGAGCGCCGCTGGAAGGAGACCGAATCCGCCTGGATGCGCGAAGAGATCGAGCGCTTCATGTCGGCGACGCCTTGCCCGGTCTGCAAGGGCTATCGGCTCAAGCCCGAGTCACTGGCCGTGAAAATCGCCGGCAAGCATATCGGCGAAGTCACCGAGCTTTCCATCCGCAAGGCCGACCAGTGGTTCACCGACCTTCCGGCGTCGCTCAACGACAAGCAGAACGAGATCGCCGTGCGCGTCTTGAAGGAGATCCGCGAGCGGCTGCGCTTTCTCAACGATGTCGGGCTCGATTACCTGACGCTGTCGCGCAATTCCGGCACGCTGTCGGGCGGCGAGAGCCAGCGCATTCGTCTGGCCTCGCAGATCGGCTCCGGCCTCACCGGCGTGCTCTACGTGCTGGACGAGCCGTCGATCGGCCTGCACCAGCGCGACAATGCGCGGCTGCTCGACACGCTGAAGCACCTGCGCGACATCGGCAACACGGTGATCGTCGTCGAGCATGACGAGGACGCCATCCTGCATGCCGACTATGTCGTCGACATGGGTCCGGCCGCCGGCATCCATGGCGGCGAGATCATCGCCCAGGGCACGCCGCAGCAGGTGATGGCCAATCCCAATTCGATCACCGGCAAATATCTGTCGGGCGCGCTCGAAGTGGCGACACCCGGCGTGCGGCGCGAGGCGAAGAAGAGCCGGCGGCTAAAGATCGTCGGCGCGCGCGGCAACAATCTGAAGAACGTCACCGCCGAAATCCCGCTCGGCACCTTCACCGCCGTCACCGGCGTGTCGGGCGGCGGCAAGTCGACCTTCCTGATCGAGACACTGTTCAAGGCCGCGTCGCGCCGCATCATGGGCTCACGCGAGCATCCGGCCGACCACGACCGCATCGAGGGTCTCGAATTCCTCGACAAGGTCATCGACATCGACCAGTCGCCGATTGGCAGGACCCCGCGCAGCAACCCCGCCACCTACACCGGCGCCTTCACGCCGATCCGCGACTGGTTCGCAGGGCTGCCCGAGGCCAAGGCGCGCGGCTATCAGCCCGGCCGCTTCTCCTTCAACGTAAAGGGCGGCCGCTGTGAGGCCTGCCAGGGCGACGGCGTCATCAAGATCGAGATGCACTTTTTGCCCGACGTCTACGTCACCTGCGACGTCTGCCACGGCAAGCGCTACAACCGCGAGACGCTTGACGTGCTGTTCAAGGGCAAGTCGATCGCCGACGTACTCGACATGACGGTCGAGGAAGGCGTCGATTTCTTCGCCGCCGTACCCGGCGTGCGCGACAAGCTCGAAACGCTGAAGCAGGTCGGCCTCGGCTACATCCATATCGGCCAGCAGGCGACAACGCTGTCGGGCGGCGAGGCGCAGCGCATCAAGCTCGCCAAGGAACTGTCGCGCAAGGCGACCGGCAAGACGCTCTACATCCTCGACGAGCCGACCACCGGCCTGCACTTCCACGACGTCGCCAAGCTGCTTGAAGTGCTGCACGAATTGGTCGACCAGGGCAACACGGTGGTGGTCATCGAGCACAATCTCGAGGTGATCAAGACCGCCGACTGGGTGCTCGACCTCGGCCCCGAAGGCGGCGACGGCGGCGGCGAACTGGTCGCCTCCGGCACGCCGGAAGCCATCGTGCGCGAAAAGCGCAGCTACACCGGCCAGTTCCTCAAGGAGCTTCTGGAGCGGCGCCCCGGAGGCAAGCGCGAAGCGGCGGAGTAATGGCCGGACCGGCTGGCGCTGGGGAGCTTTTGAAATGACACTCCGAAGAGCGCTTGCGGGTGATCTCCAGACGGTCGTCTCGCTGACGGAAGCCGCCTACGCGCCCTACACCACTCTGTTCGGCACGCCGCCGATCCCGGTCACCGAAGATTATGCGTCGAGGATTGAACGCGGCGAGGTCTGGGTTTTGGAGAATGGCGGTGAGTCCGCTGGATTGCTCACTTTGGAACGGCATGACGACCACGCGATGATCTTCTCCGTCGCCGTCTCCCCTGCTTTCCAGGGCAAGGGCTTCGGCATCACCCTGCTCAAACACGCGGACGAACAGACCCGGCTGTGGGGCTTGCCTGAACTGCGGCTTTACACCAATGCCAGGATGGAGCGGAACATCGCGCTCTATCTGGCCTATGGTTTCCACGAAACGGGTCGCCGGCCCAATCCATACCGGCCAGGATGGGTGCTCGTCGACATGGCCAAAGCCGTCGATGAGATCACGACGGCCTGATTTTCTGAACTCGGGAGGATGACTATGAGCAAATCGGGAACAATCCGCTCCGGCATGGGCGGCTGGACGTTCGAGCCCTGGGACACGTCCTTTTATCCCGAAAAGCTCTCCAAGGCGAAGCAGCTGCAATACGCCAGCCGGCAGGTGCCGAGCATCGAGGTCAACGGCACCTATTATTCGAGCTTCAAGGAGCCGACCTTTGTCAAATGGGCCAGCGAAGCGCCGGATGGTTTCGTCTATGCGCTGAAGGGCAATCGCTTCGTCACCAACCGGCGCGTGCTCGGCGAGGCTGGGGAATCGATGACGCGTTTCCTCGGCTCGGGCGTGGCGGCGCTCGGCGAAAAGCTCGGGCCGATCCTGTGGCAGTTCGCGCCGACGAAAAAATTCGATCCGGACGATTTCGAAGCCTTTCTGAAACTACTCCCCGAAAAGCAGGACGGCGTTGCCCTGCGCCACGCGGTCGAGGTGCGCAACGACAGTTTCATCGTGCCGGAATTCGCTGCCCTGGTCCGCAAATACAAGGTGGCGATCGTCTATGCCGACCACGCGAAGTATCCGGCGATCGCCGACGTCACTGGCGATTTCATCTATGCCCGGCTGCAGACCGGCAGCGACGACAACCCCGACTGCTACACGCCCAAAGGCCTCGACGAATGGGCCGCGCGTGCCAGGACCTGGGCGGAAGGCAAGGTGCCGGCCGACCTGCCGCGCGCCGATCCCGCCACCGAAGCACCGGTGCAGCCGCGCGACGTGTTCGTCTACTTCATCACCGAGGGCAAGGTGCGCGCGCCGTTCGGCGCGATGGCACTGATGCAGCGGGTGGCCGACTGAGAGCGCCAGCATAGGACTTTTCATACGCTAAGCGCGTCTCATACGCGTTTTGCGCGTAGCAAAGTGTCCAATCGTGGTAATTTCGGCACCGTCGTAACCTTATCGATACCTCCTTGCTGCATGAATCCAGCCGGGCCAAGCCGCAGAGCTGGGATCGCCGCCGGCAAGGAACGAGGGGCATGTCGCTCGACTACACTTCACTTCTGCTGGCTGTCGGTTTTTCCGCTACCTGCCTGAGCCTGACACTGTTTGGGATGTGGCTGACCGCTCGCTCGGAGAAATTCCTGCTGACATGGGCGATCAGCCTGCTGTTGGTGGTCGGCGACATTTTTGCCTATGACGCCTATATCGACATGCCCGGGCGTCTGCTTGGCATCGCGGCCCTTGCCCTGCTCCTGCTTGGTTTTTCGGCCATGCTCGGCGCTGCCTACCAGTTCAGAACCGGCGCTTCGCCGGTCCCGAGAACGGTGTTTGGCAGCATCGCGCTGGCCGTCGCGCTCCCTCCCATGGCGCTTGGCTATGACGGTCTCGGTTTCATGTTCGAGAACCTGTTTGCCGCCTTGCTTCTGTTCGCAACGGCGTTCGAATACTGGAAGGGCCGCAACGAAGCCCCAGCGCTCACGATCGGCATCACCGCACTCTATTCGGCGACGGCCACGTCCTTCGCTCTCTGCGCCATGGTTCTCGCCTGGGACGGAAAGCTGATCCTCGGGCATGCGCCAAGCAATTGGGCCGAGGAGTTGAGCCTCATCATCGTCATCGCCAGCATGACCGGCATCGGTGCGCTGTCACTGGCGCTCAATCAGGGGCGCCTGGCCAGGCATCACCGCCACAACGCCCTGACCGATCCCTTGACCGGCCTGCTCAACCGCCGCGCCCTGTTCGACATGCATGGCAATGCACCGGTCGGCGCTTTCACCGCTGTGGTCGTGTTCGACCTCGACGGCTTCAAGGCCATCAACGACGAATTCGGCCACGCCGCGGGCGACGAGGTGCTGAGGGTGTTCGCCAGGGAACTCGCCGGCAATCTTCGCCCGGCCGACGTCGCCGCGCGCATGGGCGGCGAGGAATTCGCGCTGGTGCTGAAGCGGACCTTGCCCGAAACGGTTGAGGCCACCGCCGAGGCGATACGGGCTGCCTTCGCCGCGTGCTGCATCGAAACCGAGACGGGTCCCCTGACATGCACGGTCAGTGCCGGATTTGCTTTCGGCACCAAGGAGGGCCTCAGCTTCGACAAGGTGCTCAGCGCCGCCGACAAGGCGCTCTACGCCGCCAAGCGCGGCGGCCGCAACCGCGTCACCGCCTCGGCATTCCGGCGCGCGAGCTGACCACGGGCATCAATACCGCGTCTATGATTGCTGGAACGGGCGAAGCGGCTTCTATGCGGCCATGACAATTTCGTTGAAAGCATCGAGATCGACGTAGAAGACCTTGGTGATTTCCTCGATCAGTTCGTCGCGGTCGTACCCCTGGGACCTCAATATGTTGATGGCGGTGATGATATCGACGCGCTCGGTAAGCCGCCGCTTCTGGTAGTCCTCGACGTAACGTTCCATGGCTGTCCCTTAGCCTGTGTGCCCAAACGCGTTGAACGACAATCAGATCGCAGGAGGGAAGCTAGGAATGCTGGCTTGCGTGGAACTTGCCCGGCCTTCGCCGCGCCCCTCGATCTGCGATAAACCAGACTGAAACGGAAGCGGCCGACTCACAAAAGCCAAGAAAAAGACTAGCACGCAGCCGCCAGTGCGCCAGAGACACGGATGACTGGATCGAAGAAATATTGGACTTGCGAAAGACTTCGGAGCGTCACCTGAAGTCAGTACTGATTCTAGTGCATGTCGCCCAAAAGTGCGCAGCGGTTTTGGGACACGACATGCACAGAAGCAAAAAACTAAAGCGCGTCGTTTGAATCCGTTTGGATGCGACGCGCTTTAGACGGTCAGGAATTTGCGGACATCGGCCCTGTCGAGATCTTCCGCCGGGCCGGTATGGACGATCAGGCCGCGGTCCATGATGTTGACCTCGTCGGCAAGCTCACGGCAGAAATCGAGATATTGTTCGACCAGAAGCACGGCGATGCCCGCCTGGTCGCGCAGATAGCGGATCGCGCGACCGATATCCTTGATGATCGACGGCTGGATGCCTTCGGTGGGTTCGTCAAGCACCAGCAGCTTCGGCCGCATCACCAGCGCCCTGCCGATGGCGAGCTGCTGCTGCTGGCCGCCGGACAGGTCGCCGCCACGGCGGCCAAGCATCTGCTTCAGCACCGGGAACAGTTCGAAGACATGGGCGGGCACGTTGCGGTCGGCACGCTTCAGCGGCGCGAAGCCCGATTCGAGGTTCTCCCGCACCGTGAGCAGCGGAAAGATCTCCCTGCCTTGCGGTACGAATGCGATGCCCGACCGGGCGCGGTCATACGCCGCGCTCCGGTCGAGCGCCTTCCCCTCGAAGGCAACGCTTCCGCTCGTCAGCCGGTGGTGGCCGACGATCGATCTCATCAAACTGGTCTTGCCGACGCCGTTGCGGCCGAGCACGCAGGTGATCTTGCCGGCGCCGGCCTTCAGCGACACGCCGCGCAGTGTCTGGGCAGCGCCGTAGTGGAGCGTGGCGTTCGAAACTTCGAGCATGTCAGCGCCTTCTCCAGAACCTGAGGAAGGACAGATCGAAGCGATGGAATTGAACCCGCCAGACCATGCTCATCTCCCCAGATAGACTTCGACGACGCGCTCGTCGGCCGAAACGAAATCGAGCGTGCCTTCGGACAGCACCGAGCCCTCGTGCAGGCAGGTGACCTTGACGCCCAGTTCGCGCACGAAATGCATGTCGTGCTCGACCACGATGACCGAATGGTCGCGCGCAATCTCCTTAAGCAGCCGCGCGGTTTCCTCGGTCTCTGAATCGGTCATGCCGGCGACCGGCTCGTCGACCAGCAGCAGCTTCGGGTCCTGCGCCAGCAGCATGCCGATCTCCAGCCACTGCTTTTGCCCGTGGCTCAAATTTGCTGCCAGTTGATCGCGTTTGTCGCCGAGCCGGATAATGCCGAGAATGTCGTCGATCTGCCGCGCTTCGGCGGCCGAGCGGCGATGGAACAGCGCCGGGAAGATCGAGCGTGGCCCCTTCAGCGCCAGCATCAGATTTTCCTCGATGGTGTGGCTTTCGAAGACCGTCGGCTTCTGGAATTTGCGGCCGATGCCCATCATGGCGATCTCGGCTTCATCATGCTTGGTCAGGTCGACCTGGCCGTCGAAGAACACCTCGCCCTCGTCGGGCCGCGTCTTGCCGGTGACGATGTCCATCATCGTCGTCTTGCCGGCGCCGTTGGGGCCGATGATGGCGCGCATCTCGCCCTTGTCGAGCACCAGCGACAGGTTGTTGATGGCGCGAAAGCCGTCGAAGGAAACCGAGACGCCGTCGAGATAGAGGATCGTGTTCGACTTGCTCATCGTCGCTCACTCCGCCGGCTGCGGTTCGGGGCTGGACGAGGACCAATCGCCCGGCTTTGTCGCCGCACTGCGAACGATCTTCCGCGGCGGCGGGACGACAGGGTCGGTGCCGGCCTCCTCGGCCAGCGATGCCGCACGCAGCGCTTTGGCGTTTCCGCGCCAGGAATCCCACATGCCGACGATGCCTTTGGGCAGCAAAAGCGTGACGGCGACAAACAGGCCGCCGAGCGCGAACAGCCAGAATTCCGGCAGCACGCCGGTGAACCAGGATTTGCCGGCATTGACCAGCAGCGCGCCGATGATCGGCCCGACAATGGTGCCGCGCCCGCCAACGGCCGCCCAGATCACCACCTCGATCGAATTGGACGGTTCGAACTCGCCGGGATTGATGATACCGACCTGCGGCACGTAGAGGGCGCCGGCGATGCCGGCCATGACAGCCGATACGGTGAAGGCGAACAGCTTCACGTTTTCCGCCCGCCAGCCGAGGAAGCGGGTGCGGCTCTCGGCGTCGCGCACCGCCATCAAGAGCTTGCCGTATTTGGAACCGACGATCGCCCAGGTGACGAAGACGGCAAGCGCGAGCATCAGCGCGCTGGCGGCGAACAGCGCCGAACGCGTTGCGTCTGCCTGCACGTTGAAGCCGAGAATATCCTTGAAATCGGTGAGGCCGTTGTTGCCGCCGAAACCCATGTCGTTGCGGAAAAAGGCGAGCAGCAGCGCATAGGTCATCGCCTGGGTGATGATGGAGAGATAGACGCCGGTGACACGGCTGCGGAAGGCGAACCAGCCGAAGACGAAAGCGAGCAGGCCGGGCACCGCCAGCACCATGATCGCAGCGAACCAGAAATGGTCGAAACCATACCAGAACCACGGCAATTCCTTGTAGTTCAGGAACACCATGAAGTCCGGCAGGATCGGGTTGCCATAGACGCCGCGCGTGCCGATCTGGCGCATCAGATACATCCCCATCGCATAGCCGCCAAGCGCGAAGAAGGCGCCGTGGCCGAGCGAAAGGATGCCGCAATAACCCCAGACCAGGTCGAGCGCTAAGGCGAGCAGCGCATAGCAGAGATATTTGCCGGTCAGCGCAACGATATAGGACGGCACGTAGAAGGCGCCGGTTGGCGACACAGCCAGGTTGAGCAGCGGCACGATGATGGCCACCGCCAGCAGGATGAGAATCGTGATGGCGATGCGGCGGTCCGCGCCCGCGGCGAAGAAGCGACCGGTGATCATGCTTCCACCGCCCTGCCCTTGAGCGCGAACAGGCCGCGCGGGCGCTTCTGGATGAACAGGATGATCAGGACCAGCACGACGATCTTGCCGAGCACGGCGCCGGCATAGGGCTCAAGAAACTTGTTGACGATGCCGAGCGAGAAGGCGCCGACCAGCGTGCCCCACAGATTGCCGACACCGCCGAAGACGACGACCATGAAGCTGTCGATGATGTAGCCGCGGCCGAGATTCGGCGAGACATTGTCGATCTGACTGAGCGCGACACCGGCGATACCGGCAATACCGGAACCCAGCGCGAAGGTCAGCGCGTCGACCCATGGCGTCCTGATGCCCATCGAGGCGGCCATGCGCCGGTTGGCGGTGACGGCGCGCATCTGCAGACCCCAGGGCGTGCGCTTCATCACATAGAGCAGCACGGCAAAGACGGTGAGCGCGAAAACCAGGATCCACAGACGGTTCCAGGTGATTGCGAGCTGACCGACATTGAACGAGCCCGACATCCAGGCGGGATTGCCCACTTCCTGGTTGGTTGGCCCGAAGATGCTGCGCACAGCCTGCTGCAGGATCAGCGAGACGCCCCATGTCGCCAAGAGTGTCTCCAGCGGCCGTCCATAGAGAAAGCGGATGACGCCGCGCTCGATGGCGAGACCGACAAGCGCCGCGACGAGAAAGGCGAGCGGCAGCGCGATCACCAGCGACCAGTCGAACAGGCCGGGAAAGGATGTGCGGATAACCTGCTGGACGACGAAGGTCGTGTAGGCGCCGAGCATGACCATCTCGCCATGCGCCATGTTGATGACGCCCATGACGCCGAAGGTGATGGCAAGCCCGATCGCCGCCAGCAGCAGCACCGAACCCAGCGAAATCCCGTACCAGATGTTCTGACCGGCATCCCAGAATGCCAGCGTCGAATTGATGTTACGAATAGCCCCCGTCGCCGCGTCCTTGACCGCGCCCGAGGCGTTCGCTTCGACCGAGGTGAGCAGCGAAACCGCATCGCGGTCGCCACGTGCACCAATCAGCGCGATGGCCGCCAGTTTGTCGGCATCCGGCCGGTCGGAGACCAAGACAGAGGCGGCACGAGCCTGTTCGAGCAGGGCCTTGACGCTGGCCACGGTCTCGCTGGCGATCGCGGTGTCGAGCGGCCCGATGTTTGCGGCATCGGGTGTCTTGAACATGGTGTCGGCGGCGGCGATGCGCACGGCCGGATCCTTGGCGCCGAGCGTCAGCGTTCCCAGCGCATCGCGGATGACGCGGCGCAGCGTGTTGTTGACCTTGATCTTGGTGATGTCGTCCTTGGCGGCATCCGCCGACTTTTCGCCGCTCAGCGGATCGAACAACTCAACGCTGTCACCTGCTTCCTTGCCGACGAAGACCAGCGAATCGGCCTTGCGGATATAGAGGTTGCCGTCGGCGAGTGCCGCAAGCGGCCGTTCGACCAGGGGATCACCCGTAGCCGTCAGGTCGTGAACGACAGCCCCCGTCTCCGAAAAGCCCTTGGCCGTCGCGAATTTGGCGATGATGCCACGCAGATCGGCTTCGCCAGCACCCGACGACGACAGCGTCGCCAGCAGGAACAAAAGCGTCAGGCCAATCGCACGGAACAGGTTCATCGGCTTCAGGCGACCCTTGCAGGTTGAATTGGGCGTCCGGACGGCGGAGGAAACCGTCCGGACGCTGGCGGTCATAGGTCGTGGACTTAACAGCCCAGACCTGGACCCGGGAGGATCAGTTTGTGCCCTTGCCGCCGCATTTGCCGGTGGCGACATTGAAGTTGCCGCAGGACAGAGGCGCGCGCCAATCGGAGATCAGGTCCTTGGAGTCAGGCAGGTAGTCGGACCATTCGTCGCCCATCACCAGGCCCGGGGTGCGCGAAACCGTCTCGAACTGGCCGTCGGCCTGGATTTCACCGATCAGCACCGGCTTGGTGATGTGGTGGTTCGGCATCATCGTCGAATAGCCGCCGGTCAGGTTGGGCACCGAAACGCCGATCATGGCGTCGATGACCTTGTCCGGATCGGTGGTGCCGGCCTTCTCGACCGCCTTCACCCACATATTGAAGCCGATGTAATGGGCTTCCATCGGGTCGTTGGTGGTGCGCTTGTCGTTCTTGATGAACTTGTGCCAATCGGCGATGAACTTCTTGTTCTCGGGCGTGTCGACGCTTTCAAAGTAGTTCCAGGCGGCGAGATGGCCGACCAGCGGCGCGGTGTCGAGACCGGCAAGCTCTTCCTCGCCGACCGAGAAGGCCATGACCGGGATGTCCTCGGCCTTGATGCCCTGGTTGCCGAGTTCCTTGTAGAACGGCACGTTGGCGTCGCCATTGACCGTTGACACGACGGCGGTCTTCTTGCCAGCCGAACCGAATTTCTTGATTGCGGAAACTTCGGTCTGCCAGTCGGAGAAGCCGAACGGCGTGTAGTTGACCATGATGTCTTCCGCCGCGACGCCCTTGGCCTTCAGATAGGCCTCGAGGATCTTGTTGGTGGTGCGCGGATAAACGTAGTCGGTGCCTTCGAGCACCCAGCGCTTCACCGAACCGCCATCCTCGCTCATCAGATAGTCGACCGCCGGAATGGCCTGCTGGTTCGGCGCCGCACCCGTGTAGAACACGTTGCGCTCGCTTTCCTCGCCCTCATACTGGACGGGATAGAAAAGGATGTTGTCGAGCTCGCTGAACACCGGCAGCACCGATTTGCGCGACACCGAGGTCCAGCAGCCGAACACCGCGGCAACCTTGTCCTTGGAGATCAGCTCGCGCGCCTTCTCGGCGAACAGCGGCCAGTTGGAAGCTGGATCGACGACCACGGCCTCAAGCTTCTTGCCGAGCAGGCCGCCCTTGGCGTTCTGCTCGTCGATGAGCATCAGCATGGCGTCCTTCAGCGTCGTCTCCGAGATCGCCATGGTCCCCGACAGCGAATGGAGAATGCCGACCTTGATCGTGTCGTCAGCCGCCCTGGCGGGTGCGGACATCAACAGGCCGGCGGCAACGACGCTGGCCGAAAACATTTTTGTTATTGTCGAGAAACTACCCCTCATGCCTAACACTCCCAGGCTGGTTGATTGCACCGCAACAATGCAATGCAACCCCCATGCCAATCGCTGGAGAGATGCCAAACAAGGGACAATAACTCAATATTATCAGTCGTTTGATATATTAGCTTTATGGAAACAAAGAAGGGCGGTTAAAAATTGATTGAGAGAAATTTGCGCAGCGCACACGGACTTTGCCTAATTTTCGCCCAAATTGGCAAGGTGCCTAGTTTTTGATCTTCATCGGCAGATCGTGGACGACAAATGTTGCGGCTCAGCGCAAAAGTAGGGCAAGGTCGCTCCTCAAACGAGCGACGTCATGGCATCCGGCATTTCACGCATTTCCATCGGCATATTGCTTCTGGCGGCAGCGACCGGCACAGCACGAGCCGATTTCAGCGACGGCAAGATGCCCGACGGCGTCTACCACTGCGAAGTATACCTGCTTGGCATGTTTCTCAACCTCGGCGACATCACCATCAAGGGCAATGTCTACAGCGGCCCGGTCACCTTCGGGACCGCCCAGCAAGGCTACAATTATCAGATGGATGCAAACGGCGTGATCTCGTGGCTGGGACCGCTGGGTGGCTATACCGCCGGCGGCAACGCGCTGTCGCTGACCCAGGCGACGCTGGACGGCCAGAGTGCACCCTCCTTCGACATCATCATGAAGCAGCCCGACGGTGCGTTCACGGCCTCGACCTGCACCAGGGGAGCCGGCCAGTAGGCCATTCCCGGGCAATGGCCGCCGCCTCGGCGGGCCTGCCCGTCTCTCATGTCATCTGGATGTTGCCGAAACTGGATAGGCAGCGGTGCGCCGTCACCATCCACCTTGAGAGGCAGACACAATGGCCAACTCCCCGTCTTCATCCTCCCCTGTCATTCGCGACGTCATAGCCGAGCGCGTCTCGCGCCGTACCCTCCTGAAGGGCAGCCTTGCATCTGGTGCGCTGATTGCCGGCGGCAGCTTCGTCGGTTCGTTGTTTGCCGGCGAAACACATGCCGCGGCTGCGCTTTCCACACTCGGCTTTCCCGAGCTGAAGCGCGTCTATGACAAGACCCACGCCGCCGCCGAGGGCTATGAGACCACGATCGTCGCACGCTGGGGCGACCCGCTTGTGGCCGGCCTGCCGGATTTCGACGGCAACAAGATCGCCGCCGACGAGCAGGAGAAGCGCTTCGGCTACAACTGCGACTACATCGCCTTCCTGCCGCTGCCGAAAGGCACGGTGAATTCCGACCACGGCTTGCTTTGCGTCAACAACGAATACATTTCGCCCAACGTCATGTTTTCCGGCATGACCGAGGATGACGCCGGCAAGACGATGAGCAAGGAACAGGTCGATCTCGGCATGGCCGCGATGGGCCACTCGATCGTCGAAGTGCTGTTGAAGGACGGCAAGTGGTCGCTGGTCGAGGACAGCCCGCTCAACCGGCGCATCACCGCCAACACCGAAATGACCGTCTCCGGTCCGGTTGCCGGCCATGCCTTGATGCAGACATCTGCCGACGCCACCGGCACGAAGGTGCTCGGCACCAGCTATAACTGCAGCGGCGGCTTCACCCCGTGGGGCACCGTGCTGACCTGCGAGGAAGGCGTTTCCGACCTGTTCGGCGGCGATCCGAAGAAGGCGCCGACCGCGGACGTTCTCGACCGCTATGGCTTCGACGGTTCCGACATCTATGGCCGTGGCCGCTTCCATGACCGCTTCAATCTCGACAAGGAGCCGAACGAGGCCAACCGTTTCGACTGGGTGGTCGAGATCGACCCCTATGATCCCCAGTCCAAGCCGGTCAAGCGCACGGCACTTGGCCGCATGTCGCATGAGGCGTCCACGGTTGTCCTCAACAAGGACGGCCGCGTCGTCGTCTACATGGGCGACGACGACTATTTCGAATACATGTACCGCTTCGTCTCGAACAAGGCCTACGATCCGGCCAAACCGGCCTCTGGCAACGACCTGCTGGATGACGGCGTGCTTTCGGTCGCCCGTTACGACGCCGACGGCTCCATGACCTGGCTGCCGCTGGTCCACGGCCAGGGCAAGCTTACGGCAGAAAACGGCTTTGCCGATCAGGCCGAAGTTCTGCTGAAAACACGGCTCGCGGCGGACACACTTGGCGCGACACCGATGGATGACCAAAAACAAGAAGCGCGACCAGTCGAAGGTCAACCCGGCCAACACGCGTCCGGAAAACCTCTGGGGCCACATCGTTGAACTGATCCCGCCAGGCGGCCGCGGCACCGACGCCGACCACACGGCCGACCAATATGCCTGGGATCTGTTCGTGCTGTGCGGCAATCCCAAAGATGCCGCGGTCGGTGCGACCTTCCACCCGGACACATCGGACAATGGCTGGTTCGTCTGCCCCGACAACATCACCTTCGATCCCGCTGGTCGGCTCTGGGTGGCGACCGACGGCGCCAATGATTTCGACCTGCCGGACGGCGTCTATGGCGTCGACACGGAAGGCCCGGCGCGTGGCCTGCCGAAACTGCTGTTCACTTGCCCGCATGGCGCCGAAGCAACCGGACCCTGCTTCACGCCCGACGGCACGACCTTGTTCCTGTCGGTCCAGCACCCGGCCGAAGATGCCGAGACGCTCGACAAGGTGCAGACTTTGTGGCCCGACTTCAAGGACGGCCAGTTGCCGCGCCCTTCGGTGGTCGCCATCCGCCGCAAGGACGGGCAGCCGGTCGGCGCCTAATGCATGTCGCCCAAAAGTGGCCCCGGTTTTGGGAGAACGACATGCACAAAAACCAAGGCGAAAAAAGGCGGAACGCGCGTTACGCGTTCCGCTCAGAGGTCCGGGAGGACGCTGAAGTTTGCACCGCCCCGGTTACGGGGCGGTGTGTTGCCGGCTCAGATCGTCTTGGCCGACATCTGCGTGGCGATGTAGTCGGCCTGGCGGATCGCCAGCGACACGATCGTCAGGGTCGGGTTTTCGGCGGCACCCGTCGTGAACTGGCTGCCGTCCGACACGAACAGGTTCTTGATGTCGTGCGTCTGGCCGTGCTTGTTGACGACACCGTCGGCCGCCTTCTCGCTCATCCGGTTGGTGCCGAGATTGTGGGTCGACGGATAGGGCGGCGTCGGGAAGGTGCGCGTAGCGCCGACCGCCGCGTAAAGCGCCGAGGCCTGCTTGTAGGCATGGTTGCGCATCGCGGTGTCGTTCGGATGATCGTCGAAATGCACGTCGGCGATCGGCATGCCGTGCTCGTCCTTCATGTCGGCATGCAGCGTGATGCGGTTCTCCGCGCGCGGCATGTCCTCGCCGACGATCCACAGGCCTGCCATATGGTCGTAGTGGTCGAGCGCCGTGGTGAAGGAGCGGCCCCAAGCCCCCGGATCGAGGAAGGCCGCCATGAACGGCAGGCCGAGCGACAGCGTCTCGAACTCGTAGCCGCCGACGAAACCGCGTGACGGGTCATGGCGCGCCTCGTCGCGGATGATGCCGGCCATGGTGGTGCCGCGATACATATGCACCGGCTTGTCGAAGATGGCATAGACCGAGCCCGTGGTGTGGCGCATGTAGTTCTTGCCCACCTGCCCCGACGAGTTGGCAAGGCCATCGGGGAATTTGCCCGACGCCGAATTGAGCAGCAGCCGCGGGCTTTCGATGGAGTTGCCGGCGACGGCGACGATGCGGGCCTTCTGCTCCTGCAGCTTGCCGTCCTTGTCGGCGTAGACCACGCCGGTCACCTTGCCCGAGTCATCATGGTTGATCTTGACCACCATGGCGTTCGGCCTGACCTCGAGATGGCCTGTCGCCTCGCCCTTGGGGATCTCGGTGTAGAGCGTCGACCATTTGGCGCCCCATTTGCAGCCCTGGAAGCAGAAGCCGGTTTGCTGGCAGGACATGCGGTCGTCGCGCTCGACCGAGTTGATCGCCATGTTCCCAGTGTGGCATTCCTTGTAGCCGAGCTTGTCGGCGCCGGCCTTCAACACCTTGAAATTGTTGTTGCCCGGCAATCTCGGCCAATCGTTGGTGCCGGTGACGCCCATCTTGGCTTCGGCCTTGGCATAGTATGGCTCCAGCTCGGACAGCGTGATCGGCCAGTCGAGCAGGTTGGCGCCCTCCAGTTTGCCGTAGGTCGAAAGCGTCTTGAACTCGTGTTCCTGGAAACGCAGCGACGCTCCGGCCCAGTGCGTGGTCGAACCGCCGACCGACTTGACGATCCAGGCCGGCAGGTTCGGAAAATCCTTGGCCACACGCCAGTCGCCGGAGGTGGTGCGCTTGTCCTTCCAGGCAAGCTGGGTGAACGAATCCCACTCGTCGTTGACAAAATCCTCGTATTCGTGACGCGCGCCGGCTTCCAGGATGACGACGTCGACACCCTTCTGGGCAAGTTCGTTGCCGAGCGTGCCGCCGCCGGCGCCCGAGCCGATGATGACGACCACGCCGTCGTTGTTCAGATCAAATGCTGCAGCCATGGTTTCCTCCCATGATTTTCTGTTTGCGGGTTCAAGAACGACGGGGCTCAGAGCCACTCGATGTCGTTGAAACCGCGCGCGATGTAGCCGCCCTTGGAAAAGGACTCGCCCTCGTAGCCGAAGATCGGCCAGACCTCTTTCTGGTTGTAGAGGCTGACGACGAGGCCACCACGGATGGCCTGGAAGAACGGCGTTGCCTCGACCTGCTTCAGCACCGCGACGCGCTGGTCCTCCCAGCCAAGGCCCCGGTAGCCTCCATCCCCTGACTTCTTGTCGAGGTCGGCGATGCCGTCTTCGATCATCGTCTTGTAGGCGGCGTCCTTGCCGGCCTGCTCGTCATGGCCTTTCACGGCAATGGCGTAATTTTTGTCGGGAACCTGATCGTGCGGATAGATGTCGCGCGCCATCTGGATCAGCGTCGCCATGGTTTCGGGCTTGAGCGCCGATGTCTCGAGCCCCCAGGCATGTTCGGGGCTGATGACCGCGCTGCCGGAGATGACGAGCAGCGCGCCGATGCCACCGCGTTTGAGAAGCTCACGACGTGAAAGTCCAGGCTTCCCGTCATAGATCGTGACCATTTATTCCTCCCTGCTTGCTATTTGCGCCTCTTGAAGCGCGTCACAATTGACGAGCCTCAAGACCTTGTTTGTGCATGTCGTTATCCCAAAACCGCTGCGCACTTTTGGGCGACATGCTTGAGAGCGCCGTTGCTGGCACCGCACCTGCCGGTGCGGTCGCACTGTCCCCTATTTGAAGCGACCTCCGCGTTGCAGAACCTCGATCTTGTAGCCGTCCGGATCCTCGATGAAGAAGAAGCGGGCGATCAGCGATCCGTCATGGTTGAACTCGACGAGCTTCTTGGGGTTGAGGCCGAGCGCGCCGAGCCGATCATGTTCGCTGTCGAGGTCGGCGACCGAGACCGCGAGGTGACCGTAACCATCGCCAAGTCCGTAAGGCTCGATCCGACCCTTGTTCACGGTCAGTTCGAGTTCGAACCCTGACTCGGCATTGCTGAGGTAAATGAGTGTGAATGTCTCGAAGTCCAGCCTGTCGGCGACATCGAGCCCGAAGGCATTCCTGTAAAAATCGATGGATCGGGCCTCATCGAGAACCCGGATCATGGAATGGATCGCTTTGGCCAAATCAGTCTCCGCCCTGGTCTGGAACCGATTATGGGCGGCGCGGGGAAAAAATGGTGGCAGCCGGTTACCACGCCCAAAACCGTGAACTGGCTTGCCTAGTGCATGTCGCGCAAAACTGGCCCCGGTTTTGCGAGAACGACATGCATGAAGACAAACACCTAAAGCGCGTCGCCTGAATCCGTTCAAACGCGATGCGCTTTAGGGAACAGGGACGAAAGTCCGATTGCCGTACCGGCAATTTTGCCCGAGAATGCGGATGGGGACAGGTCGAGCGGTATCAGGCTGCACGCCTGCCCGCCCAAGACCAACAAGCATGGGAGGTTTGTCGGATGTGCAGGGTATTTGCGGGCCAGGACCCCGAAGGCTATCGCCAGATCAACCGGTCGATTCGCATCGACGGCCACTCGACCAGCATCCAGCTTGAAGCGACATTCTGGGCGTTGCTTGATGAGATCGCGGAAAACCAGGGCCTGACGACGCCGAAATTCATCTCGAAGCTTTACGACGAAGCCATCGAGATCAACGGCGCCATTCCAAACTTTGCCTCGATGCTGCGCACCACCTGCGCGCTCTATTTGCGCGGCCATCGTCCAGGCATGGATGAACAGATGGTGCCGAAGCGGCAAGCCGCCTAGAGCAATTCCAGGAAAAGTGTGAAACGGTTTTCCCGATTGCGTCAAAACAAAGGGATAGAGCGGTTCGGCGTTTCCGTGAAACGGTGAACCGCCCTAGCCTCCTTCCACGGCGACAGCGAGCGCCAGCCGGCTCATATCGGTGAACAGGTCCTGGCGCTCGGAGTAGTCGGTCAGTTCCCCGGTCTCGATGTTGTCGACCACCGTGCAGATCGACAACGCCCGAGCCCCGAAATGCTCGGCGATGCGATAAAGCGCGCTGGTTTCCATATCCACGGCCAGAGCTCCGGCTGCCTGCGCATCGGCAAAACGGCCGCGTCCTTCCGGGTGATAGAAGATGTCGCTGCAAACCGTCAGGCCGGCACAATGGTCGATGCCGAGTTCGGCTGCCTTGGCCAGCGCACAGCTGAGAAGTGCGGGATCCGGACCGGCGACGGCTTTGTAGAGGCCGAAGACCTGACCGCTTTGAGCGCTTTCCGCCTGCGCCGATTGCGAGATGACAAGGCTGCGCAGCTTGGCCTTGGCGGTCAGGCTGCCGCAGGTGCCGGTGCGGATCAACGTCCGGGCACCATAATAGTCAAGCAATTCATGCGCATAGATCAGAAACGACGAGACACCGATGCCTGTCGCCTGGATGCTGATGGGTTTGCCGCGAAACAGTCCGGTAAAGCCAAGGGCGTCGCGTCGGCGATTGATGCAGCGCGGCGCTTCCAGAAAAGTTTGCGCCATCCATTCGGCGCGCTGCGGATCACCCGGCAGCAACACCGTGTCGGCGTAGGCACCCTTGTCTGCTTCGTTGTGTGGCGTCAACCGCTGCTCCCCCAAGCCCACTTGCCGTTTCACCCGCAATCATGGCGTTGTCACGGCGTAGCGCAAGGGAAAGAGCATCAGAAAATTCTAAGACTCCAGCACATCCTTGACGATCGTCGCCAGTTGCTTGAGCGAAAACGGCTTTGGCAGGAAGCCGAAATGCGCATCTGCCGGCAGGTTTCTGGCGAATGCGTCCTCGGCATAGCCGGACACGAAGACGAATTTGATGTCCGGCTGGCGCTTGCGCAATTCACCAAGCAGCGTCGGCCCATCCATTTCCGGCATCACCACGTCGGAGACGACGATGTCGACCTTGCCGCCCAGCGCCTCGAACACTTCCAGCGCCTCGACGCCCGAGGATGCCTCGTGCACGGTATAGCCGCGCGATACCAGCGCCCGCATGCCGCCCATGCGCACGGCGTCCTCGTCCTCGACGAGCAGCACCGTGGCCGAGCCGGACAGATCCTTGGCCGCATCGGCAACCTTCGCCGGTGCCGCCGGCAGATCGTCGGGCTCGCCTGCTTTTTTCGCTTCCGCGATATGACGCGGCAGGAAAATGCGGAAAGTCGAGCCCTTGCCGACCTCGGAATCGCAGAAGATGAAGCCGCCGGTCTGCTTGATGATGCCGTACACCATCGACAGGCCAAGCCCGGTGCCCTTGCCGACCTCCTTGGTGGTGAAGAAGGGCTCGAAAATCTTCTTGAGCACGTCTGGCGCGATGCCGCTGCCGGTATCCTCGACTTCGACCACGACATAGTCGGCCGGGGTGAGTTCGCGGTAGGAAAAGGCCTTGCATTCCTCGGTGGCCACATTGCGCGTGCGCACGGTGAGATCGCCGCCCGCCGGCATGGCGTCGCGCGCGTTGACCGCAAGATTGACCACCACCTGTTCGAACTGCCCGATATCGACCTTGACCGGCCACAGGTCGCGGCCATGGTCGACCTTCAGCTTGATGTCGTTGCCGACAAGGCGAGCCAGCAGCATCCTGAGATCGGCCAGCACGTCGGTCAGGTTGAGCACCTCCGGCCGCAGCGTCTGCTTGCGCGAGAAGGCCAGCAATTGCCGCACCAGCGAGGCCGCCCGGTTGGCATTCTGCTTGATGTTCATGATGTCGGGGAAGGATGGGTCCGACGGGCGATGGTTGGTCAACAAAAGGTCGGACGCCATGATGATGGCGGTCAGCACATTGTTGAAGTCGTGCGCGATGCCGCCGGCGAGCTGGCCGACCGCCTGCATCTTCTGGCTTTGCGCCATCTGCCCTTCGAGCGCTTTTTGCTCCGTCGTTTCGACGGCGTAGACGATGGCCGACTCCTCGGCGCCCTCGCCGCCGGTGCCGTCGGCGACCGCGTTGACGTAGAAACGGATGTGCCGGTCGTCGTTGCCGGGCAGCAAGGTGTCGATCGGCTCGATGTCGGCCTGCCGCTGCTGCGCCTTTTCGAAAGCCGCGGCGAAGGCCGGCCGATCGCGCTCGTGGATCACCGTGTCGAGCCGCACACGACGATCGACGGCGTCGCGGTCGACGACCGACGAAAACAGCGACAGGAAAGGCGCATTGGTGCGCAGGATGCGCCCGCTGTGGTCGACACCGGCTATCGCCATCGGTGTCGAGTTGAAGAAGCGGGTGAAGCGCACTTCCGAAGCGCGCAGGTCGGCCGAGGCGTCCTCGCCCTGCGTGCGGTTGAGCACGATCGTGCGCGTTGGCCCGTTGAGGCCTTCGCGGCTGGCCGAAACGCGGTGCATGAAACGCACCGGCAGTGCTTCGCCCGTCATCGTCGTCAAGTCGAGATCGATGACCGCGTTGCGTGTCGTTCCGGGGTCGGCCTTGACCGAGCGGACCAATGCCATGCCGTCGCCGGCCACGATCTCCGGCAGGGTGACGGAGCCGGGCGTGAAGCTGGTAAGGTCGATGCCCAGCCATTCGGCAAGCGTGGCGTTGATGTAGGTGACGCGACCGTCCTGGTCGGCCGAAAAGAAGCCGGCTGGTGCGTGGTCGAGGTGATCGATCGCCTTCTGCAGGTCGAGGAAGAAACGCTCCTGCTCGGCCCGCTCCTGCGAGATATCGGCAAGCTGCCAGGCCAGCATCGGCAGCCGCTGGCCCGGAATGCTGAAGGCGCGGGCACGCGCCCGGTACCAGCGGGCGCCGGGCTCGGCGCCCGGCCGAATGGACTGCGCGAGACGAAACTCGCCGTCGCCCGGCTGGCCGTCGCGCAGGCCGGACGCCAGCCGATAGATCGTCACCGAGGCTTCGGGGACATCCGAGAGCAACCCCTCGACCGTCTTCAGGTCGGCCGCCGACGTCGCTCCGGTCATGTCGGCATAGGCCCGATTGGCGTAGACGACGCGGCCCTTTGTGTCCGTGACGAGAAGGCCCTGCGACATCGAATCAACGAATGCCTTCGACAGTTCGTCACCGGTCGAGCGTGGCGTGATCTGCACGAAGCCGATCGCCGTGGCGAACAGGAAGCCGACACCGATCATCGCCAGCACACCGAGCATGCCAAGCAGAAAAGGGTCGCCGAGGCGCTCGCGGAAAAGGCCGAAGACGATCGCGGCCCCGGTCAGAACGACGATGAAGATGATGAGCCGGGTGACCGCGCCCGGTCGCGTATTCTGGTCGACGATCGGTACCGGATAGAAATCGCCGCGCGCTTCCTTGGCCATGTGCCCCCTGCTCGTGAATTCCGGTGTTCCGACACCCGCCCCTAGCGGGTTGAATCACATTCTCCTAGTCCGGAAAAGGCCTGGGCGGCAAATGTCGGATAAAAATGATATCTTCCGGCCTTCGGAGTTTTCAAGCTGTTCATCAAGCGCGAAACGCAACTTGCGGTGGCCCGCCGCAACGGTCTAGTGTCGCGTCACTTCCAAGGGCAATCAGGTAAAACCAATGCAATGGCTGGATAGCGTGGCGGGCCCCGGTTATGCCGCAGCACTGTTGTGGACGTTTGCAGCGCTCGTCCTGCTGGTCATCGTTCTGGTCATCATCAAGCTCGTGCGCAATCTGACGTTCGGAACCTTCGTTGCCGGCGGCAGGAACCGCAAGACGCGGCTGGCCGTCATGGACGCCACCGCCGTCGACAGCCATCGACGGCTGGTGCTGATACGCCGCGATGATATCGAACATCTGCTGCTGATCGGCGGCCCGACCGACGTTGTCGTCGAACGTGACATCCGGCTTTCGGCGCCACGCCGTCCGGCGCTGACCGGAGATGGCGGCTTGCAGCCCGTCCCGGCCGCCGCGGCCCCGGCGGCGAGACCGCGGGCGCCTCACTCCGCTCCGCCGCCGCCGGTGAGGCAGGCACCTGCTCCGCAGCCGGTGAACGCGGCGCCGCCCGCACGCCCGCGTCAAACAGCGCCGGCGCCAACACCGGCGCCAGCACCGAAGCCGCAGAGTTACCAGCCGGCCAATGTCACGCCGGTGCCCGCCTATGGATCCGCGAATGCCAATGCTGTCGGGCACGCGCCGCCACCGCCAAGGCAGGACAGCATAGACGATACGCTGATGAAGGAACTCGAAGTGTCCCTCGACCAGCCGCGCTCGAGCGGCCCGGTGAGCAAACCGGTGCCGAAGGCGCCGCCGTCGCTCGACGACGAAATGACGAAGCTTCTGGGCGAACTCTCCAGCCAGAAGAGATGATCAGATCCTGATCTGCCCCGCCAGTCGGGAAATTGGACCGGTCAAGGTCCTGGGCGTGCATTCGCCTGTTCGGACGGATGCGTGGCGCGCCAACAAAAATGGCCGGAAAACCGGCCATTTCAACGTCAGCGTCACTGCAAACTGTCTTGAGCGCAGCCCTTGGCCGATGCGTCAGTCGTCGCGATAGACCTTTTCGCGGCGCTCATGCCGCTCCTGCGCTTCGATCGACAACGTCGCGATCGGACGGGCATCGAGCCGCTTCAGCGCGATCGGCTCGCCGGTCTCCTCGCAATAGCCGTAAGTGCCTTCGTCGATGCGCTGCAGGGCGGAATCGATCTTTGCAATGAGCTTTCGCTGACGGTCGCGGGCCCTGAGTTCGATAGCGCGGTCAGTTTCCGAAGACGCGCGGTCGGCAAGATCGGGGTGGTTGGCGTTTTCCTGTTGCAGGATTTCGAGTGTTTCGCGCGCTTCCCGCAATATGTCATTCTTCCAGGTGACGAGCTTTTGGCGGAAGTAGGATTTCTGCCGCTCGTTCATGAACGGCTCGTCTTCGGAGGGTATGTAATCGGCGGTAACGATGTCGTTCATTCGACTCACCCAAACTGCCCCAAATTTTGCGCCTATATATTCGCGGTCCGACGCCTGCACAAGCGCAATCGGCCGCCGTCTCACGCAATTGTTAAAGTGCGGTGGCTGGCGCCTTTGCAGCAGCGGATGGTCGTTTTGATACCAAACTCCGCTCCGACACTTTGGATCCGGTGCAACATGCTTTTCGAACATCGGCGTGATCTTCGGGCCGAAGCACAGGCGCCTTTTGCGGCGCCGCACCATGGGTGATTCGCTGTGTTTGAAGAACACGGGCCATTGTGCGCAGCACCTTTCTCGTGGCTAATCCCTAGAGTTTCGGCATTCGGCGTCAGCGGAGGTTGGGTGAGCACGCTTTATCTGTTGCGACATGCCAAGGCCGGCTGGGCACTGCCCGGCATGCGCGATTTCGACCGCCCGCTCGACGCATCCGGCCGCGCCGATGCCGAAATGATGGGCGCCGCGATGCGGTCCCGCTGCTATGTTCCGGACCTGACCCTCTGCTCCAATGCCAAGCGCGCCAAGGAGACGCTGGAAGGCCTGGCCGGCCAGACCGACACCGGCCGGGTTCTGTTCTTCGACACGCTCTACAGCGAAGACGCCGCCGGTTACCTCCGCCTCATCCGCGACAATGGCGGATCGGGTTCGATGCTGGTCATCGGCCACAACCCGATGACGGAAGATCTCGCCATGGCGGTTTCGGGCGACGGCGACGAGACGGCGCGGGCAACGCTCAACCACGGGTTCGCGACCATGGGCCTGGCGGTCGTCCGCTTCGACGGCGATCTCGCAAAAGCCGCCCAGAACGCCGGCTATCTCGAAGCGTTCCTGACGCCGGCCGATCTCTGAAGCCATTTCAAAGCCGGGTTCCACAGCCTATATCGGACGGACCGAAGCCCGAGAGATCATATTTTGGCATCATCGCTGACCACCTTCACCGACGAGGCGAGGATTGCCCTCGATACGCTGTCGGGCCGGGCCACCGGGCTTTTTTCTCCATCGCTGCGATTGGGTGTCACGGGTCTGTCCCGCGCCGGCAAGACAGTGTTCATATCGGCCTTTGTCCACAATCTGATCCATGGCGGGCGCCTGCCGCTGTTCGAGGCTCAGAAATCCGGGCGCATCGCCCGCGCCTTCCTCGAACAGCAGCCCGACGACGCCGTGCCGCGCTTCCAGTATGAGGATCACATCGCCGCACTGGTCAACGATCGCGCCTGGCCTGATTCGACGCGCGCCATTTCGGAATTGCGGCTGACCATCGAATATGAATCGGCCTCCGGCTGGAGCCGCATGTTTTCCTCCGGCAAACTGTCGGTCGATATCGTCGACTATCCCGGCGAATGGCTGCTCGACCTGCCGTTGCTCGGCAAATCCTTCGCCGATTTTTCCCGCGAAGCCTTCGAAATGGCCGTTTTGCCGGTGCGCGAGGACCTGTCGCCGGCCTGGCGGGCGCTGTCGGCGGAGATCGACCCGAACGCCGATGCCGACGAGATGACGGCGCGCCGCCTGGCCGAAAGCTTCGCCGCCTATCTGAAGGCGTGCAAGCTCGACGAGCGGGCGCTTTCAACCTTGCCGCCCGGCCGCTTCCTGATGCCTGGCGATCTCGAAGGCTCGCCCGCACTGACCTTCGCGCCCCTGGCTGGGCTCGGCGACAAGCGTCCGCGCCCAGGGTCGCTGCACGCCATGATGGACAGGCGTTATGAGGCCTACAAGACGCATGTCGTCAAACCGTTCTTCCGCGAACACATCACGCGCCTCGATCGTCAGATCGTGCTGATCGACGCCATGCAGGCCCTGAACGCCGGCCCCGACGCCATGGCCGACCTGGAGCGCGCGGTGACAGAGATCCTCAGTTGTTTCCGTCCCGGTCGGGGCAGCTTCCTCACCGACCTGTTTTCGCGGCGCATCGACCGCGTCCTGGTTGCCGCGACCAAGGCCGACCATTTGCATCACGAAAGCCATGACCGCCTGCAGGCGATTGTGCGGCGGCTTGCGGACCGCGCCGTGGCACGGGCGAATTTCACCGGCGCCGATGTCGATGTGGTCGCCATGGCGGCGGTGCGCGCGACACGCGAAGGCACTGTCAAACAGGGCCGAGAGACGCTTCCCGTCATCATCGGCACACCGATCGCCGGCGAGAAGATCAACGGCGAAACGTTTGATGGAAAAACGGAAACAGCCATATTTCCCGGTGATTTACCGGAGAATATTGATGCGGTGTTCGATATTTCGGGACCCGATCACAAGCAGGACGCTGTGGATCCGGCAATCCGCTTCGTCCGTTTCCGTCCACCAAAGCTCGAACGCACCGCCGAAGGTGTCACGCTATCGCTGCCGCATATCCGGCTCGACCGTGCCTTGCAGTTCCTGATTGGAGATCATCTGGCATGACCGCGCCCCGCAAGCCGGCCGCATTTCGTATCGAGCCGGAAGCCCTACCAACACAAGAGGCGCCTGAGGCGCGCCGTGCCCAGGCCGGCACCCGTGCCCAGGCCGACGCAGAGCGGAAGCCCCGCGCGATGAAGACCGATGTCGCCATGGTCATCCCGGCGGAAGTCGATGTCTTCGACGAACCCGACATCGTTACCGCCGAACCACCGCCGGCGATCGCCCCCAGAAGGCGGTCGCTGCTTGGCAGCATCTTCTTCGGCGCCTTTGGCGTGCTGGTTTCGCTGGCTGTCGGCCTGTGGACCGATCAGCTCATACGGGACCTCTTTTCGCGCGCCGAATGGCTGGGCTGGCTGGCAGCCGGCATGGCAGCCATCGCCTTGCTGGCACTTCTGGTCATCCTCATCCGCGAGTTCCTGGCAATCGCCCGCCTCGCCGAGGTCGAAAAGCTGCAGAAGCGAGCCCTCGATGCCATTGCACGCGACGATCCCAAGGCGGCACGATCGGTGGTCGACGAGTTGTCGGCCTTCGTCGCCGCCAAGCCCGAAACCGCGGCCGGCCGGCGCGCGCTGGCCGAACTGCGCGGCGAAATCATCGACGGCGGCAATCTGGTGCGCCTGGCCGAAGCCGAAATTCTCGGCCCCCTCGATGCCAGGGCAAAGGTGATGATTCTCGAGGCCGCCAAACGCGTCTCGCTGGTGACGGCGGTCAGCCCGCGCGCGCTGGTCGACGTCGCCTATGTCGTGTTCGAGGCCGGACGCCTCATTCGCCGCCTGTCGGAACTTTATGGCGGGCGGCCGGGAACGCTCGGTTTCTTCCGTCTGGCGCGCAGCGTGCTGGCGCATCTGGCGGTCACTGGCTCGATCGCCGTCGGCGACAGTTTCGTCCAGCAGATCGTCGGCCACGGCCTGGCGGCGCGCCTTTCGGCCAAGCTTGGCGAGGGCGTCGTCAATGGCATGATGACGGCGCGCATCGGCATCGCGGCGATGGAGACGGCGCGTCCCCTGCCCTTCAGCGCCGCGAAGCGTCCGGGACTGGGCGATTTCCTCTCGGCGCTGACATCGTTTGCAACCAGGAAAGGTGCTGAAACAACCTCATCCGGCAAGTGAACCGGACTGCAGCATTTGGACCTTCGGAATTGTTACCGGACTGCTTTCCGGTGGGCTCGTAGTGACGAAGCATTAACCAATCTTGTTCATGGTCAGACGGGTTCCAAACAGCCTCTTTGTTGCCGGGTGTCGTCGATGAAAAGTGTAATTCTGTCCAGCGTCTTGCCGCTGGCAACCGTGATCACAGCACTCGTCGGTATTGCCGGAGCGGCTTCCGCAGCGGAACCGGACAAGCAGTTCTTCCAGTCGGCCGAAGGCAAATGGATCGGCCCCGGCGAAATCGTCGCCGGCAAATACAAGGGCACCAAATTCAACTGCAGCTTCACCGGCTCGACGCCGGACGGCAAGGTCGGCATGTCACTCGACGGCGGTTGCCGGGTCGGCATGTTCACCCAGCAGATGTCGGCCAAGATCGAGCGCAAGGGCCGTGAGGGCTACAAGGGCAGCTTCATGGGTGGCGCGACCGGTTCCGGCCTCGACATCATCGGCGGCAATGTCGTCGATGCCCGCAAGGTCGTTTTCACCATCAACCGCAACCAGCTGCGCGGCGTCATGCAGGCCCGCATCCCCGACGACAATTCGATGACGGTGACCATTGCGGTGCGCGTCGACGACCAGTTGGTGCCGGTGATCGGCATGAGCCTGAAGCGCGTCGATGCCGTCGAAGTCGGTTCCATCGCGCCGAACTGAACAATCACCGATCCCTGATGCATGTCGCCCAAAGTGGCCCCGCTTTTGGCGGAACAACATGCACAAAAACAAAGACAAAAAAGGCGGCGACCCAACGGTCGCCGCCTCGTTTAAACCGCTTGAACCAGGCGCTTAACCCTTGATCGCGGCCGTCACCTCGTCATAGGCCTTGCAGGCGTCGGCCAATGTCGTGGCGCCCTGATATTTGGTAGTCACCGCCTGCACCTTGGCCGTCAGATCAGCCGCCTTGGACGGGTCCTTGGTGATCGCCTCCTGCAGCGCGGCAGCCATGTCCTGCGCTTTCTTGGTTGCGATCTCGGCCGTGCACTCAGGCGCCTTCGAGCAAGCCGAACCGGCAAGCACCGCCAGGCCGACGGCAACAAACAAAAACTTCTTCATGTCAGTCATCTCCTCAAAAGGGCTCGACTTGATCGTCGCTCACCCTCCAATGGCCGAAGCCGAGCGTCCTTAGCCTTCGATTGTGGCAAGATGCAACGCGGTCCCGGCGTCAACTTGTATTACGCGCCTGCAACATCGCCGGTGATCCGGATTCGGGCTGTTCGATCCCCACCGAAGCCCCTATCTTCGCCCCTTGTCATAGAACTCCGAAATCGGAATCGGTCCTCAAACGAGCGGAATGGTGGCATGGCTGTAGAGGCATCGAGCAGGGATCTGGTTCAGGTGGTAGCGCTGCTTGCAGCCGGCGTCGTCGCCGTTCCCATCTTCAAGCGCATGGGCCTCGGCTCGATTCTCGGCTATCTGGCCGCCGGTGTGGTGATCGGCCCGTTTGGTCTCCGCGTCTTTTCCGAATCGGAAGCCATTCTTCATGTCGCCGAGCTTGGCGTGGTGATGTTCCTGTTCATCATCGGACTGGAAATGCAGCCGTCGCGACTGTGGGGTTTGCGCCGCGAGATCTTTGGCCTCGGCGCACTGCAGGTCGGCGTCTGCGCGGTCTTGCTGACCGCTGTTGGCGTGGCGGGAGGGTTTCCAATCTCGCAATCCTTCGTCGCAGGCGCCGGCTTCGTGCTGACCTCGACGGCGATCGTCATGCAGCTTCTCGAGGAACGCGGCGAAATCGCCGAGCCGAAAGGCCAGCGCATCGTGTCGGTGCTGCTGCTCGAGGACCTGGCCATCGTGCCGCTGCTGGCCCTGATCGCGTTCCTGGCGCCCGGCGGCGCCGACACCAGCCTGACGGAGCGCGTCACCGAGGTCGGCATCGGCCTTGCCGCGATCGTCGGACTGGTACTGGCAGGCCGTTATCTGCTCAATCCGTTCTTCCGCATCCTGGCGGATGCGCGTGCCCGCGAGGTGATGACGGCTGCCGCCCTTCTGGTCGTCCTCGGATCGGCGCTCGCCATGCAGCTCAGCGGCCTGTCGATGGCGATGGGTGCATTCCTGGCCGGCGTGCTGCTGTCGGAATCGACCTTCCGCCATCAACTCGAAGCCGACATCGAACCCTTCCGCGGCATCCTGCTCGGCCTGTTCTTCCTCGCCGTCGGCATGTCGCTCGACCTGCATGTGGTGGTCGCGAACTGGCGGCTGATTGCCATCTATGTCGTCGCCTACATGGTGATGAAGGCGCTCGGCATCTACATCGTCGCCCGGGTCCTGAAAACCGGCCATCGCGAAGCGCTGCAACGTGCGGTCTTCATGGCGCAAGGCGGCGAATTCGCCTTCGTGCTTTATTCGGCAGCCGCCGCGGTCGGCATCATCGACAACCAGGCCAACGCGACCCTGACGGCGATCGTCATCATCTCGATGGTGCTGACGCCGCTGGCGATCATCGCGCTGCGATATCTCACGCCGCGCGACGAGCAGTCGCTCGACGGGGTCGACGTCGCCGATGGCCTGACCGGCAGCGTGCTGATCATCGGCTTTGGCCGCTTCGGCCAGATCGCCAGCCAGCCGCTGCTGCTGCGCGGCATCGACGTGTCGATCATCGACAATGATGTGGAGATGATCCAGGCGGCGGCCGATTTCGGCTTCAAGGTCTATTATGGCGACGGCACACGACTCGATATCCTGCGCGCCGCGGGTGCAGGCCGGGCGCGCGCCGTGCTGATCTGCGTCGACAAGCCTGATGTGGCCGTTCGCATCGCCCAGCTGATCAAGGCCGAATTCCCACTGCTCACCGTGCTGGCCCGGGCTTTCGACCGCGGAACAGCGCTGCAGCTCATTCGTGCCGGCGTCGACTTCCAGCTGCGCGAAACCTTCGAATCGGCGCTGGTTTTCGGAGGCTCGGCGCTGGAGTCGCTCGGCATAGATCCCGAAGACGTGGCCGAGGTGATTGAGGATGTGCGACGTCGCGACACCGCCCGTTTCGAAACCCAGCTCGCCGAAGGTGTTCGCGCCGGACAACGCTTCTTGAGGGGCAATATCGGCACGCCCATCCCCACACCCCTCACCCAGCCGCGCCGTACCGGCCAGGCACTCAATGAAGAGACGGCCGGTGTTTTGCACAAATCCGAACCCGCGGATTGAACAAGGAATTATGCATGGAATTGGACAGCAGAGCCCTGTCGGTCACCAAATTCTGGCGCGACGCCGGCGAGGATGCATGGTTCGAGAAGAACGAGGCTTTCGATGCCGACTTCCGCAACCGCTTTCTCGATCTGCACTACGCAGCCGCGCGGCGTGAATGCGACGACTGGTCGGCACACGCCGAAGGCTCGCTGGCGCTGATGATCCTGCTCGACCAGTTTCCGCGGAACTGTTTTCGCGCCACCGGCCATATGTATGCGACCGATCCGCTGGCCAGATATTTCGCTGCAAAGGCGATCGCGGCGGGCCATGATCTGGCGCTCGACGAGGACGTCCGCGTCTTCCTCTATTTGCCGTATGAGCACTCGGAGCTGCTCGCCGACCAGCACATATCGGTCGAGCTGACGCGGGCCAGGGCCGAGCCCTATCTGAAATACGCCGTCGAGCACCGCGATATCATCGAGAATTTCGGCCGTTTCCCGCACCGAAACAGGATGCTTGGCCGCGAGACCACGCCGCATGAGCAGGGGTTCCTGGATGGCGGCGGCTTCTCCGGTTAAAAGGCCCTGCTGCCGCCTCCCCAAGCGTCAGACCAGCCACCAATCGCGGCCGGATGGCAATCGCTCGATACCGGAAGTGTCGACCGCGACCAGCCGGTCCGCAACGCTGCGGCCACCGACAACCAGGCCCGGCGCGATCTCTGCCAGCGGCGCCAGCACGAAGGCGCGCTCCAGCATGCGCGGATGCGGCACTTCCAGTCCCGTCTCGTGAATGACGCGGTCGCCGAATACCAGAATGTCGATGTCGATCAGCCGCGGCCCCCAGCGCTCCTCGCGCACCCGCTTCAGCCGGCGTTCGGCATCGAGACAAAGGTCGAGCAAGGCGCGTGGCGCAAGTCCGGTGGAAATTGCGGCAGCCGCATTGAGAAAATCCGGCTGATCGAGCTTGCCCCAGGGTGGCGTGCGATAGAGCGAGGACACGCCGGTAACGCGCGTATCCGCGTCGGCATCCAGCATGCGCAGCGCCGCGCCCATCGATTTCGCCGGGTCGCCAAGATTGCCGCCAAGGCTGAGATAGACGGTGCTATTCGGGCCAGACAACGGTCACCTCGACGTAATCGAGCACACCGGGGACTGGGGCGTTGGGCTTGCGCACGGTGATCTCGGCCTTTTTGATCTGCGGAAAACGCGCTGTCAGCGCACGGGCCACCTCGAGCGCCAGGGATTCGATCAGAAAGCGGCGCTGCCCCGTGATGATCTTTTCGATCACCGTGAACGCGATACCGTAGTTGACCGTGTCCTCGATGGAATCCTCGACAAGCGCCCGGCCGGGATCAACGGTAAGAGCGGCATCGACATAGAAGCGCTGGCCGAGCCTTTCCTCCTCGTCCAGCACGCCGTGCCGGGCAAAGAATGCGCAATTCTTCATGCGGATGACATACATCGCTCAGTCTTTCGCCCAGTCGGTTTGACGCGCCAGCATAGCATCTGCGAGCGCCAGCGCGTCCACGTTGAATGCGACATCATGGACGCGAAACAGATCGGCGCCCTTGAGCCGCAGGATGACGCTGGTCGCCGCTGTTCCGACACCTCTGTCAGCCGCGTCGCGGCCGGTGACGGTGCCGATGAAGCGCTTGCGCGAGGTGCCGGCCATCAGCGGCAAGCCGAGCGCACTGAGCTCGGAAAAGCGAGCCATCAGATCGAGATTTTCCTCCGCCGTCTCCTTGGCGAAGCCGAATCCGGGATCGAGCACGATATGGTCGTCGGCAACGCCATTCTGACGGGCGATTTCCAGCGATTTTCGCAGGAACGCCAACTGATCGGCAATCACGTCCGGCAGCTTCTCGCGGTCCCGCCCGGTATGCATGATCACAAGCCCGGCGCCGGCGTCGGCGGCGACACGGGCAATGTCGGGCTCGCGCTGCAAACCCCAGACATCGTTGACGATATGCGCGCCGGCGGCCACCGCGAGCCGGGCGGTGTCGGCGCGATAGGTATCGACCGAAATCAGCACCTCGCCGGAGCTTGCCAGCGCTTCGATCACCGGCAGGATGCGGGCCTGTTCGTCGCTCGGCGATATCGCGGCGGCACCCGGGCGGGTCGATTCTCCGCCGACATCGACGACCAGTGCCCCTTCCCCGATCATGCGCCGTGCCTGGACCAGCGCCTTTTCGGGGGCGTCGAACAGACCGCCGTCGGAAAAGCTGTCGGGCGTGACATTGAGGATGCCGACCACCACGGCCTTGCCGCCAAGGTCGAGATGGCGTCCATGCGCCAAGTGCCATCGCCTAGCTGTCATTGCTCAGCAACCATAGGCTCATCAACCAAGAGGCTCATCAACGAGGTGTGATCCGCAGCGGATCAATTCCGTTGCGCTGGCAACGGCCGTAAAGCAAGGTGATCGAAGAGGCAACATGATGAAACGATCCATGCTTGGCATGAAACCATCCCTGCTCTGTGCGCTGCTGCTTGCCGCCACTGCCGTCCCGGCCGGTGCGGCCAATCTCGTCAAGACGTACAGCTATTTCGCCATCGGCGGCAGCACCCTCGACGACATCGAGGCACAACTCTCCAAACGCGGGCCGGAGGTGAAAAGCACGGGCACGCGGCACCCGGGCGCCACGCAGATGGCCTTCACCACCCGAATAAGCTATGCGAAGACATCGAACTCCTGCCGGATCGCCGACGCGGTGGTGACCGTCAAGGTGAAGGTGATCCTCCCCGAATGGCGCCGTCCGCGCAAGGCCGATGCCGATGTCAGGCTGTTCTGGGACACGCTGGCCGCCGACATTAAGCGCCATGAGGAGCGCCATGTCGAGATTGCCAAAAACCATGGCCGCGAACTCGAAGAGGACCTGAAAGCCGCCTACCCGCAAAAGAATTGCGACGCCGCCAAGGCCAAGGCCGCCGAAATCACCGCGGCCGTTCTTGCCAGGCATGACCGGGCACAGGTGCAGTTCGATCGTGTCGAAAGCGTCAATTTCGAAAGCCGCATCCTGCGGCTGCTGCGCTATCGCATCGAACGCATCGAGAGTGGTCAGCTGCCGCCGGCCTGACTCGAAAACCAGCGGCGCCGGCGAAAGCCAAATTCACTGAAGCGTAGTGCCAGCTTCGAAAAACTTTCGGGCGCCTGTCGAAATCGGCCTATACGGGACGACATATATCAGGCTCGCCAGGCACGGGCTTCAAAACGCCAATGCAATCAAAATGGTCAAAGGACCGGACAGGGCCGAACAAGGCCGGTCAATCGCAAGCTTACGGGGACCAGGCTGTCGACAAGCAAACGATGGTGGAAACCGGCACGCCACTGACCGAAACCGAAAAGAACGCCATCATCGCCGGCGTGCTCCTGTCGATGCTGTTGGCGGCACTTGATCAGACCATCGTCGCACCTGCCATGCCGACCATCGGGCATGCGCTCGGCCATGCGCAATATCTACCATGGATCGTCACCGGATACCTCTTGACCGCGACCGCCATGGCGCCGCTCTACGGCAAGATTTCCGACGTCTATGGCCGCCGGCCAACTGTTTATGCGGCAATCCTGATCTTTCTCCTGGGATCGCTGGTCAGCGCCATGGCCCCCAACATGTTTGTGCTGGTTGTCGGACGGGCGATCCAGGGCGCTGGTGGCGGCGGCCTGTTCACCTTGACGCAGACCGTCATCGGCGACCTTGTGCCGCCACGCGAGCGGGCGCGCTACACCGCCTGGATCTCCGGCACCTGGGCGGTCGCCAGCATCGCCGGGCCGCTGCTCGGCGGTACATTTGCCGAACATCTCCACTGGTCGCTGATTTTCTGGATCAACGTTCCGCTCGGCCTGCTGGCCATGGCGATCATCAACAAGCCGCTCAAGAAGCTGCCGATCGCCGCAAAGCAGCATCGCATCGACGGCCTGGGCGCGCTGCTGCTTGTCGCGGCCACGGCATTGCTGCTGCTGGCGCTCAACTGGGGCGGCAGCGAATATCCATGGCTGTCGCGCGAAATTCTCGGGCTGTTGGCCGCTTCAGTGGTTTTCTGGGCTGCTTTCGCACTGCGTCTGCTGCGCGCGGCTGAACCACTCATCTCGCTTGAGGTGCTCGGCAACCCAGTCGTTCTCGCCGGCACCTTGTCTGTGTTCCTTTTGCAGGCCGCCAACATAGGTCTGGCGGTCTACCTGCCTGTCTATCTGCAGTCGATCGTCGGTCTCTCCGTCAGCGAGTCGGGTCTGGCGATGCTGGGCCTGCTGCTTGGCACCGTGGCCGGCGCGACACTCAGCGGGCGCATGCTACAGCATTTCACCCACTACAAGCGGATCGCGATGGTTGGTGTGCTCTTTGCCATGATATGCCTCGGCCTGCTCGCTTTTGTCGCCGGGAACGCCTCGCTGCTGGTTGTCGAGATCCTGACGATCTGCGTCGGTCTGGGCAGCGGAACGACCTTCCCGGTTGCCACCGTATCGGTCCAGAACGCTGTCGATCGCGCGCACCTTGGCGTCGCAACCGGCGTGCTCACCTTCCTGCGCTCACTGGGCAGCGCGCTGGGTGTCGCCATGCTCGGCGCTGTCGCCCTTGGCTACGGCCTGCCGCTTGCCGGTGAAGGCACGCTGGCCATCGGACAGGTTATTTCAGCCGCGCCATTCGAGATGATCTTCCTTGTCGCCGCGGCGACGCTGCTCATGGCGCTGGTCGCACTCGGCCTGATGCCCGAAATACCGCTTCGCGGTCAGGCCGAGCATGCACCGGTGATGGCGGAATAGGGCAATTCACGGTTTCGGCCAGGAATTGTGCGGAAACAGACGGCTGGCGCAACGCTGAGGTGGTCCGGCGGCTCAGCCGACGACGCCGAGTTTCTTCTGCAGGCTGGTCGACGAGGTCGTGTACTGGAACACGATCCGCTCGCCGGGGCTGATGATGCGCTTGGCAGCCTGCGCCATCAGCGCCACCTCGTGGAAGCCCGAAAGGATCAGCTTCAGCTTGCCGGGATACCAGTTGATGTCGCCGACCGCGAAGATGCCTGGCACCGACGTCTGGAACTTCTCGGTATCCACCGGAATGAGGTTCTCGTGCAGATTGAGCCCCCACTCTGCGATCGGCCCGAGCTTCATGGTCAGGCCGAAGAACGGCAGCATGCGGGTGCAGGGCACCTCGACATCTCCGTCCGGCCCCTTGATGACAGCCGATGAGAGCTGGCCGTCCGCGCCGATCAGTCCGGTCACTTGCCCGACCTGGAACTCCAGCTGCTTCATCTCCTGCATGGCATACATCTTGTTGACGCTGTCGGGTGCGGCGCGGAATTCGGGCCGCCGGTGCACCAGCGTCACGCTCTTCGCCACCGGCTGCAGGTTGAGCGTCCAGTCGAGTGCCGAATCGCCGCCGCCGACAATGACAAGGTCGTGGCCGCGAAAATCGTCCATCCTGCGTACCGAGTAGAAGACGCTTTTGCCTTCATAGGGTTCAATACCCGGGATCGGCGGCCGCTTGGGCTGGAAGGAACCGCCGCCGGCGGCAATCACCACCACCTTGGCCTCGAACACCTCATTTTCGTCGGTGGTGACGCGAAAGCTGCCGTCCTCCAGCTTTTCCAGGCTGGAAACCATGCGGTTGTAGGTGAAGTCAGGCTTGAACGGCGCGACCTGCTCGAGCAGTCTGTCGACCAGCCCCTGCGCAGAGATCGAAGGCCAGCCTGGAATGTCGTAGATCGGCTTTTCCGGATAGAGTTCCGCGCATTGGCCGCCCGGCCGGTCGAGGATGTCGATCAGGTGGCACTTCATGTCGAACAGACCGAGCTCGAACACGGCAAACAGGCCGACCGGCCCTGCCCCGACAATGAGGACGTCTGTCTTGGTGATGTCGGTCATGCGGTGTGCCTCGCTGCGCATGACCCCGAAAATCGGAACCGATTTTCGGAAAGGATCATGCGCCAAATAAAAGTGCTACAGCGTCCTTTGCGCGCCCAAGAGGACGCGCGGCGCTGTAGCGGAAACCGCGTGACACTGCATGAGCAATGCGCCGCTGCCAAGCAGCAGCCGGCAAAAATCGGTGTCTCAGCCCTGGCGGGCCGGCACCCGGACGACCAAACCGTCCAGCGCGTCGCGCACCTTGATCTGGCACGACAGCCGCGAGTTCGGCTGGACCTCATAGGCGAAGTCCAGCATATCCTCTTCCATCGCTTCCGGCTCGCCGACTTGCGCCGTCCAGGCCTCGTCGACATAGACATGGCAGGTCGCGCAGGCGCAGGCGCCGCCGCACTCCGCCTCGATCCCCGGCACCGCGTTGCGGATCGCGTTCTCCATGACCGTCGAGCCGTTTTCGGCGTCCATGTCGAATTGTGTGCCGTCATGGGCGATGAAAGTCAGCTTGGTCATTTGTCACCTGAAGGAGTCTCGCCCGAGATAATCACTCCGGCAGACAAGTCAACTGCGCGCGAAAGCGCCGCTCGGTGACGTTTTTCCGCAAACCGGGTTCAGCGACTGATGGCGGCGATGAAATCGCGCACTTCGTCGATCAGGACACCAAGCCGCCCGAGCGTCTGGTTGTCTTCCGGCCGGTGCTCGATCTCGGTGGCGCAATCGGCGATGGCAAAGGCACCGACACCCCGTGCCGAACCCTTCAGCCCATGCGCCAGCAGAAGCCGGTCCTTGATGTCGGCATCGACTATTTTGTCGCGCACCGACAGCGCCTGTTGTACAAACAGCGCCAGCACCTCTTGCTCGAGGCTGCGGTCGCCCATGGTCTGGCGGGCAAGATGTGCCAAATCGACCGGCCGCGACCGCCTGGGTCCGGATACGTCGCCCCCGGGCATTGAGAAGGCAATGCCGCTTTCGCCACGCATGAACTCGAACTCCGTTTCTTCGATCGCCCAAAAAGCTAGGCGATTCCAGTGGACAACGGGTTAATGAGTGGCCTGGAAAAATGTTGCGAAAGCGGCGCCCAAATCACGCTTCCGTTAACCTTATATTTAAAGTTTTACGTATCTCGCGGAATGCATGTTTTCTTTACCCCCCTGTGTCATTACGATACGAGGGGTCCATTTTCAGCCTCCTGCGCGGGGTACGACAAACACAATTATAAGCCCGCGGCAGCTAGTACAGGGTAGAAGGCATGGCAAAGAAACCAACGACGACGAGAACTCTCGACAACGACGTGGCCAGGGAACTCGAAAAGGCGCTTGATCTAGACCTCAGCAGCGATACCGGCGACGGCGAGCTCGACATCGCGGCTTCGATGGAAGATCTGGAAGCGCAGATATCCCAGGCCGCCGACGAACTGGCGCGCGAGGGACGCAACGAGAAGCCGGTGCCCGCGGTCAATCAGAGTCAGGCCGCGCAAAGCCAGCAGTCCGCGAAACCCGCGCCCCAGCCCAAGCCTGCCGAGTTGCGCCCCGTCGAGACACGCAATGGCGCCCAGCCCGCCGGTTTCGCGCCGGCCAACGACGATCGCCAGAAGGACTATAAGACGCTCCTGCACAGCCTCAACAGGCGTGCCTCGAACACCATTTACTGGGTCGTTGCCTTTGTCTCGCTCGCCTGGTTCGCCGGTGCAGGCGGTCTGGCCAACCTCCTTTTCGGACCGAGCATCTGGAGAATCCGCACGCTCGACCAGTTTCTTGCCCGTCCCGAACTGATCGGCCTGGCAGTAGCGGCGATCGTGCCCGTCATCCTGTTCTGGGCCTTCGCGGCAATGATTCGCCGCGCCCAGGAAATGCGCATCGCCGCCCAGTCGATGACCGAAGTGGCCTTCCGCCTGACCGAGCCGGAAAACCTTGCCCAGGATCGCGTCATGATGATCGGCCAGGCCGTTCGTCGCGAGGTTGCCGCCATGGGCGAAGGCATCGAGCGCACGCTCGCCCGCGCCGTCGAACTGGAAACGCTGGTTCACAGCGAGGTCAACCAGATCGAGCGCTCCTATTCGGAGAACGAATCCCGCATCCGTTCGCTGGTCGACGGGCTCGGCAGCGAGCGTGAAGCCGTTGTCAGCCACGCCGAGCGCGTCCGCGCCTCGATCACCGGCGCGCATGAGACGCTGAAGGATGAGATCGGCGCTGCCTCCGACATCATCCGCGACAGCATCCTCAATGCGTCGACCAAGCTGTCGATGACGATCACCAATTCCGGCGACACGCTCATCGACCGCATCAATGAAAGCTCGATGTCGATCTTCGATTCGGTGGAAGGCCGGCTCGATACGATCACCGACAAGCTGTCGACCTCGGGCGAGGCCTTCGCCAGCCTTCTCGACACCCGCATCGCCAAACTGACGGACACCACCGACGGCCTGACGCGGTCGTTGACCGATCTGCTCGACGATCGCACCACCGGCATGGTGTCTCTGCTTGGCGGCGCCGCGCGCACCCTCAATTCCGAATTCGAGGCCAGCCTCAACGGCATCGAGCGGACGCTCGCCGAGCGCGGCCAGGCGCTGATCAGTGAGTTCCAGACTCGCGCCGAGGCACTGGACACCGGAACGCAGAAGCTCAACGCGGCGCTCGAGGCCCGCGCCCGCCAGATCAACGAGACGCTGGTCGAGCGTGCCCGCGAAATCGCGCACACCTTTGCCGAGAGCAAGGACACGCTGTCGGCGATGATCGATCAGGGCAAAACCCAGATCGGCGCCGACATGGCCGACATCGTCACTTCGACCTCCTCCATGCTCGAAGCCCGCGCCAGCGACTTCGCCGGCCGCATGGAAGCCGCGCGTCATGTCGTCTCTCGTTCCTTCGATAGCGACATCCAGCGGCTCGCCGACGCTCGCGTCGGCATCGAGGAAGCCGTCGAAAACCACAGCCGCAAGCTTTCCGAAAGCCGCGAGCGCATGGCCGAGGCCATGCAGGCCGACCTGGCAAGGTTCGACGAAGGCCGCGCCGGCATCGATGCGGCGGTGACCGATCAGGTGCAGAAGCTGGCCGAAGGCCGCAGCCTGATCGCGCGCGCCCTCGAAGAGGACCTGCGCAAGGTCAATGAATCGCGGGCGGCCATCGATGCGTCGCTCGGCAGCCATCTTGAAAGGCTGGAAGAAGGCCGCAACAGGCTCTCCAATGCCTTGAATGAAGACTCCGGGAAACTGGTACAAACTCGTACAATCATTGATGAAATGGTTGCCGGACACGTCGGCAAGCTTGCCGAGGGTCGCAGCATCCTGTCGCGCGCCCTGGAAGCCGATCTCGGCAAATTGTCCGACAGCCGCGCCAGCATCGACGGGCTCGTCGCCGGCCAGGTCGAGAAGATCGCCGAGGGTCGCGCCGTGCTCGCCAAGGCGCTGGAAAACGACATCACCGGCATCAAGAGCCTCATCGAAGTCCATTCCGCCAAGCTGGCGGACGACCGCACGCAGCTTTCCCATTCGCTCGACAACGATCTGTCCAGCATACGCGGCCTGATCGACAGCCATTCGGGACGGCTGGCCGAGGATCGCAGCCTGCTGTCGCAGACGCTCGAGGCTGATCTTGCCAAACTGGCCGACAGCCGCTCCAGCATCGATGGGCTGGTTGCCGGTCAGGTCGAGAAGCTGGCCGAAGGCCGCGACATTCTCAAGCGGGCGCTGGAATCCGATCTGAACACGATCAAGGGCGTCATCGCCAGCCAGTCGGAAAGGCTGGCCGAGGATCGCGGGCAGCTTTCGCGGGTGCTGGAAACCGACCTGCAGAATGTGAACAGCGTCATCGCCGACCACATGAACAAGCTGGTTCAGGATCGTTCGACCTTGTCGAAGGCCCTTGAAGACGACCTCGCCAAGCTGGCGGAGAGCCGCTCCAGCATCGACGGGCTGGTCGCTGGTCAAGTCGAGAAGTTGTCGGAAGGCCGCGACATCCTGCGGCGTGCCCTGGAAGCCGACCTCAATGCGATCAAGGGCACCGTTGCCGACCAGTCGCAGAAACTGGTCGATGACCGGGCACAGTTCGCCCGTGCGCTCGAGGCTGATCTTGAAAGCGTCAACGGCCTGGTCAACAACCACGCGGAACGGCTTGTCGAGGAGCGCTCGACCCTGTCGAAGGCGCTCGAAGACGATCTTGCCAAGCTGGCCGAAAGCCGTTCCAGCATCGACGGGCTGGTTGCCGGTCAAGTCGAGAAGTTGTCGCAAGGCCGCGACATCCTGCGGCGCGCGCTGGAAGCCGACCTCAATGCGATCAAGAGCACCGTTGCCGACCAGTCGCAGAAACTGATCGATGACCGGGCACAGTTCGCCCGGGCACTTGAGTCTGATCTCGAAAACGTCAGCGGCCTGGTCAACAACCACGCGGAAAGACTGGTCGGGGAGCGCTCGACCCTGTCGAAGGCGCTCGAAGACGATCTCGCCAAGCTGGCGGAAAGTCGTTCCAGCATCGACGGACTGGTCGCCGGCCAGGTCGAGAAGCTCGCCGAAGGCCGCGATATCCTCAAGCGTGCGCTGGAAGCCGACCTGCAGAAGCTTTCCGCAAGCCGCAGCGATATCGACGACATCATCGCCGGACATGTCGGCAAGCTATCGGAAGGCCGCAATATGCTGGCCCGCGCGCTGGAAGACGATCTCGGTAAGCTCGCCGAGACCCGCCAGGACGTCGACCGCTCGCTGTCGGGCCATATCGACCAGATCGCCGCCAGGAGCACCGATATCTCTGCGGCGATCGCTGCCGATGTCGAGAAGATCGAGCAGGCGTTCAGCCGCCAGACCGGCGTCATCGAGGAGCGCGCCGGCACCATGGAGCGTGCGCTCTCGACAGGCGTCGACAACGTCCGAGCCGTGCTCGAGAAGAGTGCGGTCTTCGTTGCCGGCGCGTTGCGCGAAAAGGTCCTGGAGGTCACCAGCACGCTGCATGAGCAGGCCGGTGCTGCGTTCAGTGACGCCGACCGCAAGATCGCCGAGCGCGCCGAGCAGACCTCCGCCGCCCTGCTGGCAAGGGCCGAAGACATCGCCCGCACCTTCGAGGAGGCCGATCGTCGCCTCCACGCCCGTGCGGAAGATACGTCGAGCGCCTTGCTTGCCCGCGCGGATGACACCTCCAGCTCGTTGCTGGCCCGTGCCCATGAAACCGCTGATCAACTGGCTGCTCGTGCAAGCGAGATCGCCGGCAGCTTCGACGTAGTGGACCAGAAGCTCGCCGCCCGCGCCCAGGAAACCGCCGATCAGTTGACCGCCCGTGCAAGCGAAATTGCCGGCGCATTCGATGCGGCAGACCAGAAGCTGGTCGCCCGCGCTGTCGAAACCGCACACTCGCTGGCCGCCCGCGCCGGCGACATCCTGCGCAACTTCGAAGGCGCCGATCAGCGGCTCGGTGTGCGTATCGGCGAATCGGCCGAGGCGCTTGCCGCACGTGCATCGGATCTCGGCCGTATCTTCGATGCCGCCGACCAGCAATTGGTCTCGCGCATCGCCGAAGGTTCGGAAGCGCTGTCGAGCCGTGCCTCGGAAATCGGCCGCATCTTCGACGAAGCCGATCAGCGTCTGGTGTCGCGCATCGCCAGCAGCTCGTCGACGATCGGCGAGCATACCGAAACCATCGTCGGCGCCTTTGCCGACACCGAGCAGAGGGTCGCCGAACGCGCAAGGCGGACCGGTCAGGAAATGGCCGTGCATGCCCGCGAAATCGAACAGGCACTTGTCGGCGCCGACGAGCGCCTCGCATCGAGCGCGGCGGCTGCGGCGGCCCGTGTCGAAGAGCAGGTCTCAGGCGTCGAGAACCGCCTCGCCTACACGGCCGAGACCATGGGCCAGAAGATCCACGAGCAGGTGGCGAATGCCGAGGCGCAACTCGTCTCGCGCGCCAATGTGATCGCGGAGACCTTCACCGCGGTTGGCCAGCATATCGGCCAGAGCACCAACGATGCCGCCAAGACGATCGGCGCCAACACACGCGAGCTCAACACCATGCTCGCGGCGCGTTCGGCCGAAATGTCGAAGATCCTCGACGAAACCGCGCGGCCGCTGGTCGAGCGCTTCGCCCAGGGCGGCTCGGAACTGCAAAAGAGCATGGAAGAGGTCACCGAACGCGCCACCGAGAAGCTGCGCAGCGAGAATGCCGCACTTGTCAACGCGCTCGCCAGCCGCACCGCCGAGACGTTGTCGGCGGTCGAGGGCGCCCGCTCGTCGCTGTCCGACAGCGTCGCCGACCTTATTGGCCGCATGACCACGTCCAGTTCGCAGCTCGGTCAGTTGATCGAGCAGGCCGCGGTCAATCTCGGCCAGGTCGACGAACGCCTGAGCGGCAGCACGCAAAGCTTCGCCGCCACCACGGAGAAAGCCGCGCAAACCTTCGCCAGCTCGGCACGGCTGGTCGATTCGAACACGACAAGGCTGACGGAACTGTCGTCGTCCACCTTGCGCGAGGTCGCTTCGATCGCAACCAAGTTCGACGAACACAGCCGCCTGCTGTCCAGTGCCTCGGACCTGCTGAGTTCGGCCCAGAGCAACCTCGAGCACACGCTCGAAAGGCAGTCGTCGCTCGAGGATCTCGCCGTCGGCCTGGTCAAGAAGTCGGAAGATCTCGAAAGGGTCATGCGCTCGTTCGAAGATCTCGTCGGCCAGACGCTGCAGAACGCCGAGGGCAAGACGATGGAGTCGGCCGACAAGATCCGCAACGCCATCACCGATGTCGTCGATTCGGCGACCAAGCGCTTCGCCGACGCGACCGAGGAGATGCGGCGCACCGCGGGCTCGATCAAGAGCGAGCTCGACCTTACCCGCGCCGAGCTCAAGAAGGGCGTCATCGAGATGCCGGAAGAGGCAAAGGAATCGACCTCGGCCATCCGCCGCGCCGTTTCCGAGCAGATCAACGCCCTGAAAGAGCTTTCGGACATCGTTGCGAAGTCCGGTCGCGGCGGCGGCGATGCCTCCGAGCAACGCAATCTGCGCCCGGCGCCACAAGCGCCGGCCGCACGCCCTGCCGAGCCACCGCGGCGCGCACCGGCACCGCAGCCGGAGCTGCGCACACCACAGGCCCCGTTGGGCGGCGCAGCACTGCGCGGCACGCTCGACATGGAGCGTCCAGCCGAGGCGGCACCGCGACAGCGTGCTGACGCCGGCGCACGCACACCACAGGGCGGCTGGGTGCGCGATCTCCTGACCGGGGCATCGCGCGAAGAGGACGCCAGGCCGGCAACGCCCGCGGAAGCACCGCGCGCGGCTCCTGCCCAGCGCTCGCCGCTGCATGTCGTGGAATCGCTGAACTCGCTTTCCGTCGACATCGCGCGAGCCATCGACCACGACGCCTCGATCGAGCTGTGGAACCGCTACCGGCGCGGCGAGCGTGACGTCTTCACCCGGCGGCTCTACACACTGAAGGGCCAGCAGACGTTCGACGAGATCCGCCGCAAGTATCAGGCGGAGGCCGAGTTCCGCACCGCGGTCGACCGCTACTGCGACGATTTCGAGAAGCTGCTCAAGGATGTCTCGCGCAACGACCGCGACAACATCATGGCGCAGACCTACCTGACATCCGATACCGGCAAGGTCTACACCATGCTGGCCCATGCCAGCGGCCGCCTGCATTGATCATCCGATAGGGCAAAAGACAAAAAGGCGGGAAATTTCCCGCCTTTTTCTTTGCTACCGATTTTGCGACGTTGGCGCGTCTGCGGCGGCGCGTCCCTTGCAGGGCCTCAGACATCAGAGCCTCGGCATCAGCGTTATCGGAAACGGTGCGCGATCAAGCGTTTACGGCGATCAGATGACCGAATCCGTCCAGCGCACGATCTGCTTGGCGGCATCGCCGAAAGCACTGTCGAGCGCACTGACATAGGCAGGATTGCCGCTGCCCGAAACCGGTGCGGATGCGGTGAAGCTCTTGGAGGCACGCACCTCGCCATTGCGGTCGTTGAGGATACGCACGAACAGGTCGACCTCGGCGTGCTCGCCGCCGTCGACCCGAACTTCGAAAGACCGGACCTCGACGATCACCTGATAGTCGATCGCCAGGCCCTCGCCCGGCTTGCCGACGCCGGCAAAGCTGCCCGAACGCTGGAAGGTCTCGGCCAGCCGCGCCTGCACGATCAGCGGCAGCCGGTCGGCCCATTGCGCGCCCTTGAGATACTGGATCGAGCGATCCGATGGCTTGATGACGATGTTCTGGCTGTCCAGCGCCTTGAGCGCCGACGGCTGCGCGATCAGGATTTGTCGGCGGCTATGGCCATGCGCGTCGACCGACGGCGCCGACAGCTCGAACGTATCGAGCGGCGCAGGCTTGCCGCCCAACACCGCGCAGCCGGCCAGCGTCAGGGCAAGCAGTGCCGCAGCCGATGTCAACCCGCCCGTTCTCACCCACACAGACTTCACGCGATCCCCGTTGTCCCCGGATCGTAAGATCGACCCGCTTTCGCGGCTCATGTTCTTGGGGCGCGCCGAAGCCGAAGTCAACGCCGCGCCCTGCCATCGAACTGCCGAACCTCGCCATCGCCACCCGAAAGGATGCGCTGCGGATTGCGGCTGAGATCCGTTACGGCCTCCTCGATGCGGCTGATCGAACGGCGGCTGTCCTGCACCAACGCCTCGACATTCGAAAGCCCCTGGCCCGAAAAACGCGCCAGATTGTCGGTGATGACGCCCAGCCGGGCATTCAACGTGTCGGCAACCTGCTTGAACGACTTCAGCGTATCCCTGGCGTCGGCCATCACGCCGTTGGCCTGCCCCGACCCGAGCAAAGTGTCGACCTTGGCGAGGATGCCGTCGACACGCACAGAAGCGTCGTTGAGCCGCTGCGCGAGTTGCTTGGCATCCTTGATCGTCTGGTCGATATCGTCGGCCCGGTCGGCGAACTTGTCGGTCACCTCAGCGATGTCGGCGGCGGCCTTGTCGGCGTTTTCGCTGGCTTTCTGGATGTTGGCCAGTGCGGAGCGGACCTGCGCTGGATCGATACCGTCGAGCACGCCATCGACCTTGGCCAGGGTGCCTTGCGTCTGCTTGGCGAAATCGTTGACGGACCCGACCGCCGTGTCGACATTCTTGATCACGCCGTCGAGCTGCGTCGACGTTTCCTTGAGATTCGCGGTTGCCGTATCGACGTTGGCGACGATGCTCTTGATCTTGTCCTTGTCGACGGCGTTGAGCAGACCTTCCGCTGCTTTCAGCGTGCCGTCGAGCTTGCCGGAAACGCCTTTCAGCTCGTCGGAGAGCGTACTGACACTGGATAGGAATTTGTCGATACCGTCCGAATTCTTGGCCAGCGCATTGGAGAATGTCTGCGCATTTTGCACAGTCTGCGTCAGCGGCCCGCGAACGTCCTTGGTGAAGCCTTCGAGCTCCGTGAGCACCTTGTCGGCGCGGGTGAAGATGTTCTGCGCAGTCTGCAGCAGATTGGTCACGGCGGAGGGGTTGGCGATGATCTCAGCGACCTTGCCTTCCTTTTCGGCCTGGTCGAGGAGCTTTACTTCCTTGGGGTCGGCGCCCTTGAGTTCAATATTGGCCTGTCCGGTGAGGCCGGCGAGGCCGATATCGGCCTGCGTCGACTTGGTGATCGGCGTCAGGCGATCGATCTCGGTGTCGGCGATGGCGACTGTCGGATTGTCGACGTCGATATAGACGCGCCTGACATCACCGACCTTGACGCCGTTGAACAGCACGAAACTACCGCGGCCAAGCCCGGAAGCCGAGCCTGGAATACGCACGCGCAGCAACGTGGTCTCGCCCTTGTCGCCGATCGCCGCCGTCCAGTAGACGAAGGCAAACGCCGCCAGGATCGCGGCCAGCGTGAAAATGCCGACAATGACGTAGTTGGCTCTGGTTTCCATTGTCCCACTTATGGCTATGCGCGCGCCGCAAGATCAAGTTGCCGGGCGCGTTTTCCGCGGAAATAGGATTTTACCCACGGCTCCTCACTCTTCAGCATGTCGTCAATGGTGCCTTCGACCAGCACTTTCTTGTTGCCGAGCACGGCCACGCGGTCGCAAGCGGTGAAAAGCGTGTCGAGATCGTGCGTCACCATATAAACCGTCAGATCCATCGTATCGCGCAGCTTGACGACCAGTTCGTCGAATTCCGCCGCACTGATCGGATCGAGGCCGGATGTCGGCTCGTCGAGGAAGACGATATCGGGGTCCAGCGCGAGCGCCCGTGCCAGCGCCGCCCGCTTGATCATGCCCCCGGAAAGTTCGGACGGGAATTTCTGCGCGGCGTCCGGCGGCAGCCCGACCAGCTCGACCTTGAGCATCGCCAGTTCGTCCATCAGCTTTCGCGGCAGGTCGAGATATTCGCGCATCGGCACCTGGACGTTTTCCAGCACCGTCAGCGCCGAAAACAGGGCGCCGTGCTGGAACAGCACGCCAAGCCGCATATCGATGCGCAGGCGCTCCACATCGCTCGCCTTCCCGACATCGACGCCGAACAGCTTGATCGTGCCCGACTGCTTGCGCGTCAGGCCGAGAATGGTTCGCAACAGGACGGATTTGCCGGCACCCGAGGCACCGACAAAGCCAAGGATCTCGCCGCGCCGGATATCGAGCGACAGCTTGTCGAGTATGAGCTTGTCGGCGAAGGAGACGGTGATGTTGTGTGCGGTCAGCACGATGTCGCTCTCGCCCGTTTGGTCCGCGACCGCCTTTGTCCTGCTGCGCACCGCCATTTTCAGAACTCGATCGCTGCGTAGAAGATGGCGAAAAGCCCGTCGAGGATGATGACGACGAAGATCGACTTCACCACCGAGGCGGTCACGTGCTGGCCGAGCGATTCCGCGCTGCCGCCGACCTTCATGCCTTCGACCGAGGCAATCGTGCCGATGATCATGGCCATGAACGGCGCCTTGATCAGGCCGGCGAAAATGGTGCTGAGATCGATGGCGACGCGCAGCCGGTCGATGAACGCGGCTGGCGCGATATCGGAGTACAGCCAAGCCGCGACGATGCCGCCGCCGAGTGCTGCGAAATTGGCGATGATGGTCAGGCACGGCAAGGCGATGACCAGCGCCACCAGGCGCGGAAAGACCAGCACGCCGATCGGGTTGAGGCCGATGACCTTCAGCGCGTCGACCTCCTCGCGCATCTTCATCGAGCCGATCTCGGCGGTGATCGCGCTGCCGGAGCGGCCGGCGATCATGATCGCCGTCATCAGCACGCCGAGCTCGCGCAGGATCAGCACGCCAACCAGGTCGACGACGAAGATATCGGCGCCGAAATAGCTGAGCTGATAGGCGCCTTGCTGGGCAACGATGGCGCCGACGATCGCCGACATCAGCACCACCACCGGTATGGCGCCGACGCCCATGCGGTCGATCTGGTTGAAGATCGCCGCCGGGTTGACGGCGTGGCCACGGCCGAGCTTCATCTGCGCGCCGCGGATGGTGGCGCCAAGGATGTTCATCGAGGCGAGGAAGTCGTCGCGCATTTCGTAGACGCGCCGGCCGACCGCCTCCAGCGCGCGAATGATGATGTTGGGCGGACCGGCGGCGCTGGATTCGGGTTCGCGCCGAACGGCCTCGCCCACCGCGTCGAGCAGGATGGTAGCGATCTCGCTTTGGCCTTGCATGCTGACCTTGACGCCCTTCTTCTCGAAGGCACTGACCAGCCGGTCAATCAGCCAGGCGCCGGCGGTATCCATCTTCTCGATATTGGAAAGATCGAGCGCCAAGGTCTTGAAACCACTTCGTTTCTCGATCTTGCGCATGTCGGCGTCGATCAGCGCGACGGTCCGTGTCGTCCAGATTCCCGAGAAGGCGCAGCCGAGAACGCCGTCCTCCTCGCCGATCGCCACGCGCGGTTCGTGGTCAGCCTCCCCCGCGGTCGTGCCGCTTGCGTCGCGCTTGCCGATGGTCAACATGGCGTCCTGTTTAGCCTGACGAAACCAAGCTGTCGATTTGCCGACTCGCCCGTTGTTGCATAGCCGGAGCAGAAAAATATGGCGCGTGTCATTTCTGTTGAAGCAGAACGTTTCCCGATCGCCGGAACCTTCACCATTTCACGCGGTTCCAAGACCGAAGCCGAAGTCATCACTTGCACGATCAGCGAGAACGGCCACACGGGTCGTGGCGAATGCGTTCCCTATAAACGCTATGGCGAGACCATGGACGGCGTGAGCGAGGCGATCGAAGCCATGCGTGAGCGGATCGCCGGCGGCATCAGCCGGAGTGCCTTGCTCGAAGCCATGCCGGCCGGAGCTGCCCGCAACGCCATCGACTGCGCCCTGTGGGACCTGGAGGCAAAGATCAGCGGTACATCGGTGGCGGCTGCCATTGGCGCCATTTCGCCACGAGCGCTTGAAACGGCCTACACGTTGTCGTTGGGCGAACCGGAGGCGATGGCGGCGCAGGCGCGCGCCAATGCGGCGCGGCCGCTGCTCAAGGTCAAGATCGGCGGCGACAACGACATCGCCCGTATCCGCGCCGTCAGGCAAGCCGCACCCGACAGCCGCATCATCCTCGACGCCAATGAGGGCTGGACCGACGACAACATCGTCGCGAACCTCGCCTTCGCCGCCAAGCAGGGCATCGCGCTGATCGAACAGCCGCTGCCGGCCGGCCACGACGAGATCCTGCGCCATATCGCGCACCCAGTGCCGATCTGCGCCGATGAAAGCGTGCATGAGGCCGGGAATCTCGAAGCGCTTGTCGGCCTCTACGATGCCGTCAACATCAAGCTCGACAAATCGGGCGGGCTGACAGCGGCATTGGTGCTACGCGATCGCGCCCGCGAACTCGGTTTCGGCGTGATGGTCGGCTGCATGGTCGGCACGTCGCTGGCGATGGCGCCGGCCGTGTTGCTCGCCCAGGATGCCGATTTCGTCGACCTCGACGGTCCGCTGCTGCTTGCCCGCGACCGTGCGCCTGGGCTCGTCTACCACGGATCGCTGGTGTCACCGCCTGATACGGCGCTGTGGGGCTGAGCGCGCCGCAAGCCCGATCAGCCCCAGTCCGATCAAGGCGATCGGGATCATGGCAAAGAAGCCATCGACGCCGAAACGGTCGTAGAGCGGGCCGGACGCCAGCGTCACCACCGCCATGAAGAAGCCGTTGGAGAAATAGGCGATGCCTTGCGCAGCACCTGTACGCTCCTCGGAGACCGTTTCGCCGATCATCTTCTGCAGGCCGATCAGCACCAGCGCCACCGAGACCGAATGCAGCGTCTGGACGCCGAAGAATCCGGCAACGCCGAGGCCGAGCGGCCAGACAAGCGGAAAGGCGATCCAGCGCACGATGGACCCGATCCCCGCCATTACCATGATCGAGACGACCGAGAACGAGCCGAAAAAGCGGGTGAACATCATGAACATACAGACTTCCGACACCACGCCCCACGCCCACAAAAGGCCGACGATCGAATCGCTGAGGCCGATCGATTTCCAATAGATGGAGACGAAGCCGTAGAGGAATGCGTGGCTGGCGGTGATGACGCCGACACCGATGGAAAAATACAGAAAATATGGGTTGAGAAGCTTCGGTGCCGCGTGCTGGATGTCGGTGGCCGACAGCGGCGAGGCACGTCGCGGACGGCCGAGACGCGGCGCCAGCAAGCCGGCGGCAAGGGCAGCGGCAAGCGATACGAAAATGATCACCGGAACAGCCCCGGAACCGGTTGCCGACAGGATGAAGCCACCGGCGACATTGGCGAACAGATAGGAGATCGAGCCCCATTTGCGCATGCTCGTATAGTTCGAGCCAAAGCGGCGCACACCCGACAGCGCCAGCGAATCGGCGATCGGCGAATGCGGCGTCCAGACAATGGTCAGCGCCAGTGAAACCGCCAGCACCATGGCGTAGGTCGGCGTCAGGAAATAACCGGCCGACAGCAGCAGCGACGCCGCCACCAGCGCGACATAGACATCGGCGCGATCCCTGGCCCTGTCTGCCAGTGCGGTCAGCAACGGCGTCGTCACCACGCGCAGGAACATCGGGGCCGCCAGAATGACGGCGATCTGCTCGGCGTGGAAACCCTTGGCCTGCAGCCACAGCGGGAAATAGGGCAGATGCGTTCCGAGCGGCACGAACAGCGTCGCGAAGATCAGGCTCATGCGCAGTTCGAAATGGCGCGGCTTGACGAGTTGTTCGGGCGAAAGCGGCGGCAGCGACATGAATCGATCCAATAACGCTGCACTCGACCGGACGGCAACGTGTGTCGATCCCTTAACATGGGCGAAAACCGGACGAAACCGGTTGGCCTAATCGATTAATCCCAAAATCCGCGGCGCGTGCCGCGTCAGGCCGCCTGCCCGACCCGGTCTTCGAGGAGCAACGGGATAAAGGGTTCGTCCGGCGCCTCGGGCAGCACCTGCGCCCAGGTCAGGATTTCCATCCGGCCGTCAAAATGCTCGACCACCGCCGTGCAGCTTTCGACCCAGTCGCCGGTGTTGATGTATTGGACATCGCCAAAATTCTCGATGGCAGCGTGATGGATATGGCCGCAGATGATGCCGTCGACATGCGACCGGCGCGCCTCTTCCGCAAGCATGGTCTGGAACGAGCCGATGAAGTTCACCGCCTTCTTGACGTTGGCCTTAGCCCATGACGAGAACGACCAGTACGGCAGGCCGAGCAGTTGGCGCAGCCGCGTCACCACGCGGTTGACCAGCATGGCCGCGTCATAGGCGTGGTCGCCGAGATAGGCGAGCCAGCGCGCATTGTGGACGACGGTGTCGAACTGGTCGCCGTGGATGACAAGCAGCCGCTTACCGTCGGCGGTCTCGTGGATGGCGCGGTCGGCAACGACGATGCCGCCGAAATGCACGCCCTGGAACTGGCGCGCGAACTCGTCATGGTTGCCGGCGATGTAGGTGATGTTGGCGCCCTTGCGCGCCTTGCGCAGCAATTTCTGCACGACGTCATTGTGGCTTTGCGGCCAGTGCCAGCTCCGCCGCAGCCGCCAGCCATCGACGATATCGCCGACCAGATAGATGATATCGGCGTCGTGATATCTAAGGAAATCGATCAGGAATTCGGCCTTGGCCGCCTTCGAGCCGAGATGAACGTCGGAAATGAACATGCTGCGGAAAGTGCGGGGCTCTTGGCCGGACATCGCGATTTCACCCTTGCTTTCGCGCAGGCTATGCCCCGATTCATGCAACAACCGTATGACGGTTGCGATTGGTCCAGCCGAAGGACTAGCTTGCCGGCGGCTCACAAGGAGAAAATCATCATGGATCTCGGCATTCGCGGAAAGAAGGCCATCGTCTGCGCTTCGAGCAAAGGGCTTGGGCGTGGTTGCGCCATGGCACTGGCCGAGGCCGGCTGCGACATCGTCGTCAACGGGCGCAATGCCGAGCTGGTGGCCAAGACCGCCGCCGAGCTGCGCGAGCGCTACGGCGTGACGGTGACCGAAGTCGTCGGCGACGTCTCGAAGCCGGAGGTGCAGAAGGCGTTGCTCGCCGCGTGCCCCGAACCGGACATCCTCGTCAACAACAATGGCGGCCCGCCACTGCGCGATTTCCGTGAACTCGATCGCGCCAAGATCCTTGAAGGCGTGACCCAGAACATGGTGACGCCGGTCGAGCTGGTTCAGGCCGTCATCGACGGCATGGCGGCGCGTGGCTTCGGCCGCATCGTCAACATCACCTCGCTGTCGGTCTACGTCCCCATCCCCGGCCTCGACCTGTCGTCCGGCGCGCGCGCCGGCCTGACCTCGTTCCTCGCCGGCGTGGCGCGAACAGTGATCGACCGCAACGTCACCATCAACAACATGCTGCCGGGCAAGCTCGACACCGACCGGCTGCGTGGCCCGCATGAGGCCGGCACGCCAGAGGATCCAGCGGCCGCCGCCGCGCGCAAGACCCGTATCAGCGCCGATGTTCCGGCCAAGCGGCTCGGCACGCCGGAGGAGTTCGGCCAGATCTGCGCCTTCCTGTGCTCGGTCCATGCCGGTTATCTGACCGGTCAGAACATACCGGTCGACGGCGGTCTCTACGTCAGCGCCTTTTGATAGACGCGCCTGCGCGCAGCAGGACTCATATGCGATGAAATCGGCATAAGCATTTGATAGATAGTGATTTTTGACGCGCCGCCGGGTAAAGCTGCCGGCGCGTCATTTAGCGTCGCGAAAAACCTTGGCCGCATGCTAAAAGGAATCTTCAGGCAGATTTCGAGGGAGTAGCCGCATGGAAGGCGAGACCAAAAAGACGGCACGTTCGGACCTCGACGAAGCCGCCCTTTACTTCCACAAGTATCCAAGACCGGGAAAGCTCGAGATCCAGGCGACCAAGCCGCTCGGCAACCAGCGCGACCTCGCGCTCGCCTATTCGCCGGGCGTCGCCGCCCCTTGTCTTGAGATCCGCGACGATCCGGCGACCGCTGCCGACTATACGGCGCGGGCCAATCTGGTCGGTGTCGTCTCCAACGGATCGGCCGTGCTCGGCCTCGGCAACATCGGTCCGCTGGCTTCCAAGCCGGTGATGGAAGGCAAGGCTGTCCTGTTCAAGAAGTTCGCCGGCATCGACGTCTTCGACATCGAGATCGACGCGCCGGGCATCGAGCGCATGGTCGAGACGATCTCGGCGCTGGAGCCGACCTTCGGCGGTATCAACCTCGAGGACATCAAGGCGCCGGAATGCTTTGAGGTGGAAGAGCAATTGAAGGCCCGCATGGGCATTCCGGTCTTCCATGACGACCAGCACGGCACCGCCATCATCGTCGCTGCCGCCGTGCTCAACGGCTTGGAATTTGCCGGCAAGACCATCTCGGACATCAAGATCGTCACCTCGGGTGCTGGTGCTGCCGCCCTTGCCTGCCTCAACCTGCTGGTCTCGCTTGGTGCGCAGGTGGAAAACATCTGGGTCACCGACCGTTTCGGCGTCGCCTACAAGGGCCGCGTCGACGAGATGGACCGCTGGAAAGACCCCTATGTGAAGGACACCGATGCGCGCACGCTGGCCGATGTCATCCCCGGCGCCGACGTCTTCCTCGGCCTCTCGGCGGCAGGCGTGCTGAAGCCGGAACTGCTGCAGCACATGGCGCCGAGGCCCCTGATCCTGGCGCTGGCCAACCCCAATCCGGAGATCATGCCGGAAGCGGCGCGCGCCGCACGTCCCGATGCGATGATCTGCACCGGCCGTTCTGATTTTCCCAATCAGGTCAACAACGTACTGTGCTTTCCTTACATCTTTCGCGGTGCACTCGACTGCGGCGCCAGCGCCATCAACGAGGAGATGAAGATGGCGGCGGTGCGGGCGATCGCGGCCCTTGCCCGCGAAGAACCCTCCGATGTCGCGGCGCGCGCCTATTCCGGCGAGACGCCGATCTTCGGGCCTGACTTCCTGATCCCTTCGCCCTTCGATCCGCGCCTGATCCTGCGCATCGCCCCGGCGGTCGCCAAGGCGGCCTGCGACACCGGCGTCGCGACACGGCCGATCACCGACTTCGCCGCCTATATCGACAAGCTCAACCGCTTCGTCTTCCGCTCCGGCCTGGTGATGAAGCCGGTGTTCTCGTCCGCCAAGGCATCGACCGCCAAGCGCGTCATCTATGCCGATGGCGAGGACGAGCGCGTGCTGCGCGCCGCCCAGGTGGTGCTCGAGGAAGGCATCGCCGAGCCGATCCTGATCGGCCGCCCGCACGTCATCGAAGTGCGCCTGAAGCGCTACGGCTTGCGCATCAAGCCCGGCGTCGATTTCGGCTTGATCAATCCGGAGGACGATCCGCGCTATCGCCATTATGTCGACCTCCTGATCGAACTCGCCGGCCGGCGCGGCGTGACAACGGAGGCCGCCCGCACCATGGTGCGCACCGACAACACGGTGATCGCCGCGCTCGCCCTGAAGCGTGGCGATGCCGATGCCATGGTCTGCGGCCTCGAAGGACGTTTCGAGCGGCATCTGCGCAACGTCACCCTGATCATCGGCCCCCGCCTCGGCATCAAGGACCACGACCTGTCGACGCTTTCGATGCTGATCTCGCAACGCGGCATCATCTTCCTGACCGACACGCACGTCACCGTCGACCCGACGGCCGAGGAGATCGCCGAGATGACGGTCCTGGCGGCGGAAGAAATCCAGCGCTTCGGCATCGAGCCGAAGGCTGCGCTGCTGTCGCATTCGGATTTCGGCTCGCGCGATTCGCCGAGCGCGCTCAAGATGCGGCAAGCGGCGGCGATCCTGGCGCGCATCGCGCCGGAGCTGGAGTGCGACGGCGAGATGCATGCGGACACAGCTTTGTCCGAGCACCTGCGCCAGCGCGTCTATCCGCATTCGCGGCTGAAGGGCGAAGCCAATCTGCTGGTGTTCCCCAACCTCGATTCGGCCAACATCACGCTGACCGCGCTCAGGACCATGATGGACGCGCTGCATGTCGGGCCGATCCTGCTCGGCACCGACATGCCGGCGCATATTTTGACGCCGTCGGTCACGTCGCGCGGCGTGGTCAACATGACGGCGCTTGCCGTGGTTGAAGCCGCCCACAAGGCACAAGCGGTCGTCAATCTGGGCTGAACACGGATTTCGCGGTAAACTGCAGTTAACCGCGAAGGCGGTAGCCTTGCGGACGGACAGGCGGAGTTTGGGCGGATGGCAAGCGGAGGGTGGAAGCAGGCGCATGCTGCCGTGCTGCTTGGTCTCTTGCTGTCCAGCAGCTGGGTAGTCGAGCCACAGGCCGCCTCGCGGGTCTGCCGCCAGTTGGAAGCCGATCTTGCCGCTGCCTCGCGCGGCGGCGGTGGTGGCCCGGCACTGATCCGGAAATACGACGCAGCCATCGAAAGGCAGCGCGAACAGATCTCGAGGGCCCGCAGCCAATCCAGCAGCGCCGGTTGCGGCTTTTCGCTGTTCAGCCGCAACGTCAGCGAATGCGCCGGGCTCAACGCCACCATCGACCGCATGAATGCCAATCTCGATGGCCTGCAGGCCAAGCGCGCCCAGCTCTCCAGCGGTGGCTCGCGCCGCGACCGTGGCCGCATCCTGGCGGCGCTCGACGCCAAGGGCTGCCGCGACGACACCGTAGCACCGCGGCGCGCGCCCCTGCAGGAAGCGAACCGCGAAGACGGCAACGCAAACCTGTTCGACCAGCTTTTCGGCGGCAACAGCCAGCAGCTCGATGCGCTCGATGAGCCTGACGATCCCGGCGAGGAGCGCAACGTCACCCGGGTGCTCAACCGGCCCGGAGTACCGGATTTTCCGAGCATCGGCGGCGAGTTCCACACCATGTGCGTGCGCACCTGCGACGGCTACTTCTTCCCGATGTCGAATGCGGCTTCCACAAGCGATTTCGAACGCGACCAGAAGAACTGCGAATCGAGCTGCCCCGGCACCGAGATGCAGGTTTTCTATTCGCGCGGCATGGATGACGATTCGGCTGACATGACGTCGTCGGTCACCGGCCGGCCCTACAGCGAATTGCCGACCGCCTATCTCTACAAGCAGTCCGACATGCCGCGGCCGCCGGCTTGCGGCTGCAACGCCGCGCAGAATTTCCAGATCATCGCCGGCAACCCGCCGAATCCTGAGCAGTCGCAGCCCGAAACGGACGCGGCACCGCTCATTCCGGTCCCGGTTTCCAAGCCCGATCCGGGTATCGATCCGGAAACCCTGGCCAATGTGGAGGGCGGACTTGACCGCGAGGCGATCAAGCGGCTTTCCGCCAAGCCGGTGACGTCGCCGGTGTCGGCCTTGCCACCGGAACAGCGTAAGGTCAGGGTCGTCGGGCCATCGTTCCTTCCCGACCCATCAGCGGCAATAGATCTGCAAGCTCCGGCCCCGAAGGCAGTCCGGTAAGGGCGAGCCTGAGCGGCATGAACAGCGCCTTGCCCTTGCGGCCGGTCGCTTCCCTGATCTTGCCCGTCCAGTCCTTCCAGACTGTCCCGTTCCAGGGTTCCTCCGGCAGCAGGTCGAAGGCCTGACCCAGGAAATCGCGGTCGTCATCGGAAAATTCCGGCCTCTCCTGCGGGCCCTCGCGCAGGGTACGCCACCATCTCGCCGCATCGGCCAGCCTGTCGAGATTGCCGCGTACCGCCAGCCAGAATGGTTCGGCCTGGTCACCCGAGACACCGAGCACGATCAGCCGGTCTTGCGCCTCGGAGAACGGCATATGGTGCAACAGCGACCGGTTGAGCACGAAGAGCTCGTCCGGATCGAACTTGGCCGCGGATTTCGATGTCGCCGCCGGATCGAAGCGTTCGGCAAGTTCGGCCATCGTCGGCACCGCCGCGACATTCTCCGAAGTGCCGACCAGCACGGCAAGCGAAGCGACGGCCATCGGCTCGATGCCGTCCTCGCGCAGGCTTTCGATGGAGAGCGCCCCGGTGCGTTTCGACAGCCCCTCGCCCGATGCCGTGGTCAAGAGGTTGTGGTGGCCGAACACCGGCGGCTCGGCAGCCAGCGCCTGGAACAGGGCGATCTGCACGCCGGTGTTGGTGACGTGGTCGTCGCCGCGGATGACATGGCTGACGCCCATCTCGATGTCGTCGACCACCGAAGGCAGCGTATAGAGATAGGTTCCGTCCTCGCGCACCAGAACCGGGTCGGAAAGCGAGGCAAGGTCGACGGTTTCCTCGCCGCGCACCAGATCGTTCCAGTGGATCTCGGTGCGTTCGGGCTGCTGCGGATCGCCAGAGAAATTGGGCAACAGGAAGCGCCAGTGCGGCCTGCGGCCATCGGCCTGGTATTCGGCGATCTGCTCCGGCGAAAGCGCCAGCGCCTCGCGGCCATAGACCGGCGGCAGGCCCCGCGTGCGGCGCACCTTGCGCCTGAGGTCGAGCTCCTCCGGCGTCTCGTAGCAGGCGTAGAGAACGCCGGCCGCCTTCAGCCTCTCGACCGCCGCGTCATAGACCTCGAAGCGCCGCGACTGGTATTCGGTGGCATCCGGGAAAATGCCGAGCCAATGCAAATCGTAGAGGATGGCGTCGGAGAATTCCTGCTTCGAGCGGGCAATGTCGGTGTCATCGAAACGCTGGATGAAGCGGCCCTTGTTGTTCATGGCAAACAGCCAGTTGAACAAAGCGGTGCGCGCATTGCCGATATGGATGCGGCCGGTTGGCGACGGTGCGAAACGAACGGTAACTGTCATGAGCGGGGCGTACCGGATGCTTTTGTGATTGACAAGACGCGCCCCCCGCGCGGTGCGGCAGACATAGAACAGGACGCGTGCAATGAAAAGACCGGGGCGGCGTGCGCCTCGGGCGGCGCATAGGCGGCGGCCAGTCCGGCGGCGCCCACCATGACCGAGCGCAACCAGCCGGTGGAAGCCGACGCCGGCCGAGATAATGATGCCGCTCGGTCCTGCCGCCATAGGTCAACTCGTAGCGGGCCGAGACATGCGTGCTGGCGCCGACGAACAGGTCGTTGAAGGCGATCAGCGGCCGAAGTCGTCGGAACTGAGGCGGGTCCAGCGGTCGCCGATCAACCCACCGATAAAGATGTCGCCGGAGCGGACGGCTTCCGTGACCTCAGCAATTCGCGAGCGGACCATCGTCCCCCCGGCATAGCGGAAGAAGACATTCTTGTAGCCGAAGAGTTGAGGCATGAATCTGCTCTGCGTCTGCCCGGTGATGCCCACGCAACCCATATCCCACGCGGCCGCGATAAGGCCATCCAGAGTTGCGCCCCAGTGAGATCCGGACGCCTGGATTTGCAACAGGCTCGCGATGTCGCCAGCTTGACCGTAGAAGGCATAACAACCGAGCATTTTGCCCGTTTCGTCGTAAGTCCCACCGAAATGAAGTGGGCCGTCGGCCCGCTTCTCGGCCGCCAGCGCAAGCAGCCGTGGCAGCTCACCATCCTTCCAACTCGGCCGAAGAGAGTAATCGGACAGGAGGGTCGGCAGCCGCTCGGCAAATTGCGCGGCATCGATCGGCTCACGGTGGACCCGCTGCGACGATGAAAGCTGGACGGGGGACCCGAACCTTCTTTTCGCAAGAGCATCGAAAGCTCTCGCGCAGGGATCGAGTGCCAAGCGAGGCAGGCCGGGCCATTTACGGTGCAGTGCGGCGGCGGCCATCGCGGCCGGCCGGAAAATACAGGTCCATCCCAGACAATGCACCGGCAGGAGCTGATACTTCATCGGGCGCGCGAAGGCCAAAGATGTCCGGTTGGCCGAATCGGTCAGATGCAGATCGAATTCGCCTTGATGCACGGCTCGCAGCAATTGCGGTCCGGCCGAGCCGTCATCGGTGCCGGGGTCGGCCATGAGCGGACCGATGATCGCCGCATTCAATGCCGCTCCGTTGAGCTCGTAGCGGGCTTTCAGGACGCCGAGGAACCCACCCAGACGACCCTGCCGGTTGATCTGGACAAGAGCGTTGCTCGCACCGGACTGGCCGGCAGGGTCAAGATAAATCTCTCTCATATACTCGGCCGTCTCCGCGATCGCGCGATCGAGGAGATGACGCCGCCGCCGGCGAAACTTCGTCAGGAAGAGTGCGGCGACGCGCTCGAGATCTTCGGCAGCGAGCGGCCGAACCGAACCGTGTTGAGATTCCAGCACCGACGGCGCAGCCACCTTTTCCGGACCGGCATTTGCGGACACAAGATGCATCGTGAAGCCTGTAGAAGGTCGTCTGCCGCAGGGTGAAATCCAGCACAGGTTAATCGGATTCCAGGATATGCATAGACCGTCTTTGGGTTGCCTGGAGTAAATGTATACAAACCAGTGGTAGAAACAACGTAAACAAGACGTCTCAAAACTCAGGATCTGGAAAAACACTGGATGCCGCTTCGCGTCACTCCAACCGACTGACGAAAGGGGCGCGCTGTTGCAACCGCAGAGTTGACAGGCGGCTCATAGCGCCTCTGACTGAAGTGGCCTCCGGCCGAAGCCGGAGGCCACTTCAGTCAGATGACCAGGCCCTTGGTCAGTTCGAGTGCCTGTCGTTCGAACAGGCGGCGATAGATGCCGCCCTTCAGCCGGATGAGCTCGTCATGCGAGCCTTCCTCGACGATTCTGCCGCGATCGAAGACCAGCAGCCTGTCGAGCGCCCGCACCGTCGAAAGCCGGTGCGCGATGACCAGCGTCGTGCGGCCGACCATCAGCCGTTCCATCGCCTGCTGGATCAGCACCTCCGATTCCGAATCGAGGCTCGATGTCGCCTCGTCGAGGATCAGGATGCGCGCATCGGCAAGGAAAGCGCGCGCGATCGCCACGCGCTGACGCTCGCCGCCCGACAGTTTCACGCCGCGTTCGCCGACCAGCGTCCCGTAACCCTTCGGCAGGTTGGCGATGAAGTCGTGCGCACTCGCCAGCCGCGCGGCATGCTCGATCTCATCTTGCGTCGCTGTCGGCCGGGCATAGGCAATGTTCTCGGCCAGCGACCGGTGGAACAGGATCGGTTCCTGCTGGACGATGGCGATCTGCCCGCGCAGCGACGCCTGCGCCACCTGCGAGATGTCCTGGCCATCGACCAGGATTTTTCCCGCATTCACGTCATAGAGCCGCTGGATCAGCTTGACGAAAGTCGTCTTGCCCGAACCCGAATGGCCGACGAGCCCGACACGTTCGCCCGGCGCGATATCAACCGAAAAGTCACGGTAAAGCGCCAATCGGTGACTGCCGTAGTGAAAGGTGACGTTGTCGAAGCGGATAGCCCCTTGCTTGATCCGGATCGGCTTGGCGCCAGGCCGGTCCTCGATGCCAAGCGGTTCGGACTGGAAATCGACCAGTTCCTCCATGTCGTTGATCGAGCGTTGCAAATTGCGGATATGGGTGCCGATATCCCTCAGATAGCCCTGCAGAACGAAAAACGAGGTCAGCACGAAGGCGACGTCACCGGCGCTCGCTTGCCCCCACGACCACAGCATCAACGCCAGGCCGATCACCGCGGCTCTCATGACCAGCAGCAGCGCCCCTTGCGTGGTGCCGTTGATGGTGCCGCGCACCCAGGTGCGCCGCGTGCGCGCACGCCATTTGGCGACGACCCGGGCAAGGCGGCGCTCCTCGCGCTCCTCGGCGCCAAAACCCTTGACCACGGCGTTGCAGCTGACTGCGTCGGCCAGCGAACCGCCGAGGCGCGTGTCCCAGGTGTTGGCGAGCCTTGCCGCCGGTGCGACATAGCCGAGCGACAGCATCGCCGTCACCGTGATGAACAGCACCGAGCCAGCAGCAACGACAGCACCCATCAGCGGCCAGAACCAGCCAAGCAGCAGCGTCGAGCCGACCAGCATGACGACCGACGGCAGCAGCGCGATGAGGATCGTGTCGTTGAGCAGGTCGAGCGCCCACATGCCGCGCGTCACCTTGCGCACGGTCGAACCGGCAAAGCTGTTGGCGTGCCAGTCGGTGGAAAAGCGCTGGACGCGATGGAAGGCGTCAGCGGCGATATCCGCCATCATCTTCAGCGTCAGCTCGACGATCGCCATGAAGGCAAGGTTGCGCAGCACGACGCCGGTCAGCGCCAGGGCCAGCAGCATCGAAAATGCCGTCATCGCGGCATTCCAGGCAATTGCGTCGGCGCCGGCGCTGCTGGCGACGGCGTCGACCAGCCGACCGGAATAGAGCGGCGTCAAGACGTCGGCCAGCGTCGACAGCAGGAAGCCGCCCATGATGAGCGAAAGCCGCCACGGCTGACGCCGCCAATGGGTGAGCGTGAAACCAAGAACGCTGCGAAAGGCGCTCGCGCGCAAATCGATTCTAAAACGAGCCATGATGTCATTCGGGCGCAAACGAGCCCGATCCCAGTAAAATCGAAAATTGAAGAAGCCGCGCAAGGGGCTAATGATGGCCCAGAATGCGGAGTGGCATATTTGGCGTCTCGCCCGTAATCGGGCGGCGACCGGCATCGGCATAAGCCTGTGCTCAATCCGGCATAGGCGCGAGGACAAAACCCTCGCGGAACGCCGGATGAGACCTAGGCTTCGCGGCCTCGCATTACCATTTGAAATACTGCCATTCGGACCTCCCGCAAGTGAATCGCGGAACGGTCCTTATAGAGACGCCACGATGCATCGCCAAGATCGGCTCACGCCAAAAGTCTATCTGCCCCAAGCACTGAGGTTATTTTGCAACAACAGGCTGATGTCGCCCCGGCTGCATGTTCTTCATCACGGAGTGCGATCGAGCCGGTCCACGACCGGTATCTAGCCGCGATCCCTGAAACGGTTGGTGATGGGATAGCGTCGGTCGCGGCCAAAATTCTTCCTGGTGATCTTCACGCCGGGTGCAGCTTGCCGGCGCTTGTATTCGGCGATGTAGAGCAGGTGCTCGATGCGTGTCACCGTCGCCCGGTCGTGACCGCGTGCGACGATGTCGTCGACCCCCATCTCGTTCTCGACCAGGCATTCGAGGATATCGTCCAGCACCGGATAGGGCGGCAGCGTATCCTGGTCGGTCTGGTTCTCGCGCAATTCCGCCGACGGCGCCTTGTCGATGATGTTCTTGGGGATCACCTCGCCGGAAGGCCCGAGCGCGCCCGGCGGCACGTGGCTGTTGCGCCAGCGCGACAGCGCGTAGACCTGCATCTTGTAGAGGTCCTTTATCGGATTGAAGCCGCCGTTCATGTCGCCGTAGAGCGTGGCATAACCGACCGACATCTCGCTCTTGTTGCCCGTCGTGACGACCATCGAGCCGAACTTGTTGGAGATCGCCATCAGGATGGTGCCGCGCGCGCGGCTCTGCAAATTCTCCTCGGTGATGCCTTCCTTGGTGCCCTCGAAAAGCTGCGTCAGCGTGTGCAGGAAGCCCTCGACCGGCTCGAAGATCGGCACGATGTCATAGCGGCAGCCGAGCGCGCGGGCGCAATCCTCGGCATCTTTCAGCGAGTCCTTCGAGGTGTAGCGGTAGGGCATCATCACCGCGCGCAGGCGTTCCTCGCCAAGCGCATCGACGGCAAGGGCGGCGCAGATCGCCGAGTCGATGCCGCCGGAAAGGCCGAGCACGACATTCTTGAAACCGTTCTTGTTGACGTAGTCGCGCAGGCCAAGCATGCAGGCGCGGTAGTCGGCCTCCTCCCTGTCCGGGATCTTCGACATCGGCCCTTCCGAGCAGACCCAGCCGCCATCCGTTCGTTTCCAGGTGGTAACGTCGACCGCCTCCTCGAACTGACTCATCTGGAAGGCCAGCGTCTTGTCGGCGCCGATGGCAAACGACGCACCGTCGAAGATCAGCTCGTCCTGGCCGCCGAGCTGGTTGGCGTAGATCATCGGCAGCCCGCATTCGATGACCTGGCGAATGACGACCTGGTGGCGGACATCGATCTTGGTGCGATAATAGGGCGAGCCGTTCGGTACCAGCAGGATTTCGGCCCCGCTTTCGGCCAGCGTCTCGCAGATGCCGACATCGCCCCAGATGTCTTCGCAGATCGGAATTCCGATCCGCACGCCGCGGAAATTGACCGGCCCCTGGATCTCGGGTCCGGCCTGGAAGACGCGCTTCTCGTCGAATTCGCCGTAGTTCGGTAAATCGAGCTTGTAGCGCTCGGCGATGATCTTGCCGCCATCGGCGAAGATGATCGAATTGTGCGTGCCGCTCTTGCGCTTCAGCGGCGTGCCGATGATGACGCCCGGGCCGCCATCGGCGGTATCGGCGGCAAAGTCCTGTGCCGCCTTTTCGCAGGCTTTCAGGAAGGCCGGCTTCAGCACCAGGTCCTCCGGCGGATAACCGGCGAGGAAAAGCTCGGTAAAGAGCACGAGATCGGCACCCTGGCGGGCGGCATCCGCCCTCGCCTCGCGCGCCTTGGCGAGATTGCCTGATATGTCGCCGACAGTCGGATTGAGCTGGGCGACGGCGATGCGCAGGATGTCGAGCTTCTTGGTCATGCCTGCTGACTTAGCGCGGCAAAATTCGCCGGGCAACGGCGTTCGTTTGGACCAATCCAGACCGAATGTCATATGTCATTCGTGTCCAGACCGAGTGTCAGATCATAGTGGGCGACCAGGGATCAGTCGTCGCCCATATATTCGCGCAACGCTTCCGGCGAATGGTTGTCGCCGATCGACATCGCCAGGATGCGCGAAATATGCCGGCGCGGCAGACCCGTGTCCGCCGCCCACTGATTGATCTGCCTCTGGATCTTGTCGAGATCCTTCTTCGAGGTCGGGCTTTCGGCGATGTCGAGGCCGGCGTCGCGCAGTGCGGCCGCCATATCACCCGAAATGACGAAGGCATCCCAGCCCAGCCAGCGCAAGAAATACTGGCCCGTGTTGCCGCCGAGCCGGCTGCCATGCTTGCCGAGATACGCCATCAGGCCGACCTGATCGTCCGCCGGCCAGTCGGCAAGGAATTTGCCGAAACCGCCATATTCCCCAGACACGCGCTCGACGAAGGCAGCATTGTCGCGCACCGATCTGATCTTCTACGGATTGCGCACAATGCGCTGATCGGAAGCCAGATCGTGCCAGAAATCGTCGGGCTGGAACAACAGCCGCTTCGGCTCGAAGCGGAGGAAGGCCTCTTCGAAGCCCGGCCATTTCTGTTCGATGACGCGCCAGACGAAACCGGCGGCAAAGACGCGCTCGGCCATCGTTGACAGAATACGGTCATCGGTGATGTCAGCCACGGCGGCACTGTCGGGCGCCGGCCCCAAAAGCGACGAAAGCTCTGCCTCGCCGCCCTTGCGTTTTGCCGCACGCAGGCGAATTTTCTGAAAATCGGCCATCGATCCCTCGCTGTTCGCCACAATGTAACACTTCCCGTGAGAGCCGGCAGCCTCTACCTCTTATGGCAAGCCAAGACCCTGGAGACGGCCATGAACAAGACGATCGACGACCTGGCGAACCGCTGGCTCAAGCGACGGCCGGACGGCCTCAGCCAGCTCGAAAGCCGTGTGCTGCAATCGACACTCGAACGCACCACCATCTCGCGGGACACCAACAAGGCCGTCGCCTTCCATCAGACCTTTGGCGACCGCCTTGCCGATACGATTGCCCGCATCGGCGGCTCGTGGTCCTTCATCCTGACCTTCATCGCGTTCCTGATCCTGTGGACCGTTGGCAATGTCTGGCTCCTGTCGCGCGACGCCTTCGACCCCTACCCGTTCATCTTCCTCAACCTCGTGCTGTCGATGGTCGCCGCCTTGCAGGCGCCGGTGATCATGATGGCGCAGAACCGCCAGACCGAACGCGACCGCATCGACGCCGCCCACGATTACGAGGTCAACCTGAAGGCGGAGATCGAGATCATGGCGCTGCATGAAAAGCTGGACGAACTCCGCCACGGCCAGATCCTCGGCATGCGCGACGAGCTCGTGCGACTGGCCGACCTCGTCAAGCGGATCGACGAAAGGCTTTCGCAGCAGCAGCCGTCTTCATGACCGAAACGATCCATCACCTCATCGAACAATACGGCCTGCTTGCCGTCTTCCTCGGCTGTGTCGCGGAAGGTGAAAGTGCGGCCATCCTCGGCGGCTTCTTCGCGCACCAGCAAGTCTTCGTGCTGTGGCATAGCGTCCTCGCGGCCGCCCTTGGCGCCTTCGTCGGCGACACCTTCTTCTTCATTCTTGGACGAAGCTTTGCCGACCATCCCTATGTCGTCAGATTGCGCAAGCGGCCCGGCTTTCGCCGTGCCTTTCGCCTGCTCAACACCCATCCCGACATTTTCGTGCTGTCGAACCGCTACGCCTACGGCATGCGCCTTGTCGGCGGCATCGCGGCCGGCCTTTCCAACATCGCGGCGCTGCGTTTCGTCATCCTCAACGCCATTTCATCGGTGATTTGGGCGGTGCTGTTCAGCACGATTGGCTATGTCTTTGGATTGGGGGCCGAACACTTCATCGGCCAGGCGTTGATGCGTCACGAGCGGTTGCTGGTCGGGCTTGGCATCGGTCTGACGGTGGCGATCCTTGCCTGGTTCGTCGCCCGGCATGTCGCCAGGAAAGAACGTGCCAGGGAGAGTTGAGGTCTTTAGAGCAATTCCAGGAAAAGTGTGAAACGGTTTTCCGTCCGGAATTGCGTCAAAACAAAGAGATAGAGCGGTTCTGCGTTTCCGTGAAACGATGAACCGCTCTAGTTTGCATGCATGTCGTTGTCCCAAAACCGCTACGCACTTTTGGGCGACATGCATCAGTCGATACCGAGCGCCTGATCACCCCGATCGAGGATCAGCGGGATGATCAAATCTTCCTCGTCGGCAAGATGCCGGGTCAGCATGTCGATCAGCCGGCTGTTTTCGTCGGCATAGGCGTCGGCGGCGAAGCGCTGTCTGTCCTCGCTCTCCTGAAGCGTCTTGATGAAGGCGTTGGCGGCCTCGGCATTGCGCTCCAGTCCTTCATGGATGGTGTGATGGTCGGCATCGAGGATCTCGAAACCGCGCTTCAGCCGCGTCTCCGCCTTGGCGAAGACCGGAAAATAATGATGATCCTCGACATTGTGGTGACCATCGAGATTGCCGAGAAAATGGTTGAGGCGTGGCGCGAACCAGCGCGCGAAGTCGGGCGCCGTCAGCCTGCCCTGGCGGTAGTCGCCAATGCCGTTGGCCAGCATGCCGCCGAGTTCGCGGAACATGTCGTGCCGCTGCAGCCACATATTGGCGATGCCGTGGATGTTGGCGTGGCCCTGCCAGTTTTCACGCGGGTATTTTTCGGCCAGCCAGCGCAGATCGTCCGGCAGGCCGGCTCGCTCAAGCAGGGGGAAATCAGCGGCGTCCGACATGACAGTCTCCTTTGGTAACCGTCATATAGGAGCTGGTACGCTAGATCGGTAGACCGGCGATCCGTTCGATAATGGCGATGCCCCAGACGCCGGCGACGATGATCACCGAAATCAGCACCGCCAGCGAACCGCAGTCCTTGGCCAGCTGGATATCGACATTGAACTCGCGGCTGAAGGCGTCGCAGGCCGCCTCGATGCCGGTGTTCAGCACTTCGACCATGATCAGCAGCAGCACCGCGCCGATCAGCAAGGCATAGCCGCGCCACGAAATCGAAACGAACCAGCCGAGCGGCAAGGCGAGCGCGAGCAGCATCAGCTCCTGCTGGAAAGCCTTCTCGCTGACGGCCAGCTTGCGAAACGCCCGCACCGAATTGAAAAAAGCGTCGATCAGCCGCTGCATGCAAAACCCCTTTCCGAATCACCGGCACGGATAATGCAATGGCTGGCCAGATCAATGGAATAAGGCGACTTGTCCAAAATTCATTCAGCGACCGGTATGACGGGCGTCGACTTTTCAAACTGCGGCAGCCCGTCGTCGATCGAATAATAGTCGCCCTTGTCGCCGACGAAGATATGGCATTCGCCCTCAAGGCCCGTCGGCCTGTCGAACGATCCGGCCATGACCGAAATGTAGTCCTGGTCCCGCGGCTTCCAGAACAGCACCGACCCGCATGCCTTGCAAAAACCGCGCCTGGCGAAGGAAGATGCTTCGTACCAGGTGATGCTTTCGCCACCCTCGATCACGATGTCGGCGTCTGCAACATTGGTCGCGGCATAGAAATGTCCGCTCTGCTTCCTGCATTGCGAGCAATGACAATAGACGACGCCGCGCAGCGCTCCGCGCGTTCTGAAGCGAACCGCTCCGCACAGACACGATCCTCGGTGGCTGTCACTCATTACGACCCTCCTTGAAGAAACTCTGCCTCAGCATCGTCGTCAGGATTCCAGCTTTGCGGCAGCCATACGCAAGCAAATGCGACATTTGCTGGTGTAGCGAAACCGAAATTCAGTTTCATTTTTAGCAGCGTGATGCGCGAATTTCGCATTCAAAGCCACCAAACTGGCGTTCATCCCGGATTGTTGGTGCGCAAATTGATGCTTCTACAGCCTCAGAGAGAGAAAAACTGTGGAACCTCAGCGAATTAAGGAAACTTTAGCGCTCACGCATTTATGGTCATGGTAAGCGAATGTCGCAGGTGGGGACGCGTCTGTTCGCAAGTTGTTCTGGACTATCAGGTAGCCTTCCCCGGTCGGCGACAAATGGAATCCGCAAATTCTGCCGCGGAATCCGAGGGGAAGAGTGATCAGAACATGCAGCCGGCAGTTGTCCCGACCGAACGAAGCACCGATATCGCGGCCAATGTCGTCGCCACAATGCGCCAGTTGGGCGTGCTCGGCTTGCCGCGCAATTACGAGATTTTCTACGAGGCGCTGAGCGGCACCAATCGTGAACTCAGCCTCGCCGTCGTTTCGCTGAGCAACCGGCCGACACAGGATGATCTGGACCAGATCGGCCGCGCCTTTTTTGCCCACAACCATGGCCCCGGCATCGTCGAGCATGCCAGAGAAGTCATTGCCAGGGAGCTCGAGGAGGTCGCTTCGCTGCTGAGGAGCGAGCGCAGCCACATCGAGAAATACGGCAGGATCCTCGATGAAACATCGAGCGGACTAAGCAACCGCAGCCTTCTCTCTCAGGATCTTTTGCAGAAGATCGCCAACGCCATGACGATTGCCACCAATTCGACGATCGACCACGGCCGGCAGGTCGCCTCGACGCTCAGCGACAAGACGGCAGAACTCGAGAGGAATACAAGCGGCTGGCCGACACCGATCCGTTGACCCATATCTGGAATCGCCGTGCCTTCGACAAGGAAATCACCAGGATCTACAACAGCAACAAGGGCATCCTGTTCAACGCCTTGATCCTTGCCGATATCGATCGCTTCAAGGACATCAACGATCGCTACGGCCATCCGGTCGGCGACAAGATCATCCAGATCATCGCCGACATTTTCCAGACCAGCATTCGCGGCGACATGTTCGTCGCCCGCACCGGCGGCGAGGAGTTCGCGCTGATCATCGAGGGCGCCAGCGAGGACGCCACCTACGAGATTGCAGAGCGCATCCGAGCCCTGATCGAGCAGACACCCTTCACCAGCAGCCAGACCGGCACCAACTACGGCACCGTCACCGTCTCGATGGGCATCTGCATGGCATCCGAAGCCGAGGGGCCCGAGGACCTCTACACCAAGGCCGACCGGGCGCTCTATCGCTCGAAAGTCAGCGGCCGCAACCGCGTCACCAAGCACTCGACGATGGCCGGCCGCGCCGGCAAGAGCTGGCTGCTCTACAAGAAGGACTGAGCGTGCCTCGTCTATCGCCGCCACGGATTGTGTGACGCTACCCCTTTCCATGTGAATTGGAGGCGATCCGCTACCGTTCCGCGCGTGACCCAAAGGGCGCCAACATTGCGCTGCTGACCTGCCGCGGCTTCGCCAAGGCCAAGCCAATGGGGCCGCAGACCTGGCGCATCCGGCTCGGCGCGTTCGGCGTGCAGGCGATCTGCGAATTTCCGGAAAAGCGCATCGAGTTTTCCAGAACCGCCTTTGCCGATCCCCGTCTCGTTGGCCTGCGCTGGGAACGCGGGCCCTGAATAAAAAGAAAAGCGCCGGATTTCTCCAGCGCTTTTTCTGTCGACGTTCAGGCCGAAATCAAGCTTAGCCGTTAACGGCCTGCTTGTGCTGCACCGGGTGGCTCTTCTTCAAGCGATCCGAGACCAGGAAGGCCAGTTCGATCGCCTGGTCGGCGTTGAGGCGTGGATCGCAATGGGTGTGGTAGCGATCCTGCAATTCCTCGGCGGTGATGGCGCGGGCGCCACCGGTGCATTCGGTGACGTTCTTGCCGGTCATCTCGACATGGATGCCGCCTGGATGCGTGCCTTCGGCGCGATGCACCTCGAAGAAGGTCTGCACCTCCTTCAGGATGCGGTCGAACGGCCGCGTCTTGTAACCGGCAGCCTCGATCGTGTTGCCGTGCATCGGGTCGGACGACCACACCACGCTGCGGCCTTCCTTCTGCACCGCGCGAACCAGCTTCGGCAGATGGTCGGCGACCTTGTCGGAGCCGAAGCGCGCAATCAGCGTCAGCCGGCCCGGCTCGTTTTCGGGGTTGAGCAGATCGATCAGTTCCAGCAATCCATCCGGCGTCAGCGATGGGCCGCATTTCAGGCCGAGCGGGTTCTTGATACCCCGGCAATATTCCACATGCGCATGGTCGGGCTGGCGGGTGCGGTCGCCGATCCAGATCATGTGACCCGACGTGGCGTACCAGTCGCCAGAGGTCGAGTCGACGCGGGTCAGCGCCTCCTCATAGCCGAGCAGCAGCGCCTCGTGGCTGGTGTAGAAATCGGTCTCGCGCAGTGCGTAATTGGTTTCCGAGGTGATGCCGACGGCCTTCATGAAGTCCATCGTCTCGGTGATGCGGTTGGCGAGTTCCCCGTACTTCTCGCCTTGCGGGCTGTCAGACACGAAGCCGAGCATCCAGCTATGCACATTCTCCAGGCTGGCATAGCCGCCCTGCGCGAAGGCGCGCAGAAGGTTGAGCGTCGCCGCCGACTGGCGATACGCCATCTCCTGGCGGGCAGGATCTGGTATGCGCGACTTGGCGTCGAATTCGATGCCGTTGATGATGTCGCCGCGATAGCTGGGCAGCGTCACATCGCCCTTGGTTTCGTTGTCGGACGAGCGCGGCTTGGCGAACTGGCCGGCAACGCGGCCGACCTTCACCACCGGCTGCGCGCCGGCGAAGGTCAGCACCACCGACATCTGCAGGAACACGCGGAAGAAGTCGCGGATGTTGTCCGCGCCATGTTCGGCAAAACTTTCGGCGCAATCGCCGCCCTGGAGAAGGAATGCATCACCGGCAGCGACCGCCGCCAACTGCTTCTTCAGCTTGCGCGCCTCACCTGCAAAAACCAGCGGCGGAAAGGTAGCGAGCTGGGCTTCCGTGTTCTTCAGCGCGGCAAGGTCCGGATAGGTCGGAACCTGCTTGATCGGCATCGTTCTCCACGAATTCGGCGACCATTTTGTCATCGCTGCACCCAACGCTCTTTCCGAGCAATTCCAGGAAAAATGTGAAACGGTTTTCCGTCCGGAATTGCGTCAAACAACAAAGCAAGCGCCATCGCCCGCCAATCCACCCCATTTGGGGATCGCGGCTCAATACACGAAGCCGATTTCCTATTCTAGACCGGATTTGGCCGCGTGGCGAATGCACGCGCGTCGTTAAGGTGTGTTGAGATTCAGCACCGGAAGCGCAGGAAGCCGCCGTTTGCAGGCCGGCCTACCTGAATATCAATACACCTTAAGCTGCCTTCTCAACGAGCCGCGCCAACTGCGTCATGACGACCGCCGAACCCGCCAGCCGCTTCTCGGCCGTCGGCCAGTCGCGCGCGAAAACGACGCTGTGGTCGGGCCGGATCTTGGCCAGCGAGCCCTGCTCGCCGATGAACTGGACCAGGCCGACCGGATTGGAGAATTCGCGTTTACGGAAATGGATGACGACGCCCTTCGGCCCGGCGTCGAGTTTTTCGACATTGGCCTTGCGGCAGAGCGCCTTGATGAAGACGATCTTCAGAAGATGCTTCACCTCTTCCGGCAACGGGCCGAATCGGTCGATCAGCTCGGCGCCGAAGGCGTCGATCTCCTCGGTGTTTTCGAGGTCGCCGAGGCGGCGGTAGAGCGCCAGCCTGAGCTGCAGATCCGGAACATAGCTTTCCGGGATCATCACCGCCGTACCGACGGCAATCTGCGGCGACCAGCCGCCATCCTGGACTTCACCGGAATCCTTCACCTCGGCGACGGCCTCCTCCAGCATCTGCTGGTAAAGTTCGAAGCCGACCTCCTTAATGTGGCCGGACTGCTCTTCGCCGAGAAGATTGCCGGCGCCTCTGATATCGAGGTCGTGGCTGGCCAGTTGGAAGCCGGCGCCCAGCGTGTCGAGCGACTGCAGCACCTTCAGCCGGCGCTCGGCCGTGTCGGTCAGCTTGCGGTTGGCCGGCAGCGTGAACAGCGCATAGGCGCGCACCTTCGAGCGACCGACGCGGCCGCGCAGCTGGTAAAGCTGCGACAGGCCGAACATGTCGGCGCGATGCACGATCAGCGTGTTGGCGGTCGGGATGTCGAGGCCGGATTCGACGATGGTCGTCGACAAAAGCACATCGTACTGGCCGTCATAGAAGGCATTCATGATGTCGTCGAGTTCGCCCGGCGGCATCTGGCCGTGGGCCACCGCCACTTTCAGCTCCGGTACGGATTCTCTCAGGAAATCATGGATCTCCGCCAGATCGCTGATGCGCGGAACGACATAGAAGGAGTGCCCGCCGCGATAGCGCTCCCGAAGCAGCGTCTCGCGGATGACCAGCGGATCGAAGGGCGAGATGAAGGTGCGCACCGCCATGCGGTCGACCGGCGGCGTGGCGATCAGCGACAGCTCGCGCACACCGGTCAGCGCCAGTTGCAGCGTGCGCGGGATCGGCGTCGCCGACAGCGTCAGCACATGCACATCGGTCTTCAGGTCCTTCAGCCGCTCCTTGTGCTTGACGCCAAAGTGCTGTTCCTCGTCGATGATCAAAAGGCCAAGGTTCTTGAACGAAATCGAGGCGCCAAGCAGCGCGTGGGTACCGACGACGATGTCGGCCTGCCCCTCGGCGATACCTTTCTTGGTCTCGGCCAGCTCCTTGGCGCCGACCAGCCGCGATGCCTGGGCAACGCGAATCGGCAGGCCGGAAAAGCGCTGCGAAAAGGTCTTGAAATGCTGGCGCGACAACAATGTCGTCGGCACCACCACCGCCACCTGAAAGCCTTCCATCGCCGCGATGAAGGCGGCGCGCAGCGCCACTTCCGTCTTGCCGAAGCCGACATCGCCGCAGATCAGCCGGTCCATCGGCTTGCCAGCCGCCAGATCGTCCCTGACCGAGTCGATCGCCGTCTGCTGATCGTCGGTCTCCTCATAGGGGAAGCGGGCGGCAAACTCGCCATAGAGGCCATCGGCCGGCACCAGGGCCGGGGCGGCGCGCATCTGCCGTTCGGCGGCGATGCGGATCAGTTGCCCGGCCATATCGAGCAGGCGTTTCTTCAGCCGCGCCTTGCGCGACTGCCAGGCGCCGCCGCCGAGCTTGTCCAGCGTCGCCCCGGCCGAATCCGAGCCGTAGCGCGACAGAAGCTCGATGTTCTCGACCGGCAGGAACAGCCGGTCGTCGCCGGCATAGTGGATTTCGAGGCAATCATGCGGCGCGCCAACCGCTTCGATGGTGCGCAGGCCAACGAAGCGGCCAATGCCGTGATCGGCGTGGACGACGATGTCGCCGGCCGACAGTGCCGAAGCTTCGGCGATGAAGTCGGAGGCCCGCTTCTTGCGCTTCGAGCGCCGGATCAGCCGGTCGCCGAGAATGTCCTGTTCGGCGACGACGACCAGTCTTTCGGTCTCGAAGCCGGATTCCAGCGGCAGCACGGCCAATGCCGCCTGCCCCGGCTCGAGCTGTTCCGCTTCCGCCAGCGTGTTGACCTGCTTGAGATTGCCGAGATGGTGTTCGCCAAGGATTTGGCCAAGCCGGTCGAGCGAGCCTTCTGTCCAGCCGGCAATGACGACGCGGCGGCGCGCCGCGCGCTCGTCGGCGATATGCCTGACTACTATGTCGAAGACATTGACGCTGGGGTCGGCGCGTTGCTCGACAAAGCTGCGGCCGTGGCGCGAACCGGCATGAAAAACCTTCTTGGCGCCGGCGTCGGGCGCATCGAACGGCGTAAAATCGATCGCTTCGCGCGGCCCAAGCGAGGCAATCAGGTTTTCCGGCGAGAGGTAGAGCAGGTCCGGCGGCACTGGCTTGTAGGGCACTGCGTCCTTCAGCGCGCCCTCGGCCTGCTTCTTGCGCGCCTCGTAGTGATCGAGGATCAGCGTGTGGCGCTCGGCCAGCGCCTCATGCGCCAGATGATCGAACACAACAGGCGTGTCCGGCAGATAGTCGAACACGGTCTCCAGCCGTTCGTAGTAGAACGGCAGCCAGTGCTCCATGCCGGCGAAGCGCCTGCCCTCGCTAACCGCCGCATAGAGCCCGTCGTCGCGCTGGGGTGCGCCAAAGGCTTCGATATAGGAGCGTCGGAAGCGGCTGATGGTTTCGGGCGTCAGCGCCACTTCGCTCATCGCCTGCAGCGCCATCGACTTGCGTTGACCGGTGGTGCGCTGGGTGGCGGCATCGAACACGCGGATCGATTCCAGCGTGTCGCCGAAGAAGTCGAGCCTGAGCGCTTCGGTCCAGCCGGGGGCGAACAGGTCGAGAATGCCGCCGCGCACGGCGAATTCACCGACGCCGCGCACCGTCGGCACGCGCTCGAAGCCTGATGTCTCCAGCCGCGACACCAGCGCGTTCATATCGATCTGGTTGCCGGGCCTGGCATGAAACGTCTGTGCCTCGACCAGATCGGCCGGCGGAATGCGCTGCAGCAGCGCATTGGCGGTGGTGAGGATGACGGCGCGGTGCGGCTTCTTCGCCAGCGCAATCATGGCGGTCAGCGCATCGAGGCGCTTGGCGGCCGCGTCCGACCCCGGCGAGACGCGGTCATAGGGCAGGCAATCCCAGGCCGGCAGTTCCAATACGGGAAGGCCGGGCGCCGCGAAGGACAACGCCTCGATGATCGCCGGCAGGCGCTGGCCGTCGCGCGCCACGAACAGAACAGGCTTGTCGGGCGCGATCTCAAGTGCCGCCTGCACCAGCGCAAAGGCTTCGTAGCCGTCGGCGACGCCATCGACAATGAACTGGCCGGCGCGGCCTTTCGGCAGGCCGATTGTGGGAATGAGGCTCATGAAATCACGGTCTTGTTTGTCGCAATTCCGGACGGAAAACCGCTTCGCACTTTTCCTGGAATTGCTTGTGTTCAAAATGTCATGGAATGGCGGAAAGCCAGGATCTTTTGCAGGACGGCACAATCGATATCCCGGGGAACCGGGCGTTCACCGGTGACCATGGGCAGGAATTCGGTGTCGGGAATGTCGAGGAGCCTCTCATATTGGTCGATTTCCTCGCCGGTCAAGGCGCCGATCTCGGCGTCGGCGAAGGTGCCGAGGATCAGGTCCATCTCGCGCATGCCGCGGTGCCATGACCGAAACAAAAGCTTGCGACGGCGGGCGTCCAGCCCCTCGCTTGATCTCGTCGTCCCGGTCATTGTGCCGCATCCTCACTTGCTGCGGCGCATATAGCGTGGATAGAAGGGGCTGTCAGCCTTGCGCTGCGGCCATCGCGACATAAGCTGACATCATGCGTCCTTCCATCCTCGATCCGTTGTTCGTCCCGATCACCTCGCTGGCCGGCGTCGGGCCGAAGGTTGGCGCGCTGATCGAGAAAGTGGTCGCGGCCGATCTCAGTGATCGCGCCGCACGCGCCGGCGACCTTCTGTTCGTGCTGCCGCACACCGTCATCGATCGCCGCAACCGCCCGGGCATCGCGCTCGCCGCCGAAGGCGCGATCGTCACCCTCGAGGTGCGCATCGACCGCCACCAGCCGCCGCCGCGCGGCAACAGGTCGGTGCCCTACCGGGTCTACGCCCATGACGACACCGGCGAGATTGCACTGACCTTTTTCCATGCCCATGCCTCCTATCTCGAAAAGGCGATGCCCGAGGGCGAGCATGTCGTGGTCTCGGGTCGCATGGAATGGTTCAACGGCCGCCCGACCATGGTCCACCCCGACCACATCGCGCTGGCCAGCGAGGCGGAAAACCTGCCGCTGGTCGAGCCGGTCTATCCGCTCACCGCCGGGCTCTCGGGCAAGGTGCTGCGCCGGGCGATCGGCCAGGCGCTGGCGCGCTTGCCCGTATTGGCTGAATGGCAGGACGGCGCCTTCATGCGCCGACACACCTTTCCGGCCTTTGGCGATGCGCTTGCCCGCATCCACAATCCGGCCGATCCGATCGACGTTTCCATCGATGGCGCAGCATGGCGGCGCCTCGCCTATGACGAGTTGCTGGCGGGCCAGGTCTCGCTGGCGCTGGTGCGGGCAAAAATCCGCCGCCTGTCCGGCCGTCCTCTGGTCGGCGACGGCAGCATCGTCGAGAAACTGCGCGCTGCACTCCCCTACTCGCTGACTGCGAGCCAGGAATTCGCGCTCGCCGAAATCAATGCCGACCTCGCCGATCCCGAGCGCATGCTGCGGCTCCTGCAAGGTGATGTCGGCTCCGGCAAGACAGTTGTCGCGCTGCTGGCCATGGCGCGTGCGGTCGAGGCCGGCGGCCAGGCGGCACTGATGGCGCCAACCGAAATCCTGGCGCGCCAGCATCTGGCGACGATCGCGCCGCTTGCCGCCAAGGTCGGGCTGCGCATCGCCATCCTCACGGGCCGCGAGAAAGGCCGCGAGCGCACTGATACGCTGTCCGGCCTGGCGAGCGGCGAGATCGACATCGTCGTCGGCACCCACGCGCTGTTCCAAGAGACGGTCACCTTCCACGACCTGGTCTTCGCCGTCATCGACGAGCAGCATCGCTTCGGCGTCCACCAGCGGCTCGCCATCACCGCCAAGGGCGACGCGCCCGACATGCTGGTGATGACGGCCACACCCATCCCGCGCACGCTGGTGCTGACCGCCTTCGGCGACATGGACGTGTCGAAGTTGACGGAAAAACCGGCCGGCCGCCAGCCGATCCGCACCGTCACGCTGCCGCTCGAGCGGCTCGATGAACTGGTCGGCCGCATGGTCGACGCCGTCGCCGGCGGCCAGAAGATCTATTGGATCTGTCCGCTGGTCGAGGAATCCGAAGAGATCAAGCTGATGTCGGCCGAGGATCGTTTCGCGTCGCTGAAACCGCTCTTCGGCGATCGCATCGGCCTCGTCCACGGCCGCATGAAGGGCGCCGACAAGGACCAGGCGATGCGCGCCTTCAAGCAGGGCGAAACACGCATCCTGATCGCCACCACGGTGATCGAGGTCGGCGTCGACGTACCGGACGCCACCGTCATGGTCATCGAACATGCCGAGCGCTTTGGCCTCGCCCAGCTACACCAGTTGCGCGGCCGCGTCGGGCGCGGCGATATCAAGTCCTCCTGCGTGCTGCTCTACAAGGACCCGCTCGGCGAGACCGCAAAACGCCGGCTGTCGGTCATGCGCGAGACCGAGGACGGTTTCCTGATCGCCGAAGAAGACCTGAAGTTGCGCGGCGAAGGCGAATTGCTGGGCACCCGCCAGTCCGGCACACCTGGCTTCCAGGTGGCGCGTATCGAGGCGCATGCGGACCTTTTGGAGGCTGCCCGCGACGACGCCAGGCTGATCCTGTCACGTGACCCGGAGCTGCAATCCGAGCGTGGCGAGGCGTTGCGCCTGTTGCTTTACTTGTTCGGACGCGACGAAGCCGTCCGGCTCCTGCGCGCCGGCTGAGCCAAGGCGGCAACCGACGGGTTGGCAAGCACTCCATCGATCGGCTCGCCGTTCACGACGACCATTTGTTTGACCTCGGGCGACACCAGCCCGGCGGAGACGATCAGCTTGGCGCCGTCCTCGATCGTCATGTCGAGCAGCACGATGTCGGACTTCGGCACATACATGAGAAAGCCAGTGGTTGGGTTCGGCGTGCATGGCATGAACACGGCGATCAGCGGATCGCCTGCCTGATCGAGCTTCTGGTTGATCTCGGTCTCCTTCTCGCTGGCGACGAAAACCAGCGACCAGACGCCTTTGCGCGGATATTCGACCAGCCCGACCTGGCGGAACATGTCGCCCTTGTTCGACAGCACGGTCTCGAAAATCTGCTTCAGCGAACCATAGATGCCGCGCACCAGCGGCATGCGGCCAAGCAGGCGCTCGCCGAAATTGACGATAGCGCGACCGACAATGTTAGCCGTCAGGAAGCCGATCAGCGTGATCAGGATCAAAGCGACGATCAGCCCGAACCCCGGAACCGGAAACGGCAGGTAGCTGTCGGGGCTGTAGCGTGCCGGAATATAGGGTTTTACCCAGGAATCGACCCAGCCGATGAACGACCAGGCTATGTAAGCGGTGATCGCCAGCGGCGCACAGACGACGAAGCCTGTGAGGAAATAGTTCCTCAGCCGGGTCATGCCGGAGGTCTTGGGAGCATCGGACATGGTTCACCGAGGGCACGGGTTGCGCCGCAACATTAGATCATGATCCCGAAAAGTGGGAACCGGTTTTCGGAAAAAGATCATACTCAAAAAGAAAAACAGCCGCTGTGATCCAAATGCCATCACAGCGGCTCTGTGAACCGGAATGCGCTTTGGAACTGCGAAGTTTTAAAGGCCCCTATTCCACCGTCACCGATTTCGCCAGATTGCGCGGCTGGTCGACATCGGTGCCCATGAACACGGCAGTGAAATAGGCGAGCATCTGGATCGGCAGCGCGTAGATGATCGGCGAGATAATTTCCGGCACGTCCGGCAGCACGATCGTCTCCATCGTCTTGACGCTCGTAAGTGCCGCACCCTTGCTGTCGGTGATCAGGATGATCTTGCCGCCGCGGGCCGCCACTTCCTGCATGTTCGAGACGGTCTTTTCGAAAATCCGGTCGTGCGGCGCGATGACGATGACAGGCATGTTCTCGTCGATCAGGGCGATCGGCCCATGCTTCAGCTCGCCCGCTGCATAGCCCTCGGCGTGGATATAGGAGATTTCCTTGAGTTTCAGCGCGCCTTCCATGGCCAGCGGGAAATTGGTGTCGCGGCCGAGATAGAGCACGTTCTTGTAGTGCGCGAGGTCGCGCGCGATCTTTTCGATCTGATGGTCGAGCTTCAGCACCTGGTTGGCGTAACGCGGCGCTTCAGAGAGTTCTCGCACAAAGGTCTTTTCCTGCTCGCGCGAGATCATGCCGCGCGCCACGCCGGCGCGCACGGCAAGCGATGCCAGCACCGAAAGCTGGCACGTGAAGGCCTTGGTCGAGGCAACACCGATCTCCGGGCCGGCGAGCGTCGGCAGCACCACGTCGGATTCGCGCGCCATGGTCGATTCGCGGACATTGACGACGGCGCCGATCTTCATCCCGGCCTTGCGGCAGTAGCGCAGCGAGGCCAGCGTGTCGGCGGTTTCGCCCGATTGCGAGATGAAGAAGGCGGCATCTTTCGCTGACAGCGGCATTTCGCGGTAGCGGAACTCCGAGGCGACATCGATGTCGACCGGCAGCCGCGCGTAGCGCTCGAACCAGTATTTGCCGATCAGGCCGGCGAGATACGCGGTGCCGCAGGCCGAAATCGCCAGCCGGTCGATCTTGGCGAAATCAAACGGCAGGTCGAGCGGCTTGGAGACGCCACCGACGAAGTCGATATAATTCGCCAGCGTGTGCGAGATCACCTCGGGCTGTTCATGGATTTCCTTCTCCATGAAATGGCGCCGGTTGCCCTTGTCGACCATGAAGCTGGTCGACAGCGACTGCTGGCGCTTGCGCTCGACTTGTCTGCCATTAATGTCGAAGATCGTGACGCCTTTGCGGCGCACCACCGCCCAGTCGCCATCTTCGAGATAGGTGATCGAATTCGTGAATGGCGCGAGCGCGATGGCGTCTGAACCCAAGAACATCTCGCCATCGCCATGGCCGACGGCCAGCGGCGGGCCGTTGCGGGCGCCGACGATCAGGTCCTCGTCGTCCTTGAACATGATCGCCAGCGCAAAGGCGCCTTCCAGCCGCTTCAGCGCCTGGTGCGCGGCCTCGACCGGCTTCAACCCCTTGGCCAGGGCGCGCGCCACCAGATGGGCGACGACCTCGGTGTCGGTCTGCGAAGAAAATTCGTAGCCGTCACGCTTCAACTCGTCGCGCAATTCAGCAAAGTTCTCGATGATGCCGTTGTGGACGATGGCGACGCCATCGGAAAAATGCGGGTGCGCATTGGTCTCGTTGGGCACGCCATGCGTTGCCCAGCGCGTGTGGCCGATGCCGATGGTGCCATCAAGCGGATCGTCCTTGAGCCGGCGCTCGAGGTTGATCAGCTTGCCTTCCGCGCGGCGGCGGGCAAGCTCACCATGTTCGATGGTAGCGACACCAGCCGAGTCATAGCCGCGATATTCGAGCCGTTTCAGCGCGTCGACGATGAGCGGCGCAACCTGCGAGTGGCCGACGATTCCAACGATACCGCACATGCAGACAGTCCCCAATTCCCCATGGAAAACCAGCACTATTTAGGGATGGCCGGCCTGCCGCGAAAGTCACATTGCATTTCGTCCCATGTAACGGAACGCTTCTGCAGGCATGCACCATGACAGACCGCTCTTGCAATCCGGTTACTGCAATCGTTCGGTTTTTTGCCGGCCGGTTTTACTTTTTCTTCGCAGCCGCGGCCGAAGCAAAGCGCTCGCGCAATTCCTTGGCCTTGCCGGGGATGGTCTTCTGGCGGGCGCGGCCGAAGGCCAGCGCATCGTCGGGCACGCTTTCGGTGATGACACTGCCCGAGGCGATATAGCCGCGCTTGCCGATCGACACGGGCGCCACCAGCGAGGAGTTCGAGCCGACAAAGGCGCCTTCGCCGATGTCGGTGAAGAATTTCGAATAGCCGTCGTAATTGCAGGTGATGGCGCCGGCGCCGATATTGGCGCCCGCGCCAACGCGGGCATCGCCGATATAGGTCAGGTGGTTGACCTTAGCGCCTTCCTCGATAGTCGCCTGCTTGACCTCGCAGAAATTACCGACCTTAGCCTTGTTCCTGAGATCGGCACCCGGCCGCAGCCGAGCGAATGGTCCGACCTCGCAATTCGAGGCGATGGTGGCGCCTTCGAAATGGCTGAAGGCATGGATCTTGGCGCCCGTGGCGATTTTCACGCCTGGGCCGAACCAGACATTGGGCTCGACGATCGTGTCGGCGCCAATCTCGGTATCGTGCGAGAAATACACGGTCTCCGGCGCGATCAGCGTCACGCCCGACAGCATCGCCTCATGGCGGCGGCGCGCCTGCCAGATGCCCTCGGCCTGCGCCAGTTCGGCGCGGTTGTTGATGCCGAGTGCGCTTTCAAAGCTGGCTTCTGTGGCAACGACATCGAGGCCCTGTCCGCTGGCAATCTCGACGATGTCGGTGAGATAATACTCGCCCTTGGCGTTCTTGTTGCCGACAGCATCGAGCAGCGTCAGCGCCTGGCTGCCGGCCACCGCCATCATGCCGGCATTGCAGAAGCCAATCTTCCTTTCCTCCGCGCTGCAGTCCTTTTCCTCGCGGACGGCGATCAGCTTGCCGCCTTTTTCGATCAGCCTGCCATAGCCGGTCGGATCGGGCGGGCGGAAACCGATGACCACGACGGCGGCACCTTCGGCCAGTTTCAGCCGCGCCACGGTGAGCGCGTCGGCGTCGATCAGTGGCGTGTCGCCGAACATCACCAGGATATCGTTATAACCCTTTGATATCGCATCGCGAGCGGCGAGCACGGCATGCGCGGTGCCAAGGCGCCTTTCCTGCACGAAGGTCTCGGCCCTCGGTGCGAATTTTTGTGCCGCCTTGCGCATCTCGTCGGCGCCATGGCCGATCACCAGCGCCTGGCTGCTGGCACCGGCGGCTTCGGCCGCCTTCACCACATGGGCGACCATCGGCAGGCCGGCAATCTGGTGCAGCACCTTCGGCAGCGCGCTCTTCATGCGCGTGCCTTCACCGGCGGCGAGGATGACGGACAGGCAGGATCTCTGGCTCATGGATGAACAACCATATGAAAAGGGTTGGGAATCAAGACAGGATAGCAGTGGCGCCATGCTGCACCAATGCGGTTAAATTCCGGTGAGATGGCGCTGACTCCCGGCCTGCGGGTCCGCAGCGCGCATTTCGCATTTTGGGCAACGAGATTATCCCAGCCGCCCCAGCACCGGGAAATTCTCCAGCAGCCAGTAGGATGCGGACTGCGCGCCACCGGTGAGGAAAAGCACGCCGGCGACGACCAGCAGCGCGCCGATCGCTTTTTCGACGCGGCCGAGATGGACACGGAATTTGCCGAGGAAGCGCATGAAGGCGCCGGAAAACAGCGCCGCGATCAGGAACGGGATGCCGAGGCCAAGCGAATAGGCGGCGAGCAGCAGCGCGCCCTCGCCCACTGTCTCACGGCCGCCTGCCAGCGTCAGGATCGGCCCCAGCACCGGGCCGATGCACGGCGTCCAGCCGAAGGCGAAGGCCAGTCCCATGACATAGGCGGCGATCGCACTTGCCGGTTTTCCCCGCGACTGGAAGCGCGCCTCGCGTGACAACAGAGGAATGCGCAAGATGCCGAGGAAATTCAAGCCCATCAGGATGATGAGCACACCGGCGCCCATCGCCAGCTGCTCCTGCCAGACCCGCAGCCAATGGCCGATGGTCGACGCGCCGGCACCGAGCGCGACGAACACGGTAGAAAAGCCAAGCACGAAGGCGATAGAAGAATAGAGCAGCGCACCGCGCGCGCCTTCCCGGGCTGTTACACCCGCATTGCCGCGAAAATCGTCGACCGAGACGCCGGCCATGTAGCAGAGATAGGGCGGCACCAGCGGCAGCACGCAGGGAGACAGGAACGAGATCGCTCCCGCCCCGACCGCGCTGACATAGCCGATGTCCAATGCCATTCCAAAACTCCGACTGCCCCGGCGCCGATATAGGCTCGACGTTGCTTCTCCACCAATCACCATTTTGTGGCAAGTCGTCGCCGCTTGCGCGGGCCGGGGAAGAAACGACGGCTCGCAGGCGTTGACACAGCGAGGCCGCGATTTCCCGCGCGTCTCCAGATATCAGGGAGATTTCCATGAAAACCATAACCGTAGGGCTGGCCGCGCTTTTGCTCAGCACCGCCGCATCCTTCGCCGCCGACGCGTGGAAGGAAGCCGAGGTCAATGGCACCAAGATCTACACCGACGCCAATGGCATGACGCTTTATTCCTATGACAAGGATGAGAAGGGCAAGACGAATTGCTACGACAAATGCGCCACCAACTGGCCGCCGCTGAAGGCCGAGGCCGGCGCCAAGGCGGACGACGAATGGAGCGTTGTCGACCGTACCGACGGCACCAAGATGTGGGCCTATGACGGCAAGCCGGTTTACACCTTCGTCAAGGACAAGAAGGCTGGTGACATATCCGGTGATGGCGTCGCAGGTGTCTGGCATGTCGTCAAGGCCGACTAAAGTCCCCAATCCGGGTCCTGCCGCTGGCGGGACTTCGGCTGGCCGCCGGATATCCCCCCAACAGCCCGGCGGCCAGCATCAATGAGCCTGTCAGAGCATCGACCCCTGCGATACCCAGCCCGCCTTCCGCGACTCGGCGGAAAAATGAAACCGGGCAGTTTCCGCTGACTCGGAACCACCATCTCCCCAAGCCAAAATTCTGTGATTTTCTCCATACACTCTAAGAGTGTATTGCTGCGGACAGCCCTGCAATTTGGCCGCTTCCCCTTGACCCGATGCAAAAGCGCGGCCATGTGAGCGACAAATAGAACGAGATTTCGTCGCGCGCAGCGGAATTCTTCTGCCGCATCACAGCTGATATGAGACCTCATGGACGTCGTCGTCGTCGAATCGCCGGCCAAGGCAAAGACAATCAACAAATACCTCGGCAAGAACTACAAGGTTCTGGCCTCGTTCGGCCATGTCCGCGATTTGCCGGCCAAGGATGGCTCGGTGCGCCCGGACGAGGATTTCGCCATGTCCTGGGCGGTCGACACCGCCTCGGGCAAGCGCCTCGCCGACATCGCCAAGGCGGTCAAGGATGCCGACGGCCTGATCCTCGCCACCGATCCGGATCGTGAAGGCGAAGCGATTTCCTGGCACGTGCTGGAAGTGCTGAAGCAGAAGCGCGCGCTGAAGGACAAGCCGGTCAGCCGCGTCGTCTTCAACGCCATCACCAAGTCATCGGTGCTGGAAGCGATGGCCAATCCGCGCCAGATCGATGCGCCGCTGGTCGATGCCTATCTGGCGCGCCGGGCGCTCGACTATCTCGTCGGCTTCACACTGTCGCCGGTGCTGTGGCGCAAATTGCCGGGCGCTCGTTCGGCCGGCCGTGTCCAGTCTGTCGCATTGCGTCTGGTCTGCGACCGCGAATCCGAGATCGAGCGCTTCATCCGCGAGGAATACTGGCAGATCGCCGCCCTCCTCGGCACGCCGCGCAACGAGAATTTCGAAGCGCGGCTGACCGCCTTCGATCGCAAGAAGCTGCAGAAGCTCGATATTTCCAACAAGGCGCAGGCCGACGACATCAAGTCGATGCTCGAAGGCGCGACCTTCAAGGCGGTGTCGGTGGAAGCCAAGCCCACCAAGCGCAATCCCGGCCCGCCCTTCACCACTTCGACCCTGCAGCAGGCCGCCTCATCGGGCCTCGGCTTTTCGGCCAGCCGCACCATGCAGGTGGCGCAACGCCTCTATGAAGGCATGGAGATCGGCGGCGAGACCACCGGCCTGATCACCTATATGCGAACCGACGGCGTGCAGATGGCGCCGGAGGCGATTTCGGCTGCCCGCGACGCCATCGTCAAGGAATTCGGCCCAAAATACCTGCCGGAAAAGCCGCGCCAATATACCGCCAAGGCCAAGAACGCCCAGGAAGCGCACGAAGCGATCCGCCCGACGGATTTCATGCGCACCCCGGCATCGGTCAGGCAATATCTCGATTCCGACCAGGCGCGGCTCTATGAGTTGATCTGGAAGCGCGCCATCGCCAGCCAGATGCAGCCTGCCGAGATCGAACGCACCACGGCCGAGATCGAGGCGGTCAACGGAACCCGCACAGCGGAGTTGCGCGCCATCGGTTCGGTCGTTCGCTTCGACGGCTTCATCGCCGCCTACACCGACCAGAAGGACGACGATTCGGAAGACGAAGAAAATCGCCGCCTGCCCGAGATCCGCGCCGGCGAGCAGCTTGCCCGCCAGGCGATCAACGCCACTCAGCACACCACCGAGCCGCCGCCGCGCTACTCCGAAGCCTCGCTGATCAAGAAGCTGGAAGAGCTCGGCATCGGCCGGCCGTCGACCTACACGGCGATCCTGAAGACGCTCGAGGACCGCGACTACGTCACCATCGACAAGCGCCGGCTGGTGCCGCAGGCCAAGGGCCGCTTGCTGTCGGCCTTCCTCGAAAGCTTCTTCAAGCGCTATGTCGAATATGACTTCACCGCTTCCCTAGAGGAAAAGCTAGACGAGATTTCCGACGGCAAGCTCGCCTGGAAGGACGTGCTGCGCGACTTCTGGAAGGATTTTTCGGGCGCCGTCGCCGACATCAAGGAGCTGCGCGTCACCGACGTGCTCGATGCGCTCAACGAGGAACTGGCCCCGCTGGTGTTTCCGACGCGTGAGGACGGCTCCAATCCGCGCATCTGCCCGAAATGCGGCACCGGCAATCTGTCGCTGAAGCTGGGCAAGTTCGGCGCTTTCGTCGGTTGCTCGAACTACCCCGAATGCTCCTTCACCCGCCAGCTTGGCGACGCCGCCAATCCCAATGGCGAGAATGGCAATGGCGATGACGGCACCAAGGTCATCGGCAAAGACCCCTATACGTCAGAGGAAATCACGCTGCGCAGCGGCCGCTTCGGCCCCTATCTGCAGCGTGGCGACGGCAAGGAAGCCAAGCGTTCCAGCCTGCCCAAGGGCTGGACGGCCGAAACCGTCGACCACGAAAAGGCGCTTGCCCTGCTGTCGCTGCCGCGCGATGTCGGCAAGCATCCCGAATCCGGCAAGATGATTTCGGCCGGGCTCGGCCGCTACGGTCCGTTCGTGCTGCATGACAGCACCTACGCCAATCTCGACAGCATCGAGGACGTGTTCTCGATCGGCCTCAACCGCGCCGTGTCGGTGATTGCCGAGAAGCAGTTGAAGGGCAAGGGCGGCCGCAACGGCGGCACACCGGCAGCTCTGAAGGAGCTTGGCGACCATCCCGATGGCGGCGGCAAGATCGTCGTACGCGACGGCAAATACGGGCCTTACGTGAATTTCGGTAAGGTCAATGCCACCCTGCCCAAGGGCAAGGATCCGCAATCGGTGACGGTTGAGGATGCGCTGGCACTGATTGCTGAGAAGGAAGCCAAGGGTGGCGGCGGCAAGAAGCCGTTCCGCAAGGCGGCCGCGGCCAAGGCCCCGACAACCAAGAAAACGGCAGCCAAGAAAGCGCCGGCCAAAAAGCCGGCCGCGAAGAAAAAAGGGTAGGACAGCGTGGCGCGCAGGATCACCGGTAGAACCCACGGCGATCCGCGCACCGCCGACACGAGGGCCAAGGTCAAGGACGACTATCGGCCGTCACGTGACGAAATCCTGCGCTATATCGCCGAAAATCCCGATCGCGCCGGCAAACGCGACATCGCCAAGGCGTTCGCGCTGCGCGGCGACGACCGCATCTGGCTGAAGGATATTTTGCGCGACCTGCAGGACGAAGGCGTCCTGACCAAGGAGCGCAAGCAACTGGCCCGCGTCGGCGCCCTGCCCCATGTCGCCGTGCTCGATATTTTTGGCCGTGACGGCGATGGCATTTTGCTGGCCCACCCGGCGGAGGCCGTCGGCACGGGCGAGCCGCCGGTTGTCTCCATTCGGATATCGCGCAGCGGCAGCGGCCCGGCGCCCGGCATCGGCGACCGCGTGCTGGCAAAAACCTTCCCGACCAACGAAGCGACAGGCCCCGCCTACACCGGGCGGGTGATGAAGATCTTCGAGAAGCGCACCGATGCGGTTCTCGGCGTCTTTCGCATCCTGCAGGACGGCACTTTCCGCATCGAGCCGGTCGAGCGGCGCCAGCCCGAACTGATCGTCGACAAGGAATTCCAGAACGGCGCCAGGAACGGCGACCTGGTCGAGGTCGAGCCCGCGCGCGCTTCCCGCTATGGGCTGCCGAGAGCCAAGGTGCTCAACGTGCTGGGTTCGCTGACCAGCGAAAAGGCGGTCTCGATGATCGCCATCCACGCGCATGACATTCCGCATATTTTTCCGGCCGACGTCATCGCCGAGTCCGAGGCGGTCAAGCCTGCGACGATGGATCACCGCGAGGACTGGCGCGACCTGCCGCTGGTCACCATCGATCCGGCCGACGCCAAGGACCATGACGACGCCGTCTTCGCCACCCCCGATCTCGATGAGAAGAACCGGGGCGGTGTGGTCGCCACGGTGGCGATCGCCGATGTCGCCGCTTATGTCCGCTATGGCACTGCACTCGACCGCGAGGCTCTGAAACGCGGCAATTCGGTCTATTTTCCGGACCGCGTCGTGCCGATGCTGCCCGAGCGCATCTCCAACGATCTCTGCTCGCTGCGCGAAGGCCAGGACCGGCCGGCGCTGGCCGTGCGCATGGTTTTTTCGGCCGACGGCCGCAAGCTCCGGCACTCCTTCCATCGCGTCATGATGAAGTCGGCGGCAAAGCTCGCCTACAGCCAAGCCCAGGCCGCCATCGACGGCGTGCCGGACGACAAAACCGGTCCGATCCTCGACACCGTGCTGAAGCCACTGTGGGACGCTTATGCGATCCTGAAGCGTGGCCGCGACGGTCGCCAGCCGCTCGAGCTCGAGCTGCCGGAGCGCAAGATCCTGCTCAAGCCGGATGGCACCGTCGATCGCGTCATCGTGCCAGAACGGCTTGATGCTCACAAGCTGATCGAAGAATTCATGATCCAGGCCAATGTCGCCGCGGCCGAGACGCTGGAGGCGAAGAAGCAGACGCTGGTCTACCGCGTGCATGACGCGCCGTCGCTGGCCAAGCAGGAATCGCTGCGCGAATTCCTGCAGACGCTTGGCCTGTCGCTGGCGCGCGGCGCGCAGATGCGGCCAAGCCAGTTCAACGGCATTCTGGAGGGCGTGCGCGGCGCCGACAATGAAGGCCTGGTCAACGAGGTGGTGCTGCGCTCGCAGAGCCAGGCCGAATATTCGCCCAAGAACATCGGCCATTTCGGCCTCAACCTCAGGCGCTACGCGCATTTCACCTCGCCGATCCGCCGTTACGCCGACCTGATCGTGCATCGCGGACTTATTGCCGCACTCGGCCTCGGTCCGGGCGGGCTGACGCAGGACGAAGAGGCACGCCTCGAAGACGTTGGCGTGCTGATCTCAGGCACGGAACGGCGCGCAATGGCGGCCGAGCGCGACACCGTCGACCGCCTGATCGCCGCCTATCTCGCCGAGCGCGTCGACGACCGCTTCGACGCCCGCATCTCCGGCGTCACCAAATCGGGACTATTTGTCCAATTGCCGCAGTATGGCGCGGATGGTTTCATCCCGGTGTCAACATTGAATGGCGATTACTATATATACGACGAAACGGCCCGCTCCCTGTTCGGAGAACGCTCGGGCAAAGGCTACCAGCTCGCGGATCGCGTCGAGGTCCGGCTGGTCGAGGTGGCACCAATGGCCGGCGCGATGCGCTTCGAGATGTTGACCGACCCGAAGCCTTTGCCGGGCTCCAAGCGGTCGTTTCACAAGGCCAAAGGCCGCGCCCGCGCGTCGCAATCGCGACTAGGTTCGCGCGGCAGGAGAAGATGATGGCAACAGCCATGGAAGAACAGGTTTTCGGCGGCGAACATCACTCGGGCCGGGCCGCCCGCCCGCTGTGGACGGCGATGAAGCGCGGCATGCTCGGCCGTTGCCCGCATTGCGGCGAAGGCAAGCTGTTTCGCGCCTTCACCAAGACCGTCGATAAATGCAGCGTCTGCGGCGAGGAACTGCACCACCATCGCGCCGACGACCTTCCGGCCTATCTCGTCATCGTCATCGTCGGCCACATCGTGCTTGGCGCCTTCATGGCTGTCGAGGCGACATCGACCCTGTCCACCTGGCAGCATATCGCCATCTGGGTACCGCTGACCATCATTTTGGCGGTGGCGCTGCTACAGCCGGTCAAGGGTGCCGTCATCGGACTGCAATGGGCCTTCTATATGCACGGATTCGGCGGCGAGCAGGACGTGATCGAGCCCCATCCCGGGGTTTAGGTCAAAGTTGGCTACGCTCGCTGGTGCAACATACCGACGTGAAAGGCCACTTTCGCTTGCCAGAAGTTTCCGCTAGGTCCTGCGCATGGACGGTATGACCAAGGCGGAAGTCGACAGGATCGAGCGGAGCATGATCGCTCATAGCGACCAGCCAATTCGCCCGCGCGACGCGGCGACCCTGATCCTGCTCGACCGCGAGGGCGATGAGGTGCTGGTGCTGATGGGCCGTCGTCATGCCGGCCACGCCTTCATGCCAGGCAAATTCGTCTTTCCCGGCGGCCGCACCGATCCGGCCGACAGCCGCATCGCGGTCGCCGCCGCATTGCATCCGGAGCAGGAAGCAAAGCTCATCGCCGGACCGGGCCGCACAAGTGCTGCACGGGCCCGCGCCATTGCCTTGTCGGCCATCCGCGAGACCTATGAAGAAGCCGGGCTGCTGATCGGCCGCAAAGGTGTTTTCGCCACCGCCAGACCCGATTGGCAGGGCTTTGCCGAACACGGCGTGCAACCCTCTCTCGACATGCTGCGCTTCGTGGCGCGCGCCATCACGCCACCGAACCGGGTGCGCCGCTTCGACACACGTTTCTTCAGCGCCTGGCGCGACGATGTCGCCGTCGAACTGCCGGGTGGCGGCCCGACCAACGAACTCGAAGAGCTGGTCTGGCTGCCGCTGGCCAAGGCCAGGGAAGCCGACATCCCGGATATCACCCGAATGATCCTGGACGAGCTGGAAAAGCGCCTCGCCCATGATCCGCAGTTGCGCCCAGGCGGTCCCGTGCCCTTCTACCGGCTTGTCCGCAACCGCTTCACCCGCGAAATTCTGTAGAACATCGAGTATTCAGACATCCCATGACGGTCGATACCCAGGGCGACGAACGCGTACACTGGCTGCCGATGGTGGCGGCGATCTCGTCGATCAGCGTCGTCGGCATCGCCATCGGCCTCGGCATGCCGCTGCTCAGCGTCATTCTCGAAACGCGTGGCCATTCGGCTTCGATGATCGGCCTCAACACAGCCGTCGCCGGCCTGGCCTCGATCGCCGGTGCCCCGCTGGCCACGCCGCTCGCCATGCGCTTCGGCGTTGCCTGGACGATGATTGCCATGATTGCCGCCGGCGCCCTGGCCTTCGTCGGCTTCCACTTCGCGCCGGATTTCTGGATGTGGTTTCCGCTGCGCATCGTGCTGCACATCGCGCTGACGGTGCTGTTCATCCTGTCTGAATTCTGGATCAGCACCTCGGCGCCGCCGCACCGGCGCGGCCTTGTCCTCGGCATTTACGCCACCGTTTTGTCGCTCGGTTTTGCCGCGGGGCCGTGGCTGTTCGCCCATCTCGGCAGTTCGGGCTTCAGGCCATTCGGCGTTATCATCGCATTGGTGACGCTGGCCGCCATACCGGTGCTGGCGGCCCGCAACGAGAGCCCGACCATCGCCTCCGATGGCGAAACCAGCAATTTCCTGCGCTACATCTGGCTGGTGCCGTCGGCGACCGCCGCCGTGCTGGTGTTCGGCGCCGTCGAAACCGGCGGCTTTGCGCTGTTCCCGATCTACGGCAACCGCATCGGCTACTCCGAGGCCGACGCAGCCCTTCTCCTGACCATGATCGGCCTCGGCAACGTGCTGTTGCAGATCCCGATTGGCATGATCAGCGACCGCGTCAGCGATCGTCGCTATCTGCTGATTGCCTGCGCCACTGTCGGCCTTGCCGGCACGGTCTTCATGCCCTTCTTTGCGCAGAATTGGCACCTGATGGCGGCACTTCTGTTCGTCTGGGGCGGCGTCGTCGCTGCCATGTACACGATCGGCCTTGCCCATCTCGGCTCGCAGCTCTCCGGCCACGAGCTGGCGTCCGCCAACGCCGCCTTCGTGCTTTGCTACGGCGTCGGCATGGTGCTCGGCCCGCAAGCGATCGGCATCGGAATGGATGCGTTCGGTCCGTCCGGCTTCGGCTGGTCGCTCGGCCTGTTCTTCGCCGCCTACATCGGCCTGGTCAGCATCAGGCTGATCCGCAATGTCCTCCTGTAGCGATACCTCTGCGAACCCTGCATTTCACGCGGCGCGATGACAGGCTGCTGACAGAACCATGTCAGCAGCCCCCGGTTATAAGGTTGCCTCAAAACACCTGAAGTTGAGGATACTCCCATGATCGACAGCGGCTTTGAAACCACTTCGTTGCGAATGACACTGCTCTTGCTCGTGACCTTCCAAGCGCCGGCCGCCGATATCGACCGCATCATGGATGCGGTGGTGGCGATAGCGCCGTTGGCGATGGGCAAATATGACCGCAACGCCTATCAGTCGGCACATGGCATCGAACGCTACAGGCCGCTCGACGGTGCGGCCGCCGGCGCCGAAACCGAGTTGCGGCGACGCCCCGGCACGGTCGAGGTTTCGTTCGAATTGCCCGACGACCAAGCGCTGGCCGCGCGCGTTGTCGAGGCAATTTTCCAGGCACACTCCTATCAGGAGCCGGTGATCCGCATTCAGCCGATCCTTGCCAGCCGTTCCAAGGGGCTGGACGACCGCGCCAATCCGAATCGCTGGTGGAACACGACCGGAGACTGGAAGAAGGTTGCGGCGCCCGCGAGAGAAACCGTATAATTTAAGGCCACTGGCCAGCTGCGGCTGGTCGTATGAGCTCCGCTGGGCTTGACTTTCCGGGCACGTTCTTTATGTGTCGCGCCAAGTTTCCCGCGTCCGGGCGTTTTCCCGTGCTCCAGCGGCCAAAACCCCACGAACATAACGGACTGAGATCATGGCCAAAGCCGCAAACATCAAGATCAAGCTTCTGTCGACCGCCGACACCGGTTTCTTCTACGTGACCAGCAAGAACAGCCGTACCAAGACCGACAAGCTGTCGTTCCGCAAGTACGACCCGGTCGCCAAGAAGCACGTCGAATTCAAGGAAACCAAGATCAAGTAATCTGGTTTCTCCGAGAATGCCGAACGCCGCCCAATGGGCGGCGTTTTTGTTTTCATGGTTGGCCGCAGGCCTTACCCGATGCGATCGCCGCTTTTCGGATCGAACAGATGCAGTGCCGCTGGGTCGGCCGACAATCGGACCACGTCGCCGGGCTTCACGCCGGCACGGCCCATGGCAAAGACGCAAAGCTGCTGGTCGGCCAGCTTGACGTAGAACTGCGTCGAAAGCCCGAGCGGCTCCACCACACCCACCTCGCCTTGCAATTCGCCGTCGTCGGCCAGCCTGATATGCTCGGGCCGCAGGCCGACGGTGATGACGTCACCGTCCTTTAGCGGCAGGCCATCCGGCAGCCGCAACGCCTGGCCGTCGGCCAGCACGGCCTCCGATGTGCCGCTCTTGCGAACGGTCGCCGGCAGGAAATTCATGCCCGGTGAACCGATGAAGCCGGCGACGAACATGTTGGTCGGCCGGTCATAGAGATCGAGCGGCGCGCCGACCTGCTGGATCAGCCCGTCATGCATGACGACGATCCGGTCGGCCATGGTCATGGCCTCGATCTGATCGTGGGTGACGTAGACCGAGGTGGTCTTCAACTGCTGGTGCAGCGCCTTGATCTCGGCGCGCATATGAACGCGCAGCTTGGCGTCGAGGTTCGACAGCGGCTCGTCGAACAGAAACACCTTGGGATCGCGCACGATGGCGCGGCCCATGGCGACGCGCTGGCGCTGGCCGCCGGACAATTGCCGCGGCAGGCGCTGAAGAAAGGTGTCGAGCCCGAGCCGCTTGGCCGCACCGTCCACCCGCGCGTCGATCGCCGGCTTCTCGGCCTTCCGCAGCATCAGGCTGAAGCCCATGTTCTTCGACACGTCCATATGCGGATAGAGCGCGTAGGACTGGAACACCATGGCGATATCGCGGTCCTTCGGCGCGACATCGTTGACCAGCCGCTCGCCGATGCGGATCTCGCCGCCGGAAGCCTCCTCCAGCCCGGCGATCATGCGCAAAAGCGTGGACTTGCCGCAGCCTGACGGGCCGACCAGGACGACGAACTCGCCATCGGCGATTTCAAGGTCGACCGCATGCAGGACACGCACAGCGCCATAATCCTTGCGAACCTTTTCGAGCGTAACAGAGGCCATCGATCTATCCTTTGACGGCGCCGGCGGTCAGGCCGGTGACGAGATAGCGTTGCAGGAAAGCGAAGAAGATGCAGACCGGGATCAGCGCCAGGATCGACGCTGCCATCATCTGTCCCCAGTCGACGGCGAACTTGCCGATGAAGGTGAGCAGGCCAACCGCGAAGGTCTTCTGGTCGTCGCTGGAAATCAGCATCAGCGCGAACAAGAGCTCGCTCCAGGCGGCGGTGAAGACGAAGCCCAGAGTCGCGCCCATACCGGGCAGCGTCAGCGGCACGATCACCTTGCGCATCGCTTGCGCGCGTGTGCAGCCGTCGATCATCGCCGCTTCTTCCAGGTCCTTCGGGATGCCGTCGAAGAAGGATTGCATCAGGAAGGTGGCGAAAGCGGTGTTGAAGGCGGTGTAGATGATGATCAGCCCGGTCAGGCTGTTGATCAGGCCGATCTGCCCCATCACGCGGTAGATCGGCGGAATGACCATCACCAGCGGAAACGTCTGGGTCAGTAGCAGCATCAGGGCCAGCGCCGCCTTGCCGCGAAAGGTGAAACGCGACATGGCGTAGCCGGCGAGCGTGGCAATGACCGTCACCAGTGCTGCAGTCGACACCGAGACGATGACGCTGTTGAGGAAATAGCGCGGGAAATCGGTGGCCTCGAGCACGGTGACGAAATTCTGCAACGTCATCTGCGACGGCCAGAAGGTGATGCCTTCGGAATAGAGAAGCCGCTCCGGCGTGACCGAGATCTTCAGTGTCCAGTAGATTGGGAACAGCGCAAAGATCACGTAAGCCGCGATGGCGGCGTAGAGGCCGATGCCGCCGAAAAACCGTTGCGAGGCTGAGCGTCCTGCGATCATCAGACGTGCCTCACCAGGGAGCGGCGGATGCCGATCAGTGCAATCGCATAGGCAATGAGCAGGACGAGCAGCAGCACGGCCACCGCCGAGGCATAGCCCTTGTCCAGCGATTTGAAGGCGCTGACATAGATGTAGACCGGCACCGTGTTGGTCGAGCCGGCCGGTCCGCCCTCGGTCATGACGAAGATCAGGTCGGCGAAGGTGGCGATCCAGATGGTGCGCAGCATCACGGTGATGGCAATGGTCGGCGCCAGGAACGGCAGCGTCACCTTGGTGAAGCGCTGCCATGGCGAAGCGCCGTCGATCGCCGCCGCCTCATGCAATTCCGACGGGATCGACTTCAGCGCCGCCAGCAGCGTGATGGCGAAGAACGGAATGCCGAACCAGACATTGGCGATGATCGGTCCCCACATTGCGGTGGCGGGATCGGAGAGAACATTGGTCGGTTCGGCTTTCAGCCCCAGCGCGAACAGCCAGTGCGGCAGCGGCCCGACGATCGGATTGAACAGCCAGGCCCAGGTCAGGCCCGACAGGAAGGACGGCACCGCCCAGGGCAGGAACACCAGGGCCTGCACCACCTTGCGGCCCGGGAATGGCTTGTCGAGCAGCAGCGCCAGGCCAAGACCGAGAAAGAACTGGAAGAACAGGCTGGTGACGGTCCACCACAGCGTGTTGACCAGCGCCTGCCCCAGCACCTGGTCCGACAGCATCGCCTGATACTGCCCGAGCCCGACAAATTCCGACTTGAAAGCCGAGAATTTGCGGAAGGAGTAGCTGATGCCGATGACCAGCGGCACCAGAAGCACCACGATCAGAAGGATGATTGCCGGGCTGAGATAGAGCCAGGGTTCGATAGCGGCGTGTGATAGCCGCCTGCGACGCGGCTTGCCTGCGGATCGTATTTCGGACACGGCATAGGTCATTGGCTGTGGATCGGCTCCGGGAAGCGTTGGGGCTGGTGAAAAGCGTCCTTCCCCCCGTTCACGGGGAGTTGAGGAGCGGTCCACGCAGCGGACGAAAAGCCAATTGCTTGGCTTTTCGAGCGACGAAAGCCGGCAGGCAGATGAGGGGCAGCGCTAAGCTGGCAGAAGCCTGTGCCGCCCCACATCCGGCCCTATCGGGCCACCTTCTCCCCGTGGAACGGGGAGAAGGGAAGAAAAATTACTTCTTGTTCTTCGCCAGCCAGTCCTGCTGTTCTTTGGTCAGGAAGGCAGCCCATTGGTCGGCGACATCCTTGGCCGTCTTCTGGCCAAGCAGCACTTCCTGGAAGTTCTTGATCGCCACCTGGTCGACGAAATTGCCGAGATTCTCCAGATGGGTCGGCGGCGTCACCATTTCATATTTGGAGGTGTCGCTCAGCTCCGTGAACCAGCCCTTGAACTGCTCGGTCTTGAAGTGAGCATCCTGGTCGGCGCCGTTGTGGATCGGGACGACGCCGACTTCCTTGGCCCATTCCAGATTGTCCTTGGGCGAGAGCAGTGTTGCCATCAGCTTCCAGGCGTCGTCCTTGTGCTGCGAGTTGGCGAACATCGCCCAGCCGGCATAGCCGAGCGTCGGATAGGACTTGCCACTCGGCCCGACCGGCAATGGCGCCACGGCGAAGTCGTCGGCGCTCATCTTGTCGGCGATACCGAGCAACGCGTCCGGATCCTGGTTAAGCATGGCGCAGGTACCGGAGTAGAAGCCGGTGACCGTCTCGTTGAAGCCCCAGCTCACCGCATCCTTCGGCGCCAGGCCGTCCTTGTACATGTCGGCCAGCATCTGCAGACCTTTCACCGAGCCTTCGTCGTTGATGGTCGAGGTGCCATCCTCGTTGAAATAGCCGCCCTTGCCGGCGGCGATATTCATGAACATGTGCATGCCGTTGAAGGCGCCCGGTCCCCCGCGCAGGCAGTAGCCATATTTGCCGGGCAGTGCCGAAATCTTCTTGGAATCGGCGATGAAATCGTCGAGCGTCGCCGGCGGGCCGTCGAGGCCTGCCTCCTTGAACAGCTTCTTGTTCCAGAACAGCGCGTTCACATAGTAGCCGTAGGGGATCATGAACTGGGTGTTGTTGACCGTCGAGCCGAACTGCTTGGCGCGGTCGCCCAGCGTCTTGGCGTCGTCCCATTTGGCCATGTAGGGGCCGAGATCCTCGAGCTGGGCATTGTTGGCGTAGAGGCCCATCCAGCGTTCCGGCATCTCGACCACGTCGGGCGTATCGCCGGCCTGCACCATGGTCAGGAATTTCTCAAAGGCCTGGCCCCAGGGCAGCGAGATCAGCTCGACCTTGACGCCGGGATTGGCGGTTTCGAACTCGGCGATCTGCTTCTTCAGGAATTCGGTGCGCGGCGGGCTGGTAATGACTTCGACCATCTTGAGGGTCGAATCGGCCAGCGCGCTTCCGGCGGAAATCGCCAGCCCCGCAACGGTGGCAAGCATGACGGTCAGTTTTTTCATGTTCAAGACTCCCATTTTGAACCCGCTTGTTATTTTCTGGCTTTTTCGAAGGCTTGGGAGACGTCCGCCCACAGGTCTTCGACACTCTCCAATCCGACACTGAAGCGGATGGTTCGGGGGCTGACGCCGAAGCGCGCCATCGAATTCAGGCCCGGCGTCTGCTCCAGCGACGCCTTGGCAGGCACGATCAGGCTCTCATGCCCGCCCCAGCTGACGCCGATGCGGAAATATTTGAGCGCATCGACGAAGACGGGGATGTCGATATCGTCCGTCACCTCGAACGAGAACAGCCCGGCATAGCCGGCCAGCGTCGCCTTGCCCGGGTGGTTCGAATAGGCGGGATGATTGACGCGCTCGACATTGGCATGCGCCTTGAGCCGTTCGGCGATGGTCAGGCCGCTCTTCATGTGGTGCGGCAGGCGCAGCGGTAGCGTGCGCAGGCCGCGCAGCAGCAGCCAGGCCTCGAACGGCGACAGCTTGCCGCCGAGATAGGAGTAGGTCTGCTCGTTGATGTGCTTGATGTGAGCGGCGGAGCCCGCGACCACGCCGGCGACGGTGTCGCTGTGACCACCGAGATATTTCGAAGCCGAATGCAGCACCAGGTCGACGCCGTGCGCGATCGGCTTCTGGAACACCGGCGTCGCCCAGGAATTGTCGATGCTGGTGACAATGCCCTGCTCTTTGGCCAACCGCGTCAGATGCGCGATGTCCTGCAGCTCGAACATCATCGAGGTCGGGCTTTCCAGGTAGAGCAGCTTGGCGCCGGGAAGCGCCGCGGCAACCGCATCCGGGTCGGAGCCATCGACATAGTCGACCTTGATGTTGAGCCGGGGCAAAAGCCGCTCGAACAGCCGGTAGGCATCGCCGTAGCAGTTGCGCACCGCCACGATGCGCTCGCCGGCACCGACGAAAGCAAGCACGGTGGCGCTGATCGCAGCCATGCCGCTGGAAAAGCCGCGCGCGGCCTCAGCGCCCTCGAGCGCCGCCACCCGCGCCTCGAACTCCATCACGGTCGGATTGTCGCCGCGCGAATAGATCGGCTGCTTTCGTTTGCCAGCAAAGGTGTCGGCCATCTCGGCATAGTTGGCAAAGGTGAACAGCGAGGTCTGGTAGATCGGCGGCACCACCGCGCCGCCCGGGAATGGCTCGTCATGCGCCAAGAGCGTTGCCGCCTCGGCGAGATAGTCGTGATCGAAACCGGATGGATGCTCGTTCATGTCTGGCTCAAAAGTTTGAGTTTGGCCGCACCACGCTTCAGATCGTCCTCGACGGTGGCGATCAGCTTGAGCGCCTCGGCGCGGGCGCCCTGCGGGTCGCGCGCGGCGATGCATTCGTAGATGGTGCGGTGATAGGGAAAGCTGGCATGGCCGAAGTCGCGCACGCCGAGCGGATGCTCCCAGAAGCGGTGGAACAACTCGTGCATGGCGGCGATGATCTGCTCGAACAGCGGGTTGCCCGAGACCCGGTAGATCGCCTGGTGGAACTCCCAGTCCTCTTCCGACGACATGCCATCGCGCGTGCGAAACGCCTGCTCCATGATGTCGAGCTTGCGCGCGATCTCGGCGATGTCGGTCTGGCTTGCACGCTCGGCACAGAGTGCGGCGGCCTCTGCTTCCAGCGCGCGGCGGATTTCCAGCGTCTGCATCAGGCTGGTGAAATCATTGCCGCCCGCCAGTGTCAGCGGCATATGCAGCATGTCAGGTGAAACGGCCGCCTTGAGATAGGTACCGCTGCCTTGCCGGCGCTCGACCAGACCGAGCCCTTCCCACCGCGTCAGCGCCTCGCGCACGGTGTTGCGGCTGACTTTCAGTCGTTCGGCCAGAATACGCTCGGTTGGCAGTCTCTCGCCAGGCTGCAAGGCTTCGGCGCGAACAAACCCCACCAACGCCTTCAGCACGGCGTCATCGCGCGCCGTCGTTTGAATGGGTGGCAGGCTGTTCTGGTCCACGCTCTCTCCAAGTGGTCCAATGGTCCAACCAATTTCTGCACATGAGAGACATCCTGTCAATCGGTTGTCAGTAGACTGTCCCGCCGCAAGTTGCGGAGGGACGCTTTTCAAGGGTTACGTGAGCCGCCTCATTGTGTCCGCGGCCCCGCGGCAGGCGGTCCGAACCAGGCGGTCAGCGCCTCAGTTAGGCCCAGATGGGTTAAGTCCCCCACCCAGGCTACATATCCGTCCGGTCGGATCAACACGGCGGCCGGCGCGGTGACTGGACCAAGGACCGGAAGCTCCCAGGTACCAGCATACCCAGCGTCGATCTGCCGGACCCGATCCGCCCACGGAGCGATGTCGAAGTCGCCAAGTTCTCCGAAGTTGAGGAGCACCGACCGGGCGTGGTGCAGCAGGGTAAAGACCCGCAGCGGGCCGTTGGCGGTGAGCAAGTCGAGGTCGGGCATGCGCCGCCCCAGCAGAGGATGCCCTTCGCCGAGGTCGTAATGAACGCCCAGACCGGACATCTCCGCGGCGATTCGTCTGCGAGGCTCATCCATACCAAGCAGCTCGGAAACGATATCGCCCATGGCCTTGCTGCGGTCGTCCGTGCGACGAAGCGCGACCTGCGCCATGGTGTTGTGCAACACGCGGGCGGCGACCGGATGGCGCTCGGCGTGATAGGTATCGAGGAGGATTTCCGGCGATGTCCGCTTGACCACCTGGGCCAGCTTCCATCCCAGGTTCACCGCATCCTGCACACCGATGTTGAGCCCCTGCCCGCCGACGGGAGGATGCACATGCGCGGCATCGCCGGCCAACAGGACGCGTCTGTCGCGGTAAGTCGCAGCCTGTCGCGTCATGTCGGTGAACCGCGAGATCCAGGTGGGCCTGTGGACCCCAAAGTCAGTACCGTAGACGGCAACCAGCGCCTCGCTGAGATCGCGTAGCGTGGGTTCGCCGCCGGTCTCCAGTTGCTGCTCGGTCAGCACGACGCGCACTGTCCCGCCCTCCCCAATCTTGCCCAATCCATGAGTTCCGAAGGCGTTGTTGTGAAAGCCCCACGGCGGCTCCTCCGACATCTCGACCTCTGCGATCATCCAGCTCATCGTCGGATCCCACCCGGCGAAGTCGATGCCCGCTGCTTTGCGGATGACACTGCGTCCTCCGTCGCAGCCGACGAGATATTCGGCCGCTAAATGTTGGCCGTCGGACAGCTCGACGCCGACGCCGCTATCATCCTGCGCGAAACCCGTGACGTCCAGGCCGCGATAGATCGGCACCGCCAGTTCGCCGACCCAGTCGGCCAGTATGCGCTCGATGTGGTTCTGCCACAGCCCGAGCACGTAGTTGTGCCGCGTTGGAAAATCGCTGATGTCCAGCGGGACCATGTGGAAGCGCACAGCCTGCGTCACCTGTCCTCGCGACAGGAACCGGTCGGCGATCCCACGCTGATCGAGAACCTCGATGGTGCGGGCATGCAGGCCGCCCGCGCGCGCGCCAACAAGCTCCTGGTTGTCGCGCCGCTCGACAATGGCGACGTCAACGCCCGCCAGCGCCAGTTCACCCGCCAGCATCAACCCCGTCGGGCCGCCTCCGGCGATCACCACCGCATGATCGGTCATTACAGGCACTCCCGTCCCGTACCTTTGGTTAGGCCGACGGTTTTACGGGAGGAGCCGGGTCTTGCCGCAAGCCCCTTGTGCGCCATATGTATTCCGTGCCTTGGCACGGAGCTCTGATGTTCTGTCTGGAGAAGGGGGCCGGTCGGCGTTTGGCAGCGGTACGAGGAGGCCACTATGTGCCAGCGCCGGCCGGCCGACCCCACGGACCCAGGAGATGCGGCGGACCTGAGCATCATGGGGTATTTCTAGGGATCGAGCCGGATGTCTGTCCTCGTGCCGGCTTCGTCTTGGCCTGCACACTTGCGCAAGAGCTTATGAAAATCAACCATTTCTTAACCAAAGCTCGGGAATCGCTTGGATTAAGGTAAACGGGTAACCCTGTCGGGTTGACTGGATAATCGGGGCTGGACGGTCACGCCGCCTTGGCGACGACGCGGTTGCGGCCGCCGCTCTTGGCTTCGTAGAGCGCGAGGTCGGCGCGTTTCATCAGCGCCGCCACCGTATCCATCCCCTTTAGCACCGACGACACGCCGACGCTGACCGTGACTTCGATCGTCTTGCCGTCCGGGCCGATGGCAAAAGGCGCCTGGGCGATTTCGGCGCGAATGCGTTCTGCCACCTTCTCGGCCACCGAACCCTCAGTGTCCGGCATCACCACGACGAACTCCTCGCCGCCAAAGCGGCAGGCAAGGTCGATACCGCGGACGTTCTTGCGCAGCCGTCGCGCAAATTCCCGCAACACCTCGTCGCCGCCGTCATGGCCGTGCGCGTCGTTGATCGACTTGAAACGGTCGAGATCGGTGATCATCACCGACAGCGGCCGCCGCCGCGCCACGGCGCGATCGAACAGCGTCTGCAGATGGCTGTCGAGATAGCGGCGGTTGTGCAGCCCTGTCAGCCCGTCGGTCACCGCCATTTCGATGGTTTGGGTGACGCTGGCGCGCAGCTGGTCGTTGTAGCGCTTGCGGCGCACCTGGGTGCGCAACCGTGCCGTCAGTTCCTGCTGGTCGATCGGCCGCATCAGATAGTCGTTGATGCCGAGCTCGAGGCCACGGATGATGCGCTCCTCCTCGCCCGCCTCCGCGAGCAGGATGATCGGGACGAAACGGGTGCGGTCGAGAGACCGCAACTGCGAACAGAGCCGGAGCGGATCGAAATTGGCAAAGGCCGTCGAGATCATCACGCATTCGTAGGACGTCTCGGCGGCCTGGAAGAAGCCGGCATGCGGATCGCTTGTGACGTCGAGGTCGGCGCGGTCGCGCAGCATCTTCTGGATGCGCTCGACCGAGGATGTGCGCTCGTCGATCAAAAGCACTTTCGGCGCCGTGTCCTCGGAGGCGAAATTGCGGCTCAGCAGTTCTTCGATGCCGATGTTACGCGTCGTCGAGGCGCGCAGCCGCAACTCATCGGTCAGCGACTTCAGCCGGACCAGGCTCTTGACGCGCGTCATCAGTTGCAGGTCGTTGACCGGCTTGGTCAGGAAGTCGTCGGCGCCGGCTTCGAGCCCGCGCACGCGGTCGGAGACCTGGTCGAGCGCGGTGATCATCACCACCGGAATGTGCGACGTTGCCGGGTCGCTCTTCAGCCGCCGGCAGACCTCGAACCCGTCCATGTCGGGCATCATCACGTCGAGCAGCACGACATCGACCTTGCCATTCTCGCAGGTCTCGATGGCATCCGGCCCGTTGGTGGCGGTCAGCACCTCGAAATATTCGGCCAGCAGCCGGACCTCCAGCAGCCGCACATTGGCAGGGATGTCGTCGACGACGAGGATCCGTGCAGTCATTTCACAAGGCTCCGGCTCGGCTGAAAGGGCACATTACGCATCGCCCAAATAGGATTTGATGGTTTCGATGAAACGCGGCACCGAGATCGGCTTGGAGATATAGGCCTCGCAGCCACCCTGGCGGATGCGTTCCTCGTCACCCTTCATTGCGAAGGCGGTGACCGCGATGACCGGGATGACGTGCAGCTCGTCGTCCTCCTTCAGCCATTTGGTCACCTCCAGCCCCGACACTTCAGGCAACTGGATATCCATCAGGATGAGATCCGGCCGGTGCTGGCGCGCCAGATCGAGCGCTTCCAGACCGTTGCGGGTGCGCACGGTCTCGTAGCCGCTCGCTTCGATGAGGTCCCGAAAGAGCTTCATGTTGAGCTCATTGTCCTCGACGATCATGACCTTCTTCGGCATCGATATCCCGTCCCGGCCGTCCTTCCGCTCGAAGGCGACCGTCATGCGTCCATCTCAAGACGCACCAAACCCTGCTTCACTCTACGGCAATATGATTGACGAAACGGAAATCCGTGGGGCAAAAAGCTGTCTGGATTCCACCTCGGGCGCCGCTCTAATGGCTTGCCGCAAGCATCTCTTGCCATTACTGCGGGAGAGACTCATTCCACACACCGAAGGTAGTGATGGCAAACGCAGCGTCAATGCGCGAAGAAGCGGAAAACATTGCCGTGAAGGCCCTGGGCTTCGTCGCTTCCGATCCGGAACTGTTGCCGCGCTTTCTGGCGATCACCGGCATCGAGGCGCATTCGATCCGCAAGGCCGCCGGCGAACCGGGATTCCTGGCCGGTGTCCTGCAGTTCATTCTCGCCCACGAGCCGACGCTGTTGCGCTTTGCCGAGGAAACCGGCACGCCACCGGCAGCGGTCGGCAAGGCCTTGCGGGCGCTGCCGCTGGGCGACGACGACCATGAGCATTCCATATGAGCGATGATCCCGAAACCGCGCGCCAGATCGAGGAACTGGCGGCCGATAACCGTCCGCTGCTGGTGCTCGACGTCGACGATGTGGTGCTCGAATTCATCCGCCCCTTCCCGAATTTCCTCAAGGCGCGCGGTTTCGGCCTGACGCTGGCCTCGTTCCGCCTGACCGGCAACATCGCCGAAACGGCAAGCGGCCGCCTGATCGAACAGCCCGAAGTCACAGCACTTCTGGGCGATTTCTTTGATGCCCAAGCCGACTGGCAGAGCATCACTGACGGCGCCGCGGATGCCTTGGCGGGACTGGGCGATCGCGCCGAGATCATTTTGCTGACGGCCATGCCGCACAAGCACCGTGCCGTGCGTCGCGCCCATCTCGATGCCCTCGGGCTGAGCTACCCGCTTCTGACCACTGAAATGGCCAAGGGACCGGCAGTGGCCAGGCTGCGCGGCAAGACCGGCCGGCCAGTGGTCTTCGTCGACGATCAGCCGCACAATCTGGCGTCGGTGCGGATATCCGTCGCCGACGCCAGTCTGTTCCATCTGATGGCCGACAATTCGCTGCGCGCATTCCTGCCGCCGGTGCCGGACGACATCATCGTCGTGCAGGATTGGCACGAAGCCGCGCCGAAGATTGCGACCGCGCTGGGGCTCTGAAAGCTAGCCTATCAAGGGCTAAGTTTCGCGCCCGCCCCGCCGTTGGCATTTCCGCCGCTGTCGTCCCCGCTGTCATCGTCGCCGCTGTCACCATCATCGACGCTGTCGTCCACGGCCGGATCGGCCGGCTTGACCATGACGCCGTTGACAATAACCGAACCGTCGGCCTTGGCGTTGACGACCCATTCGATGCGTCCATCGGGCAGCGTCTTGCCAAAACCCTTCACCATGAGAGCGGCAGGTACGTATTGCGCCACCTCCGGTTCCGACTTTGCCGCAGTCTGCAGGCCCTCGACGAGCTTGTCGAAGCCGGTGACGTCGACGGTCACGCTTGCCTCCGGCTTCTCGCCGGGGAAGGTCATCTCGCCTTCCAGAGCGATCTCCGTATCCTTGTTCTTCACGGTGCTGTGGCCGATGACGACCTTCGGCGTTTTGGCCATGAAGTCGGCTTTGAGCTTGTCGCCGAAATCAGCCGACAGCGGCGGATCCTGATTGAGATCAAAGGCTTCGATCGCCTTCTTCGCCATGCTGTCGAGATCGATGTTGGCGCCGCCGAAGTTCAGGTCGACATCGGTGGGCAGCAGCGCCACGCTCCAGCTTGGCAGAAGCTGTTGCGGCACGGTCAGCCCCGACGCCTTGATGGCATAGGTGATCTTGCCGTTCTGGGCGACGCCGTCGGACCCGAACGCAGTGCTGAGCTGCGTCGCGCCGAAATTGCCGACCGGGCTTTCCACTGTGAAATCCTTGAAGCCGTAGGTCCCCTCGACATGCTCCCAAACCGGCAAGGCTGCGAGCAGAAGCGATTTGAGTTGCGCCTGGTTTGCCTTCAGCGTCGCCTCGTCTTCATTGGCCACGACAAATGCCAGGAGATCGAGCAGCGGCTTTGTCCGCACCCCCGTGCCGCTGGCCTCGACCGACAGTTCCGGCGATTTGACGTTGACCGGGAATTTCAGCCCGCTTTCGGGATCGTCGAAATTGATCGTTTCGACGAAATCAGACACCTTTTGCGAGGTTGTGAAATCGACGCCGCCGGTCGCGGACTTGGTCGCCGCGATCGTCGCAGTACCGGCGCCGGTGCTCGCTTCCATGTGCTGCTTGGCATCCTTCGATGCCATCGTCATGCCGGCCATCGAGCTGGTGCCGCTGGTGAAGGCCGCCAGGTTGGGGTCATAGACGCCCGAACCCTTGCCGTCCTTGATCGAAAACTGCGTGCTTTGCAGACCCTCAGGCCCGTTGAACTCGAAGGAGGCGCTCTGCGAAAAATCCATCGAGACATCCCAGGATCCGTCGCTGCGCGGCTTGACCATCAGGGCGTCTAATTTCAGCAGCTTCTGATCGAGCAATGATGCGGCAAGCGCCTTGAAATCAAACGCGATCTTGTAGGCGTCGCCCTCGAGCGAAACCTTCAGAATGCCTTTGTCGAGCGCCTGTTTGCCGACATAGCGGGACAGGTCCTCCGACAATTGCTTCGCGCCCTGGCTGTCGACGGTCTGGCCGAAAGCAGGCGCGCTCAATGCAAGAAGGAAAACGAATGGCAGGGCACGGTTCACGCGAATTCTCCGTTTGACCTAATGCATGTCGCCCAAAAGTGGGCCCCGTTTTGGGAGAACGACATGCATAAAAACAAAAACCTAAAGCGCATGCGCCTTTAGAAGGAACGCCTCGTTCGTCTGGTATGAAATTACCGCTGCAACCGCAAGGTAAGATCAACAACGCTGCCAAGGCGGAAAGGGTGGTTATAGCACAAGCCGCATCAACGGCCTGCCGGCCTTGCGCTCGACAAGCCGCTCGAAACCGGCCTTCTCGAAGACCCGCGACGAGCCGACGAACAGGCCGATCGAACGCGAATCCCGGGACAGGTCTATTGGGCAGGCCTCGACCAGCCGGGCACCGTTCCTGCGGGCGAAATCGACACCCCCTTCGACCAGGCGATGCGTGATACCCCTGCCGCGCGCCTTGGTGCGGATGAAGAAACAGGAGATCGCCCAGACGGCCGGATCCATGGCGTCAGCGGGATCGACGGGTGCCGAGCCCCTGCCCTGATTGTTCCATTCGGGCACGTCGGCGCGGGGTCCGATCTGCATCCAGCCGACCGCCTTGCCGTCTTCGAATGCCAGCAGGCCAGGCGGCGGGCCGGCTTCAATGCGCGCCTTGATGTGGTCCTTGTTGCGTTCCCGGCTGCTTTCGCGGCGCACCGCCGGCGCCAGCCGGAAATGCGTGCACCAGCAGCCATAACAGGCGCCCTGCTTGCCGAAGAGGTCCTCGAAATCCGCCCAGAGTTCGGGCGCCAGCGGCGCTATGGTCGTGCTCATGAGTTCTCCCCAGGCCAGCCTTGTCGCAGGCCCTGCACTGTCGTACCATTGCTTCTGTTCTCTTTATGTTCGCAGCGATGGCGGCCCCTGTCAACAATCCCGATCACGGTTTTTGCCGCGACTGCCTGACGTTTCAGCGCAGCCAGACGCGCCGCTGCGAACGCTGCGGCAGCCCCCGGCTGGCGCGCCATCCCGAGCTCTACCGGCTGCATCTGGCCCATATCGATTGCGACGCCTTCTATGCGGCGATCGAAAAGCGCGACAACCCGGCGCTCAAGGACAAGCCGTTGATCATCGGCGGCGGCAAGCGCGGCGTCGTCTCCACCGCTTGCTACATCGCCCGCATCCAGGGCGTGCGCTCGGCAATGCCGATGTTCAAGGCGCTCGAAGCCTGTCCCGAGGCGGTCGTCATCAGCCCCAATATGGAAAAATACGTACGCGTCGGCCGCGAGGTGCGCGCCATGATGCAGGCGCTGACGCCGCTGGTCGAGCCGCTGTCGATCGACGAGGCATTTCTCGACCTCGCCGGCACCGAACGGCTGCACGGTCTGCCGCCGGCAGTGGTGCTCGCGCGCTTCGCGCTGGCGGTCGAGAAGGAGATCGGCATCACTGTTTCGGCCGGCCTGTCCTACTGCAAGTTCCTCGCCAAGATAGCGTCGGATTTCCGCAAGCCGCGGGGCTTCTCGGTCATCGGCGAGGCCGAGGCGGTCGGCTTCCTGGCAGTGCAGCCGGTGACCATGATCTGGGGTGTTGGCAAGGCGTTCAACGCCACGCTGGAGCGCGACGGTATCCGCACCATCGGTCAGCTGCAGCAGATGGATCGTGGCGACCTTATGCGCCGTTACGGCACGATGGGCGACCGGCTCTACCACCTTTCGCGCGGCGAGGACGTCCGCCGCGTCGATCCCGACCAGGATGCCAAGAGCGTATCGGCCGAAACCACCTTCGACACCGACATCGCCTCGCTCGATGAGCTCGTCGCGGTGCTGAGGGGGCTTTCGGAGAAGGTCTCGGCACGACTGAAGAAGTCCGGCATCGCCGGGCGCACCGTGGTGCTGAAGCTGAAGACCCAGGATTTCAAGCTGCGCACGCGCAACCGCCAGCTCGGCGACCCGACCCGGCTCGCCGATCGCATCTTTCAGACCGGGGTGGAGCTTCTGCGCAAGGAAACCGACGGCACGAAATATCGGCTGCTCGGCATCGGCGTCAGCGACCTCTCGGACGACGACAAGGCCGACCCGCCCGATCTGGTCGACGTCCAGTCGCGCAAGCGCGCCATGGCCGAAGGCGCCATCGATGCCCTGCGCGACAAGTTCGGCCGCAGGGCGGTGGAAACCGGCTATACATTCGGCAAGGGCCGCGACGCCCACCCGCCGGAGCCTCTCGAGGACTGACCTTGCTGGCCTTGCATATCGGGTGTGTTGAGATTCAGGTCAGGCCGAGCCGAGAATGGTGGTTTCCGAGAACCGGAGCGGAGCGTACTTAAAGTACGTGAGCACCGGAAGCGCAGGAAATCACCGTTCGCAGGCCGGCATCACCTGAATATCAACATACCCTGTCAGGTGCGCTGCAGATCGATCCGGCTCGTCACCACGCTCTTGCCGGTTTTAGGGTCGGTGTCGGTGACCGTCAGCCGGATGCCGTTCTCGCCCCTCTTCTCGACCGTCATCCGCGCCTTTCGATCACCGTTGACCTCCTTGGCCCAGCCAATGCCGAGATTGATCGCGTTGCCGGAGCGGCTGCCATTCAGCTGTGCCGGCCCGGTGCGTGACCCGACATAGATGCCGTTGTACTTCGCACCTGTGACCTTCAAGTTGGCGCTGATGGCCCGCGTTACCAAGACGAGACCGCGGCAATTGCCATCCAGCGAGAGTGAGGTTGAGGTCGCATTCGACTTGAAGCTGCAGGATACACTAGCGTTCGGCACATCGGTGGTCACCTGGACAGTACCCTTGCCAGCGAAATTGCCATTGAACGACTGGAGAAACTTGGCCTCATCGGCATGTGCGGTGCCTGCTGCAAACAACAGACAGCCGGCAAGCGCGAACTGCGCGAATGGTTTCATGAAACTCTCCTTGTCGATGTTGCAAAGGCAGTTCCGCAGATAGAATATCGGGACTCAACGCCCGTTGCCGTATCAGGTTCCGCCTCGAACAGGACGTTCCGCAACATCCACCCGTTACGGCTGGCCCAGAAGAATGCAGCGGCTAGCGATTGCGGCAATGGCCCCGGCCTGCGAGATAGCGGGCATGGTACCTACCCCCTCCATCCCCAAGGCCGCGTTCTGGATGGCGCTGTCCATTGCCTCGTTCCTGGCGATGTCGGTCGCCGGCCGCGCCACGACAGCCGAACTCAACGTCTTCCAGGTACTGGAACTGCGCTCGGTGATCGGCTTTTTCATCCTTCTGCCGCTGGTGATGATGAGCGGTGGCTTTGCAGCCATGCGCACGCAGCGCCCCGTCGCCCACATCGCCCGCAACGTCATCCATTATACCGGCCAGGCGGCCTGGCTCTACGCGCTGACGCTGATCCCGCTGGCCGTGCTGATCTCGATCGAATTCACCACACCGATCTGGACGGCTATCCTGGCGGTGACTTTTCTTGGCGAAAGGCTGTCCCGGCCACGGCTTGCAGCGATCGTGCTGGGGCTGATCGGCGTCGTGATCATCGTGCGCCCCGGTGTCGGCGCCGTCGATCCGGGACATCTCGTCGTGCTCGGTGCCGCCGTCTGTTTCGGCGTATCGCTGGTGCTGGTCAAGTCGCTGACGCGCACGGACAGCGTCGTGCGCATCATCTTCTGGATGCTGATCATCCAGTCGGCACTCGGCCTCATCCCGGCGCTCTATGAGTGGCGCAACCCGCCGCTGGAGCTGTGGCCCTGGATCCTGCTGATCGCCTTCACTGGCATGTCGTCGCATTTCTGCATGGCCCGTGCGCTTGCCTATGCCGATGCCACCGTCATTTCGCCGATGGATTTCCTGCGCGTGCCGCTGTCGGCGCTGATCGGCTGGCTGCTCTATCAGGAGCAGATCGACGCCTTCACCGCCGGCGGCGCACTGCTGATCCTGATGGGCAATCTGCTCAATCTGCAGCGAAAAGCGCCACAACCGGCGAAGATCGCCGCGTCCTAGACCATGATCCGCTCTGGTAGAGATTGAGTCTAAGAGAATTTCGTGCCCTGATTGGAGGTTGCCGCCTACTAGCTGGGGCGGTGGGATGAGACACTCCTGGAAGATGGTGCAACGATGCCTCTTATGATCGTCGCTGTTTTGCTGATATCGGTGCTGGTAGCCACCGGCGAAGCGAAAGCCGAAGCGGGAACGCATCTTCTCGAGTCGGAGAATCCTATGGCTTCCTACTATAGCCCGACGGTTGTGGCCGACTATTCTGCGTCCATGGCGCATTATCGAACAAGCTTGAGCGCGCATTCCAGGAATGATGGCCTTGTCGGCGATTTCGTTTCCTCGTTGCGCATTCCATGGACCTGGCGTTCCGATGACGGAAGCACGGTTCGGCGCGTCGGGAACAGCTTGTTCTTGCTCACCGAGGGCGATTGCCTGAGCCGAATGTGCCGCGAGATATCCTGCCGACAGACGGAGTGGCCGGTGTTCGACTGCCGCGATGGCCATAAGCGCAAGATGGCAGCTCCCGGCCTGTCGGGCATCAGCTTCGGCGGCATCAACTACAGCCAGATAGGCGGCCCGCAGTTTTGAGCCTCCGGATCGTGGTGCCACGCGGCGGCCGTTCGGGTTAATCTCTCGATTCTGGCGGGATGAACTCCAGCCCGTCAATTGCCGTCGTCGGGTATGTTGAGGAGGTGACCGCAGGCCTTGCAATGGACGGCGTCGGGCTCGTGTCGCTGCAGCCCGCATTGCGGACAGGGAAAGAATACCTTGGTGGGACGGAACAGCGCCTGCGCCAGCCTGACGAACAGCGAAATGCCGATGATCATGGTGGCGATCGCCGTCAACTTGCCTGCTATCCCGGGCAGGACGATGTCGCCGAAGCCGGTCGTGGTCACGGTGGCGACGGTGAAATAGAGCGCGTCGATGTAGCCTTCCAGACCTGCCGCGGTGCGGAAGAAGAAGGTGTAGACAAAGCCGGTGATGACAAACAGGAAGGTCAAGAGATTGATGACCGCCTGGCTCGCCTCGCGCCATTTCTTGACGCCGCGCATCTCGAAATGCCGCCACAGCGAACCGCTACGCGACAGCGACCAGAGCCGCAGGATGCGCAGGAAACCGAGATTGGCGAGTGCCGTCGGCATCAGCAGCGTCAAGAGGATGAAGGCATCGACCCACGATGTCGGCTGCTTCATCAGCCGCAGCATGTCGTTGGAAGCGAGCAACCGGGCAATCATGTCGACGGCGACCAGTGCCGCCACCGCATAGTCGAGCCAGAGGAATGACGGCGTGTCCTGAAGAACCGGCGTCGCGATGAAGAAAGCAATGATGGCGAGGTCGATGACGACAGCCACCAGCTGGAACCGGAAAGCCGCCGGGGTGCGTCCGTGATAGAGCTTGCGCAGCCTATCGCGCAGCTGCGCCATTGCTGACCTGTCTGGCAATCCGTCCTTGTCCGCCGCATTCATGATTGCGGTGGCGTTCGCGGCAAAAGCCGCCCGGCGGACTGCCGCCAGCCCGCAAGAGCAGGGGTCACACCAGCTCCACTTCGACCACGCCCGGCACGGCACGCATCGCCGAGGCGATCTGCGGCGAGATCCGGTAGCGATTGGGCAGTTCGATCTCGATTTCCCCCTCGCCATCTTCCTTGATCAGCACGAAGCTGACCTGGCCTTCGCCCCTCACCGAAAGCTGGCCGGCCAGCGTGCCGATCGGCGCCGCATTGCGTACGAAAATGCGCAATGCTTTCTGGATGCGGCTTGCCTCGTCCTCCAGCGACTGCACCGTCTGGATGCGCAAATTGACGCCTTCCGGCCTGTCCTCGGCCGCGACGGTGATGACGACGGAACGGCCGGGCTCGAGCAGGTCGCGATACTGCGCCAGGCCTTCGGAAAACAGCACGGCTTCATACTGGCCGGACGTGTCGGAAAACGCGACGACGCCCATCTTGTTGCCGGTGCGCGTCTTGCGCTCCTGCTTGGTGGTGACCGTGCCGGCCAGCCGTCCGGCGGCAGCGCCGCGCTTGACGGCCGCCGAAAACTCAGCCCAGTTCTGCACCCGCATCTTCTGCAAGGCCGCTTTGTACTCGTCGAGCGGATGGGCGGAGAGGTAGAAGCCGACCACCTGGAATTCACGGTGCAGCCGGTCGGCGGCAAGCCATGGATCCGTCGCCGGCAGATTGAGCGCCTGCGACTGGGCGCCGAGCGAGGCGCCGAAGATATCGTGCTGGCCGGAGACCGCGTTCTGCTGCGCCAGCGACGCCAGCCCCATCATGCGCTCGACGCCTGCCATCATCGAAGCACGGTCATGGCCAAAGCAATCGAGCGCGCCGGCCATGATCAGGCTTTCGAAGACGCGCTTGCCGACAATCTTGGGATCGACCCTCTCGCAGAAATCGGCGAGGTTCTTGAACGGCTTTTCGCCACGCTGGGCAACGATATGTTCGACCGCCGCGTCGCCGACGCCTTTGAGCGCGGCCAGCGAATAATAGATGCGGTTTTCACCGACTTCGAAGGGACGAAAGCTTGATATCACCGACGGCGCCAGAACCTCGATGCCGAGGCGCAATGCATCCTGGCGGAAATCGGCAAGCTTGTCGGTGTTGCCCATGTCGAGCGTCATCGACGCCGCCAGGAACTCGACCGGATAATGCGCCTTGAGATAGGCGGTCTGGTACGAGACCACGGCGTAGGCGGCGGCGTGCGACTTGTTGAAACCATAGTCGGCGAACTTGGCCAGAAGGTCGAAAATGAAGTCGGCTTGCGGCTTGCCGACGCCGCGCTCGACCGCGCCCGAGACGAAGCGCTCGCGCTGCTTATCCATCTCGGCGCGGATCTTCTTGCCCATGGCGCGGCGCAACAGATCGGCTTCGCCGAGCGAATAACCGGCAAGCTCCTGCGCGATCTGCATCACCTGTTCCTGGTAGACGATGACGCCTTGCGTCTCCTTCACCAGATGGTCGATCTTGGGATGGATCGACGCCATCTCCTCCTCGCCATGCTTTCTGGCGTTGTAGGTCGGGATGTTCTCCATCGGCCCCGGCCGGTAGAGCGCGACCAGCGCGATGATGTCCTCGATGCAGTCGGGCCGCATGCCGATCAGCGCCTTGCGCATACCAGCACTTTCCACCTGGAACACACCGACCACCTCGCCGCGCGACAGCATGGCGTAGGTCTCGGGATCGTCGAGCGGGATCGTCGCCAGGTCGATTTCGATGCCACGGCGGCGGATCAGTTTGACCGCTGTTTCGAGCACGGTCAGCGTCTTCAGGCCAAGAAAGTCGAACTTCACCAGCCCGGCCTGTTCGACATATTTCATGTTGAACTGGGTGACCGGCATGTCCGAGCGCGGATCGCGGTACATCGGCACCAGCTCCGACAGCGGCCGGTCGCCGATGACGATGCCGGCGGCATGGGTCGAGGCGTGGCGATAAAGGCCCTCCAGCTTCTGTGCCATGTCGAGCAGCGTCTGGACGATCGGTTCCTTCTCGGCCTCTTCGGCAAAGCGCGGCTCGTTGGCGATGGCGTCGGCGAGCTTGACCGGATTGGCCGGGTTCTGCGGCACCATCTTGGAGAGCTTGTCGACCTGGCCGTAGGGCATCTGCAGCACGCGGCCGACGTCGCGCAGCACGGCGCGGGCCTGCAGCGTACCGAAGGTGATGATCTGGCCGACCTGGTCGCGACCGTACTTCTGCTGAACGTAGCGGATCACCTCCTCGCGGCGATCCTGGCAGAAGTCGATGTCGAAGTCGGGCATCGATACGCGGTCTGGGTTGAGGAAGCGCTCGAACAGCAGGGAGAAGCGCAGGGGATCAATGTCGGTGATGGTCGTCGAATAGGCGACCAGCGAGCCTGCGCCCGAACCACGGCCCGGCCCGACCGGAATGCCTTGCGCCTTGGCCCATTTGATGAAGTCGGCAACGATCAGGAAGTAGCCGGGAAACTTCATCTTGGTGATGATGCCAAGCTCGAAATTCAACCGCTCGCGATATTGCTCGACCGTGTAGCCTGGTGTCGGGCCGTGCGCGGCCAGCCGCGCGTTGAGCCCCTCATGCGCCTGGCGGGCCAGCTCGTCGGCTTCCGCCTGCACGGCGGCATCATTGTCGGCGACGTCGCCGCCGGTGAAGCGCGGCAGGATCGGGTTGCGATTCTTCGGATAGTAGGAACAGCGCAGCGCGATCTCGACCGTGTTGTCGATCGCCTCCGGCAGGTCGGCGAACAGCCTGGCCATATCGGCCTGGCTGCGCAGGAAATTGTCCGGCGACAGCCGGCGGCGGTTGTCGGCGGCTACGACCGAGCCCTCGGCAATGGCGATCAGCGCGTCATGCGCGTCATAATCGTCACGCGCCGAGAAGAACGCCTCGTTGGTGGCAACCAGCGGCAGTTCATGGGCATAGGCGAGATCGATCGAGGATTTCTCGATCATGCGATCATAACCGGAAACCCGGTCCAGCTCGACATAGAGTCGGTCGCCGAACATCGTCTTGAGGGTCAAAAGCCGTGCCTCGGCCAGATCGCGGCGATCTTCCTTGAGCGCAATACCGATCGGGCCGCGCGGCCCACCACTGAGGCAGATCAGCCCGTTACAATAGCCTTGCATCATTTCGGTGGTCAGGTGCACCGCCTCGCCGGGCGGTGTTTCCAGATAGACGCGGCTGACCAGCCTGACCAGATTGGAATAGCCGGCCTCGGTCGCGGCGATCAGGACCACCGGCCGCATGTCCGGACCTTGCCGCCTGCGGTCGCGCTGGCCGTCGCTGTTCTCGCCGGAAAAGGCGAGCGCGACCTGGCAGCCGATGATCGGCTGGATGCCGTCCTTTACCGCCTTCTGCGCAAATTCCAGCGCGCCGAACAGATTGTTGGTGTCGGTGACCGCAATCGCCGGGGCTTCGTCCTTGACCGCGTGAGCCACCACCTTGCCGATCTGCAAGGCGCCTTCCAGCAGCGAATAGGCTGAATGCACGCGCAGATGGACGAAGGGCCGCGCCGGCGCCTCAGGCCGCGCAGCCGCTATCGCGGCTTCGCGCATCAGGGGATCGCGTGGAAGTTTTTCGTCGGCCATAATGCTGCGTGAAGGTCCTGAGTCGATGGAGATGTATTGTCCGGGACCCGGCGATGCCAGTCCAGCAGAAACGATCGCCGACCACAGGCTTGCCGTACCCTGCCTGGCTCGCCTTACGCAAACTCCATGATCACCGCATCGACCGCCAGGCTGTCACCCGGCTTGGCGTTGAGTTTCGCCACGATAAGATCGCGTTCGGCGCGCAGCACGTTTTCCATCTTCATCGCCTCGACGACGGCCAGCGTCTCACCGGCCTTGACCTCCTGGCCCTCGGCAACGGCGATCGACACGACAAGGCCGGGCATCGGGCAAAGCAGCAGGTTCGACGTGTCCGGCGCCACTTTCTCCGGCATCAGCCTTTCCAGCTCGGCGGTGCGTGGCAGCATGGCGCGCGCGGTCACCGACATGCCCTTCCAGGCGATGCGAAAGCCATTGGCAACCGGCCTGATCTGAGCGACGACCTTGTGCGTGCCGATCGTGCCACGCCAGATCAGGTCGCCCGGCCGCCAGTCGGAGGCAACGGTCAGCGCCTCGCCGCCCTCGATCGACAGATCGATTTCCATCGGAATGGAAATCATGCCTTCGAGGATGGACGCCGACAGATAATCTTCACCGATCTTCACCACCCAGTCGCGCTTCAGCGCCCCCGAATGCGGCGCCAGGCGCCCGCCCAGCCGGTCGAGCCGGTCGCGGCGCAGCAGTTCCACCGCGGTCGCAATCGACGCCAGCACGGCTTTCTCATCGTTGTTCGGTACGACAGGCGCAAAGCCCTCGGGATATTCCTCTGCGATGAAACCGGTCGATATCAGCCCTTCCCGCCAGCGCGGATGCTGCATCAAGGCAGCCAGGAACGGAATGTTGTGCTCGATGCCGTCGACAACAAAGCTGTCGAGCGCTTCCGACATGGCGTCGATGGCTGCGAGCCGTGTCGGCGCCCAGGTGCACAGCTTGGCGAGCATCGGATCATAGAACATCGAAATCTCGGAGCCTTCGGTAACGCCGGTGTCGTTGCGGATGACGACATCGCCGAATTGTCCTTCCTCCGGCGGCCGGTAGCGCGTCAGCCGGCCGATCGAAGGCAGGAAATTGCGGTACGGATCCTCGGCATAGAGCCGGCTTTCCACCGCCCAGCCGTTCAGCTTCACATCGCTTTGCTTCAAGGCGAGTTTTTCGCCGGCGGCGACGCGGATCATCTGTTCGACCAGGTCGATGCCGGTGACGAGCTCCGTCACCGGGTGCTCGACCTGCAATCGTGTATTCATTTCAAGGAAATAGAAGTTCTTGTCCTTGTCGACGATGAACTCCACTGTGCCGGCGCTCTGATAGTCCACCGCCCTGGCCAGCGCCACCGACTGCTCGCCCATGGCTTTGCGTGTCCTGGCGTCGAGGAACGGCGATGGCGCCTCTTCGGCGACCTTCTGGTTGCGGCGCTGGATCGAGCATTCGCGCTCGCCGAGATAGAGGGCGTTGCCATGCGCATCGGCCAGCACCTGGATTTCGATATGACGCGGATCGACGACGAACTTCTCGATGAAGACGCGGTCGTCACCGAACGAGCTCTTGGCTTCCGAGCGCGCCCGGTCGAAGCCGTCGCGCACTTCCGACTGGCTCCAGGCGATGCGCATGCCCTTGCCGCCGCCGCCGGCCGAGGCCTTGATCATCACGGGATAGCCGATCTCGCCGGCGATCTTTTCGGCATGGTCGGCATTCTCGATGACGCCGAGCCAGCCGGGCACGGTGGAAACCTTGGCGGCGTTGGCGAATTTCTTCGATTCGATCTTATCGCCCATCGCCTTGATCGCCCTGGGCTTCGGGCCGATGAAGATGATGCCTTCCGCTTCCAGCGCCTCGCAGAAGGCCGCCCGCTCGGACAGAAAGCCGTAACCGGGATGCACCGCCTGCGCACCCGTCTCCTTGCAGGCGGCGATGATCTTCTCCGGCACGAGATAGCTCTGCGCGGCGGGCGAAGGCCCGATATGCACCGCCTCATCGGCCATCTCGACATGCACGGCATCGCGATCGGCATCGGAATAAACCGCGACCGTGGAGATGCCCATCTTGCGCGCCGTCTTGATGACACGGCAGGCAATCTCGCCACGATTGGCGATCAGGATTTTGGTGAACATGCGGAATGTCATCCCTCGGGTCGGCCGTTCCTTTTATGGCCTGTGCTGGCGCGGTCAAGCCGGCCGGGTCAATCGCGACCTTTCAATCGATTTGGGATTAGAATTCTTCGTATTGGCCCAAGCCTGGAACCAGCTAGCGGTTGATCGCCAAGGCAAAACCTGAAAGCGTGCGCAAAAATCGCCTTTGGAGGAATTGCCCGATGAAAACCCGCGCCGCTGTCGCTGTCGCCGCCGGAAAGCCGCTGGAGATTCTGGAGGTCGACCTCGACGGCCCGCGCGATGGCGAGGTGCTGGTCGAGATCAAGGCGACCGGCATCTGCCACACCGACGAGTTCACGCTTTCGGGCGCCGATCCGGAGGGTCTGTTTCCGGCCATTCTCGGTCATGAAGGCGCCGGCGTCGTCGTCGATGTCGGCAAGGGCGTCACTAGCGTCAAGAAGGGCGACCACGTCATCCCGCTCTACACGCCCGAATGCCGCCAGTGCCCGTCCTGCCTGTCCAGAAAGACCAATCTGTGCACGGCGATCCGCGCCACGCAGGGCCAGGGCCTGATGCCGGACGGTTCGTCGCGCTTCTCGATCGGCAAGGACAAGATTTTTCACTATATGGGCTGCTCGACCTTCTCCAACTTCACCGTGCTGCCCGAGATCGCGCTGGCCAAGGTCAATCCCGACGCCCCCTTCGACAAGATCTGCTACATCGGCTGTGGGGTGACGACCGGCATCGGTGCGGTCATCAACACCGCCAAGGTCGAGCAAGGGGCGACTGCCGTCGTGTTCGGCCTCGGCGGCATCGGCCTCAACGTCATCCAGGGCCTGAAGCTTGCCGGCGCCGACATGATCATCGGCGTTGATCTCAACAACGACAAGAAGGCCTGGGGCGAAAAGTTCGGCATGACGCATTTCGTCAATCCGAAGGAGATCGAGGGCGACATCGTCCCGCACCTCGTCAACATGACCAAGCGCGGCGCCGACCAGATCGGTGGCGCCGATTACACATTCGACTGCACCGGCAGCACCAAGGTGATGCGTCAGGCGCTGGAAGCCTCGCATCGCGGCTGGGGCAAATCGGTCGTCATCGGCGTTGCCGGTGCCGGCCAGGAGATCTCGACACGGCCATTCCAGCTCGTCACCGGGCGTACCTGGATGGGCACCGCCTTCGGCGGCGCGCGGGGCCGCACCGATGTGCCGAAGATTGTCGACTGGTACATGGACGGCAAGATCCAGATCGATCCGATGATCACCCACACGCTGAAGCTGGAGGACATCAACAAGGGCTTCGACCTCATGCATGAGGGCAAGTCGATCCGAAGCGTCGTCGTTTACTGAGGAGAAGAAAGCCGCCGACCGAAGGGCCAGCGACTGAAGTTGCGCAGGGTTCAACAAGGGAGGAATAAATGCCGGAAAAACTGCATCCTAAAATCGACAATGGACTGCCTAAGGAAAGCGCCAGCTTTGCCGGCGGGACGCTGGTCTGCGCCTGCCCCAGCAAGCCGGTGAAGGTGAAGGTCAAGGGCCAGATCGCCCACAACCATGCTTGCGGCTGCACCAAATGCTGGAAGCCGGAGGGCACGCTGTTCTCGGTCGTTGCCGTGGCCGGCACCGCGGACGTCACCGTCACCGAGAACGGCGACAAGCTCAAAGTGGTCGACCCCAGCGCGCTGATCCAGCGCCATGCCTGCACCGGCTGCGGCGTCCACATGCACGGGCCGGTCGAGCGCGACCATCCGTTCAAGGGCCTGTCCTTCATCCACCCCGAGCGCTTCGAGGAGGACGGCTGGTCGCCGCCGGGCTTCACCGCCTTTGTCTCGTCGATCATCGAATCCGGTGTCGACCCGAAGCGTATGGACGGCATCCGTGCGCAGCTGAAGACAATCGGATTGGAGCCCTATGACTGCCTCAATCCCGGCCTGATGGATTATATCGCGACCTGGACCGCGAAGAAGTCCGGCGCCTTGCCGGCTTGATCAGTTGCGGGCCGGTCCTTCCAGGCCGGCCCGCACCAACGGCCCGAAAGCTTGCAACGTCATGGTCACGATCCACATCAGATTTCGCGACTGGCAAGCGTCCGGTATCCACCGTATTCGCAACTTCGGCGAAGACCTCTGGCGAACATTTCGCGACAACAAGCGCGTCAGCATCGATCTCGGCGAAATCGATAGATGTGTCGACGAAATCACGTTCAGCGCCCGAGGGTCCCATGTAAGAAGAGCGGTGAAGGAAGCCGAGGTGGTGATGCGCGAACACATGGTCGACAAGGAATCCGAGATCGTGGTCGAAGACGGCACCGCGCAAGCATGAGTGAACTCCCCGCCATCCTCGTCGACGCCGACGCCTGCCCCGTGAAAGCCGAGGTCGAAAAGGTCGCCGAGCGCCATGGCGTCGTCGTCACCTATGTCTCCAATGGCGGCCTGCGACCATCGCGCGATCCGATGATCCGCAATGTCGTGGTGTCGAAGGGCGCCGACGCCGCCGACGACTGGATCGTCGATAATGCGCGGACCAACGACATCGTGATCACCGCAGACATTCCGCTGGCCGCCCGCGCGGTGGCGCTCGGCGCCCATGTGCTCGGGCCCACCGGGCGCCCGTTCACACCGGAGACGATCGGCATGGCGGTGGCGATGCGCGATCTCAAGCAGCATCTGCGCGAGACCGGCGAAAGCAAGGGCTACAATGCCAGCTTTGCGCCGCAGGACCGTTCGCGGTTTCTCGGCGAACTCGACCGCATCTTGCGGCGGGCGCTCAAATCCGCCACACCGCAGTAGAAACCGAGCGCCATCCAAGGTTGGAACGCCATGGCTGACGAAACCCCAATGAAGAAACCCATGCAGCGCCACATGCTGTTCGCGGTGTCGGCCTGCTTCGGCGTTTTGGCGCTCCTCACGGCGTTGCTGCTGCACGCCCCGCTTGCCTATTCGATTGGCGCCAACGCATTCTTTGCCGCCTACGTCATTCTCGTCGTCGCTCAGATGCCGAAGTTCACCGGCAGGTACCTGAGCAAGAATGCGCGCGCCACCGACCAGCCGGTGCTGGTCATCTTCGCCGTCACGCTTGTTGTCGTCGGCTTTGCCACCTTCTCGTTGTTTCAACTGATCAACCAGAAAGACAGCGCTCACCCTGTCGAGCTTGGCTTCGCGCTTTTATCGATCCCGCTCGGCTGGTTCACCCTCCATGCCATGGCGGCGCTCCACTATGCCCATGTCTATTGGATGGACGGCGATGCGGTCGACGCCGAAACCAAGAAGAAAATCCCGGTCGGCGGACTGCTGTTCCCCGGCGACAAGCGGCCGGAAGGCTGGGATTTCCTCTACTTCTCGACCGTCATCGGCATGACCGCGCAGACCGCCGACACCAACATCTCGACGACCCATATGCGTTGTGTCGTGCTAGTTCATTCTATCCTGTCGTTTTTCTTCAACACGGTCATCGTCGCTGCGGCCGTCAATCTCGCCGTTAGCCTGGGCAGCCCATAATAATTCCGTGATCGGATGAAACATCGGTTTGGTTGGCAACGTATCAGGAGGACAATGAGCGCGCACGCCACGCCGCGAGGCCGGGAGACGAGACAAGATGGAATCGGTTGCCAGAAGCCAACCCACCGCCGGGGCGGACACTGCCGCGCCGAAGGATGAGACGCTGATCTACCGCCAGTCGCGCTGGACGCGGCTGACGCACTGGATCTGGGCCATCTCGCTGTTCTTCATGCTGCTTTCCGGCCTGCAGATCTTCAACGCCCGCCCGCAGCTCTATATCGGCAAGCAGTCGGGCTTCGACTACAACAACACCATCTTCGCCATCGGCGCCGAGAACACCGACGCCGGTGCGCGTGGCTACACCGAAATCTTCGGGCATCGCTTCGACACCACAGGCGTGCTCGGCTGGTCGGGGCCGGCAGGCCAGGAAACGGCGCGCGGCTTCCCGTCATGGGCGACCATCCCGTCCTACTATGATCTGGGCACCGCTCGCGTCATCCATTTCTTCTTTGCCTGGATACTGACCACAACCTTGATCGTCTGGCTGGTCGCCAGCGCTGTGAACGGCCATCTGCGCCGCGATCTCGCGCCGCGCCTCGACGATCTCAAGCGACTGCCGCAAGACATCATCGACCACGCCAAGCTCAAATTTCACCACACGCGGGAATACAACACGCTGCAGAAGATGGCCTATGGCGGCGTGCTGTTCGTGCTGCTGCCGCTGATGATCATCACCGGCCTGGCGATGTCGCCCAGCATGAACTCGGTGCTGCCGTTCCTCAACGATCTGCTCGGTGGCCGGCAGACGGCACGCACCATCCATTTCACCGTGATGCTGCTGCTGGTCGCCTTCTTCGTCGTCCACATCCTGATGATCCTCGCCGCCGGTCCGATCAACGAACTGCGCTCGATCATCACCGGCTGGTACCGCACCGATCCTCCCGCACAGGACGACAATTCCACCGAGAGGAGCGCGTGACATGCCGAAGTTCGAAATCAGCCGCCGGAAGTTCCTGACGGGTGCCAGCCTTGGCGCCTCCGGCATCATGCTGTCGGGCTGCGACGCCTTCGACAGCCAGCTGAGCATTGGCAGCGGCCTGCGCAGCTTCCTCGAAAACGCCAATGGCCTGACATACCGGGCGCAACGCCTGCTCGCCGGACGCGATGCGCTGGCGCCGGAATTCACCGAGGCCGACATCCGCCAGCCGCAGCGGCCGAACGGCGTCACGGCGCCCGATGACGACGTCTACAAGGGCATGCTTGCCAACAATTTCGCCGATTGGCGGCTGGAGGTTTCTGGCCTTGTCGAAAAGCCGCTATCGCTCAGCCGCGAGCAGTTGATGAACATGCCGAGCCGCACCCAGATCACCCGCCATGACTGCGTCGAAGGCTGGAGCTGCATCGCCAAATGGACCGGCACGCCGCTGTCGCTGGTGCTCGACCAGGCGGTGGTCAAGCCGCAGGCGCGCTACGTCATGTTCCATTGCCTCGACACGATCGACCGCAGCCTCTCCGGCGACATCAAATATTACGGCACGATCGACCTGATCGATGCCCGCCACCCGCAGACGATCCTCGCCTATGGCCTGAACGGCAAGCCGCTGCCGGTCGAGAACGGCGCGCCGCTACGCGTCCGCGTCGAGCGCCAGCTTGGCTACAAGATGCCGAAATATCTCTACAAGATCGAGCTGGTCGACGGCTTTGCCAATGTCGGCGGCGGCAGGGGCGGCTATTGGGAAGACAATGGCTACGACTGGTACGGCGGAATCTGAACCGCAAACCGCAAAATGATGATCGGCCCGGGGGCGTAGCGAGCGCCGCCGCCCGGTTCAGGCAACCTTGTCGAGCAGCGGCTTCAGCGCCGGATGGATTTCCGGCGACGCATGCTTGATCAGGGTCAGCAGTGCGCGCTCGTTCTCGTACAATGGCCTGCCTACCCCGATGTTGTCGATCAGCCAGCTGGCTTCGCCGGCATCGATCGTTTCGGCGCGGCGGGCCAGAGCCTCGGCTGCCCTGTTCTTGGCTTCCCACTCGGCCTCGATGTCGTCGGGGGACCGATAGGCCTCCATGATGCCGGCGAGACCGCCGGAGACCATGCGGCTGAAGAAACCGCCGATTTCCGGATCGGCATGTTCGAAGAAGGCATCACGGCGCAGCGCCACATCGCGTGTCGGCGCCTCGTAGCCGGCCGAGCACATGACGAAATTGGCGATCGCCTTGACGAACAGATCGTTCCAGGACGGATCGTTGTTGGCCTGGGCTGTCTGCTCATTGATCTTGAGCAGCACCTCGGCCTCGGCGCGGGTGATGGCGATGTTACCGTCGCCGCCATGGGCATGGAGGATCCGGCGCAAAAGCTCGACCTCCGCCTTGGCGATCAGCCCGGGAACCAGCGCACCACCGAGCATCAGCGGCCCCTTGCCGTCGATGACGGCGTGGGCGACCTGCTCCAGCGCATAGACGCAAAGCTGGCTCGGCGACGATCTTGCTTCTTCCAGCACATGGACCAGCAATTCGAGTTCGGTTCGGCTGTCGACCATGCCGTCACGCGAGATCGTGCGGATCAGCCAGTCGGCATTGTCCTGCGAGATGTAGCCCGACGGCTTTTCCTGGTGGACGATGTAGTCGGTGACCGCCTCGACAAAGAACTGCGGCCATTCCTGGCACTTGTCCTTGGCCGTGGCGTCGAGCGCGAACAGCGCCTCGGCCTCGCCGCGCGTCACCACGCCATCGCCGAACACTTCATGGCGCAACATGGCCACGTCTTCCCTGGTGATGCGGCTTTTCGAGGTCAGCCCCGCCACCGGCGCGCTCATGATCAATTCGCCCATTTGTCGTCCCCGTCCGCTGCCGGCAAGCGCCGGCCCAAAGCCTCACAGCCGCCAACATATCAGCAGTGTCTTGAAAAACCGGCAAACGGCGTGGTTAGCGAAGACTTGTCAGCCAATGCGTGTCGCCCAAAAGTGTGCTGCGGTTTTGGGAAAACGACATGCATCAAAGACGTCGCTGACAGGTGACAATGTGTCGTCGACGGGCTATGGATGACGAGTCGAGGACTTTTGCGAGTCCTACCTGTTTGCGGGAGAGAACAGCGAAAGCTGTCGCCGAAGGGGAAATCGCCCGAAATCTCTCAGGCAAAAGAACCGTAGACGGGAAAGACACTCTGGAAAGTCGGGGCTTGCCCCCGCGCCGAAGGTGTAAGCGCCGCTGACAGAGTTCCGGCTGCGCGAGTCTCTCAGGCTTCAGACAGAGGGGCACGGACTGGTCGCCATTCGCGACCGATTGCGTGCGACTCTGGAGATGACATGACGGGCGACGACACCAAACACCTTCCCCTCGAAGATATCCACGTGGCCGCTGGTGCACGCTTTGGCGCCTTTGCCGGCTGGTCGATGCCGCTGACCTATCCGGCCGGCGTCATGAAGGAGCATCTCCACACCCGCGAGCATGCCGGCCTGTTCGACATCTCGCATATGAAGCTGTTCGAGGTCAGTGGGCCTGAGGCGGTTTCGCTGCTCAACCGCGCCTGTCCCCTGGATGCCGGCGCGCTCGAAATCTCGCAGTCCAAACTGTCCTTCTTCCTCAATGAGGCAGGCGGCATTCTGGACGATCTGATCGTCACCAGGATCGGCGACCAGCGTTTCATGGTGGTCGCCAACGCCGGCAACGCCGTGGCCGACGAAAAGCATTTGCGTGCGCTTGCCGCGGATTTCGACGCCAGGGTCGAACCGCTCGAGCGCGTCTTCCTGGCTATCCAGGGTCCTGAAGCCTGGGCCGCCCTATCCCGCGCCGGCATCGAGACCGGCTCGCTTTTGTTCATGCATGGTGTCGAGCCACGGCAGAACTGGTTCATGAGCCGCTCCGGCTATACCGGCGAGGATGGTTTCGAGATCGGCCTGCCGGAGGCCGATGCGCGCGACCTCGTCGCGAAACTGCTCGGCGATGAACGCGTGCTGTGGATTGGCCTTGCCGCTCGCGACAGCCTGCGGCTGGAGGCTGGGCTGTGCCTGCATGGCCAGGACATCACGCCGGAGACCGACCCGGCCAGCGCCGGACTGATGTGGGCGATCCCGAAAGAGATCCGCGCTTCCGGCGCTTTCATCGGCGCCGACGCCCTGCGCGCCGCCCTTGAGCGAGGCCCCGCGCAAAAGCGGGTCGGCCTGAAGCCCGAGGGCCGCCAGCCGGTGCGCGCCGGTGCCGCGCTCTTTGATGCCGACGGCAAGCCCGCCGGCCATGTCACATCAGGCGGCTTCGGCCCCTCGGCCGGCCATCCGGTCGCAATGGGTTATGTCGCAACGCCGCTGGCCAAGCCCGGCACACGGGTTTTTGCCGATGTGCGCGGCACGAAAATCCCAGTCGATATCAGTTCCCTGCCCTTCACACCGCATCGCTACCGCAAAGGATAATCTTCATGGCAAAGACCTATTTCACCGAAGATCACGAATGGCTCCGCGTCGAGGGCGGCGTCGCCACTGTCGGCATCACCAACTACGCGCAGGAGCAGCTCGGCGATCTCGTCTTCGTCGAACTGCCCGAGACGGGAAAGAAACTCGCCAAGGGCGACACCGCCGTGGTGGTCGAATCCGTCAAGGCGGCCTCAGACGTCTACGCGCCGGTCGACGGCGAGATCACCGAAGCCAACGGCACGCTGTCGTCGGACCCGTCGCTGGTCAACTCGGCGGCAACCGGCGCCGGTTGGCTGTGGAAGATGAAACTGGCCAATGAGAGCCAGTTGGAAGGCCTCATGGATGAGGCCGCTTACCTGGCCCACATCGGCTGATAGCAGGACCAAAAAAGATGACCGCAGCACCCACCCCCTTCTCGGCCCGCCACATTGGCCCCGGCCTCAACGATGTCAGAGCCATGCTGGCCGTGATCGGCGTTCCCTCGGTTGAGACACTGATCAGCCAGGCCGTGCCGAGATCGATCCGCCTCGACTTGCCGCTGAACCTGCCCGCGCCGGCCAGCGAAGCCGAAGCCCTGGCCGAGTTGTCAGCGACCATGGCAAAGAACACGGTGTTGAAGAGCTTCATCGGCGCCGGCTATCACGGCGTCGACGTGCCGCCGGTTATCCAGCGCAATCTGTTCGAGAACCCGGCCTGGTACACGGCCTACACGCCCTACCAGGCCGAGATCAGCCAAGGCCGGCTCGAAATGCTGTTCAATTTCCAGACCCTGGTCGCAGAGCTGACCGGTCTGCCGGTGGCCTCGGCCTCGCTGCTCGATGAAGCCACCGCCGTCGCGGAGGCGGTCGGCATTGCGCTGCGCCACCATCGCGACAAGCGCACCAAGGTGGCGCTTGCCGGCACGCCGCATCCGCAGACGCTGGATGTCGTGCGCACCCGCGCCGAACCGCTCGGCACCGAGGTCGACGGCGAGACCATCGACGACAACACCGCCGCCTTGCTCGTCTCCTGGCCGGACACGTTCGGCGTCTATGGCGACCACAAGGCGGCGATCGAGAAGGCTCGCGCCACCGGCGCGCTGGTCATCTTCATTGCCGATCCGCTCGGCCTGACGCTGACCGACGCACCGGCGAAACTCGGCGCCGACATCGCCGTCGGCCCGATGCAGCGCTTTGGCGTGCCGATGGGCTTTGGCGGCCCGCACGCCGCCTATTGCGCCGTCTCCGACAAACTGACCCGGCTGATGCCCGGCCGCCTCGTCGGCCAATCGACCGACAGCAAGGGCCGCCCGGGCTATCGTCTTGCGCTTCAGACGCGCGAGCAGCACATCCGCCGCGACAAGGCGACCTCCAACATCTGCACCGCCCAGGCACTGCTCGCCAATATGGCGACGGCCTATGCCATCTGGCACGGCCCCGCCGGGCTGCAGGCGATCGCCGGACGCATCCATGCGCTGGCCAACCGTCTGGCGAGCGGCCTCGAGGCGGCAGGCGTGTCGGTGCTCGGTGCCAGCCGCTTCGACGCGGTGACGGCGGAGGTCAAAGGCAAGGCCGCGGCAATCGCATCTGCCGCTGAAAAGACCGGCCGGCTGTTGCGCATCATCGACGCCGACCATGTCGCCGTCTGCTTCGACGAGACCTCAACCGATGCCGATGTGGAGGCGATCGCCGCGCTGTTCGGCGCCAAGGCTGGGACCGCCGTTGCCAGCACCGTGCCTGGCAGGCCGCGTGGCAAGGAGTTCCTCACCCAACCCGTCTTCCGCGACAACCACTCGGAAACCGAGATGATGCGCTTCCTGCGCCGGCTGGCCGACAAGGACCTGGCGCTCGATCGCGCCATGATCCCGCTCGGATCCTGCACCATGAAGCTCAACGCCGCCGCCGAGATGATGCCGGTTAGTTGGCCAAGCATTGCCAATCTGCATCCTTTCGCACCGGCCGCGCACTCGGCCGGCTATCGCGCCATGATCGGCGAGTTGGAGGGCTGGCTGTCGGAGATCACCGGCTTCGACGCCGTCACCTTGCAGCCCAATGCCGGCAGCCAGGGCGAATATGCCGGCCTGCTCGCCATTCGCGGCTACCACCGCTCTCGCGGCGACAATCACCGCACCGTCTGCCTGATCCCGTCCTCCGCGCATGGCACCAATCCGGCGAGTGCGGCGATGGCGGGCATGAGCGTTGTCGTCGTGCGCTGCAGCGAGGATGGCAATATCGACATGGACGATATGAGGGCCAAGGCCAATGAGCATTCCAAAAATCTCGCGGCGCTGATGTTCACCTATCCCTCGACGCATGGCGTGTACGAGGAAGGCGCGCGCCACCTCTGCGCCCTCATTCACGAGCATGGCGGCCAGGTCTACTTCGACGGCGCCAACCTCAACGCCCTGGTCGGGCTCGCCCGCCCCGGCGACATCGGCGCCGACGTCTGCCATATGAACCTGCACAAGACCTTCTGCATCCCGCATGGCGGCGGCGGCCCGGGCGTCGGCCCGATCGGCGTCAAGGCGCATCTGCAGCCCTATCTGCCGGGCCACGTCACCGAAGGCTCGGGCCATGCGGTGTCGGCCGCCCCTTTCGGCAGCGCCTCGATCCTGCCGATCACCTGGATGTACATCCGCATGATGGGCGCTTCCGGCCTGAAGCAGGCTACGGAAACCGCCATCATTTCGGCCAACTATGTGGCGACGCGGCTCGCACCGCACTTCCCGCTCCTCTACAAGGGCAGGCACGATCGCATCGCGCATGAATGCATCCTCGACACCCGCGTGCTCAAGGACAGCGCCGGCATCAGCGTCGACGATGTCGCCAAGCGCCTGATCGACTATGGGTTCCATGCGCCGACCATGTCGTTCCCGGTCGCCGGCACGCTGATGGTGGAGCCGACCGAATCCGAGCCCAAGCGGGAACTCGATCGCTTCTGCGAGGCGATGATCGCCATCGCCGGAGAGGCCGCGAAAGTCGCCAGAGGCGACTGGCCTTTGGCCGACAATCCGCTGGTCAACGCGCCGCACACCGCCGCCGAGGCACTGGCCAGCCAGTGGACCCATCCCTACTCGCGCCTGGAGGCGGCCTATCCCGCCGGCGATGCCGACACGGCAGCAAAGTACTGGCCGCCGGTGTCGCGCATCGACAATGTCGCCGGCGACCGCAACCTGGTCTGCTCCTGCCCGCCGCTGTCGGATTATCTGGGCGCGGCGGAATAGCTAATGCATGTCGCTCAAAAGTGACCCCGGTTTTGAGACAGCGACATGCATACAAACAAAGACTTAAAGCGCGTCGCATGAATCCGTTTCGACGCGACGCGCTTTAGAGCATGATCCCGAAAAGTGGGCACCGGTTTTCTCGGACAAGAGGAACCGTTTGTCCGGAGATCATGCTCAAACAAACAAACGGAGGCCCATCCCGATCCCATCGGGATGGAACGGGCTCTACGCCGAGCGCAAGGCCGGCTTGACCGGTTCGGCCTTGCCCGTCCTTTTGCGGCTGATGACGCAATTTCTCCCGGCGCGCTTGGCGGCATAGAGCGCCGTGTCGGCCTCGGCCAGCACGTCGTCGAGCCTGCGGCCGTCGGTCTCGCCAAAGCCGATGCCGCCGCTGACCGTGCTGCGCAACGGACCGAGCTGGGTGGCAACGATTTCGGTGCCGAAGGCGACGCCTATCTTGCTGGCGAGATCGTAGGCCCTTTCATCCGTCATCCGCGATATGACGACGGCGAATTCCTCGCCGCCGAGGCGGAAGGCGTCGACGCCGGTCCGAGCATATTTCTTGATGACCGCGGCGAAGCGGCACAGGACCTGGTCGCCGACCGGGTGACCGTAGACGTCGTTCGTCCGCTTGAAGTGGTCGAGGTCGAACATGACGACGGACATGAACGGACCGAAACTCCGCTCGCCATAGAGCGATGTCAGCGCCCGGCGGTTCATCAACCCCGTCAGCGGGTCGGTCATGGTTTCGGCCTTCAGCTCGATCTGCGCCTGCAGGTGGTGGAGGGAAAGCGTCAATGCGCCGAGCCCGGTCATGCAGGCCACCGCGACGACGGAGTTCAGTCGTTCGGCCCAATTGTCGGGCGCGGCCGCGAGCGCCCACTGCCCCCGGCCCAGCAGAACCATGCCACAGAGCGCAAACGACACCGCACAGGTGCCGCTCAGAAACGAAACCACCAGCAGGATCCGGCGATCATGGCTGCCGTTGATCCAGAACATGACGCCGATCGCCGACAGCAGTGCCGTTACCGTCGCGTAGGTGATGATGAAGCCTACACCATCAAGGCCGATGAAGGTCACGGCCGCGCAAATAGCCATGGCGGCAAGCGTCGGAGCAACGGCACGCCTGTAGCCGGGCACGCCGAGATACTGCATGGACGACAGGCAAATGATCAGGAACCCCAGGCTGAGCAGAGCAAGCACGATCTGGCAGAGCAACGGATCGGGCTCTTTGGTGTATCGCCAGAACAGGATCACATGCGCGACAAGCACCAGAATGCCGCACGCCACAGTCAGCACGAAACCTGCCTTTGGCGCGGTGCACCAAATCGCAAACATGGTAACGCTGAGGCAGATGCCCGACAGCGCGGCTGCGAGCAGGAGCGAACTGAAGTCCAGCATGTCGGGCGAAGGCCTCTCGAGCGTCGGCGGATGCGCTGCATTCTAGGTCAGCGGCAGCCCTCAGATACGGTTTTCAGCCGATCTTTCGACGCAACCTGCGGATAGGGTTTACAAAGCGTCGATGCCCTGTGTCCCGAAACCGCACCCTTGGATGCGCCGACCAGATCAACCCTTGTTCAGCAGAGCGAGATTGGCGTTGACGACCGTGGGATCGGCCATGCCGGCCCTCGCTTCGAGCAGCAGCGCCTTGGCCTTCTTGCGATTGCCACGCAACAGTTGCGAATAGCCCATGTTGTTGACGATCTGCGGCTTGCGGCCGGCGACTCTCAAAAGCTGGTTGTAGGCACGGTCGGCGAAGTCGAAGCGGCCAAGTTCATCATAGGAAGCGGCGAGCCCCATCCAGGCTTCGGCATTGTCGGCCTTCAACTCGACGGCCTTGCGGAAATGCTGTTCGGCGAGGCCGTAATTGGCGTCGCGAAACTGCGCCTTGCCTTGCGCCAGATCGGAAGTGTCGATGTCCTTTGCCGCCGGTTGGATGGCGGTGGTCTTGGTGGTGTCGACGCCGCTTGTCGTACAACCAGACATCATCAAGACGGCCGCCATCGCGGCCATTGCCGTGAAGTTACTGTGACGCATGCCCCTGCCTCATCGCCCGATTTGCCGGGTCGTTCTTCAGGAAACACACTACAGCCGAGCGATTAAACTTCGGTGCCAAAACGCTCTTAAAATTAAGCTTCGGGCACACCAGCCATTAACCATCCAGTGCAGGCCAGAGGACTTTGACCACGGCAACCGAAGTTCGGGTTGCCTGGCCTGGCCGCCCCGCGGGCTAGAAAAAATCGTTGAGAAACGCCGCCGCGCCGTCCGAGATGCCGACGACCTTGTTCGTTGCCTGACGATAGAATTTGAAATTGAGCTCGGTGCCGGGCTGGCCGTCATTCCAGTCGTTGAGACGTTTGAGCTCGCTGCGTCCCAGTGGCCGCTTGGCCAGCGCGGTGCGTTCGATGGCAAGGCTGACGCGCGGCGTTTGCCGGGCAATGCCGGGCTTCCTCACGATCGCTTCAGTGGAGGTGACAAGGCCGCGCGCGACAAGACCTTGGCCGCCCTCGTTCTCACTGGCGAACACGAAAACCGTATCGCCTTTGGCGATATGTTTGCCGCCATACATCGTCTTTTGCGCCGTGAATACGAACGTATTCGCCCGTGGATCGGCAATTTCGGCCTTGATCGCGAACGCCATGTTTGTCCTTCACGCCCCGCCTCTCGACGAAGCATAAACATCTTCCCGGATGCGAGACAGGCTTGGGCTGGCTTTCGTGGCGCGCGCGCCTAGTGCGCCATCGTCATTTTGACGATGACCGGAATGGCCGCAATCATCAGCACCACCGGCAGGATGCACACCACCACCGGCACCGACATCTTGGCCGGCAGGGCGTGCGCTTTTTCCTCGGCCAGCGACATGCGCTTGTGGCGCATGTCGTCGGAAAAGACGCGTAGCGCTCCCGACAGGCTCGTGCCGAGTTCCTTGGACTGCTGCAGCAGCGTGGCGAAGGAACGCACCTCGTCCAGGCTGAGGCGGTCGGCGAGCGCCTTCAGCGCATCGTCAAGGCTGCGCCCGGCCCTCAGCTCCAGCGACACCAGCTGCAGGTTCTGGCTGAGCGCGGGATAGGTCTTGGCGAGTTCCTTCGACACGCGCTCGATGCCGGCCTCCATGCTCATGCCGGCATCCGAACAGACGATCATCAGGTCCATGAAATCGGGAAAGCCGTTGCGGTACTCACGCCTGCGTTCCCGGACTTTCTGGCTCAGCACCAGGCCGGGCACGAAATAGCCGGCCGCTCCTGACAGAATGACGAATGTCCAGCGGCTGGCCATCGTCGCGTCCGGGCTGGCCATCCACCGGTTAAGCACAAAGACACCGATTGCCGTGCCGATCATCGCGGTGAACCGGATCAGGAAGAACATGCCGACAGCGCGCGGCTCCATATATCCCGCCTGGATGAGCTTCATGCGCAGCCGGGCGACATTTTCCGGATCGCTCTTGGCGTAGAATTCCTGCGCCCGCTTCACCGCCCTCTCGCGCACGACGCCGGTATTCTTCTTCTGCACCGGCTCTGGTTTCGCGGCCACGGGACCGTAGTCGACCTTGAGCCGGCGCTTGACCTCGTTACGATCGCCCTTCGCCGCCATCATCGGCCATGCAACAGCGGCAGCCCCCGCAGCCAGCAGCAGGACGGCCACCGGCATCAACGAGGTCGGCGCAAGCGAGGCGAGGAATTCGATGAAGCCCTGCATGTCAGAACTTGAAATTCGACATCTTGAACATCATCAGATTGCCCAGCATGAGCCAGGTGATCGAGCCGCCAAGCAGGTACCAGGTCTTCGCCTCGCCCCAGACGTCGCGGTAGAAGCCTGGCATCAGCGCCATGATGGCGGTAAACAGCAACGCCGGCACCGCCGTCAGGATGTAGGCCGACATGCGGCCTTCGGTTGCAATGGCGCGCACCTTGCGGCGCAGCTTGCCGCGCTCGCGGATCGTCGTCGCCAGGCCGTCGAGGATCTCGCGCAGATTGCCGCCCGAGGTGCTCTGGATCGAGACAGCGGTGACGAACAGCGGCAGATCCTCCTGGCCGACCCGGTCGAACAGCGAGTTCAACGCCGAAACCAGATCGGAGCCATAGGTCACTTCGTCGGCGATGACGCCGAACTCTGTACCGATCGGATCGGGCATCTCGCGAGCCACCATAGCGATCGCCACCGGCACCGGATGGCCGGCCTTCAGACCGCGCGTGATCAGTTCCAGCGCCTCCGGCAACTGCATGCCGAACCGCTTCACCCGGCGCTTGCGCTTGAAACGCAACGTTATCACCGGCAGCACCGGCACAAGCACAACAAACAGGACAAGCCCCATCAGCGGCGGCAAGCCGTACCAGACGGCGACCAAGGCCATGGCCATCGCCACGCCGCAGGTGATCATCAGGAATTTCGGCAGCGGCATGATCATGCCCGACTGGGTCCGCAGAGCGCGAAACCGGTCCGGCGAAAACAGCGACGTACCCGCGTCAAGGCCGCGCTCCTTGCGCAACTGGACAAGCACCTGCTCCTGGCTGATCCTGCCTTCCTGCAGTTTCATGCGCCGGTTGATGGCGGCGCGCTTGTCGCTGCGGCCGGCAAAAAGCAGGTAGCAGGCCTCGGCGATCAGGATGCCGGTAAGTGCTGCCGCGGCATAGACGACATAGATCGCGCTGAATCCGTCGAACACTTTGGCTACTCCTGCGGCCGGCCGGGTTCGAAATATCGTCCGGGGAACTCGATGCCCATGGCGCGCAGATCCTCGAGGAAGCGCGGCCGGATGCCGGTCGCCTCGTAGTGGCCGAGGATCTTGCCGTCGGCCTCCATGCCGGTGCGCACGAAGCGGAATATCTCCTGCATCTGGATGACATCGCCTTCCATGCCGGTCACCTCAGCGACGCTGGTCACCTTGCGCTTGCCGTCGGACAGGCGTGTCAACTGCACGATAAGGTCGAGCGCGCTGGCGATCTGGCTGCGGATCGACTGCACGGTCATCGGCATGCCGGTCATGCCAAGCATCTGCTCCAGGCGCGAAATGGCGTCGCGCGGCGTGTTGGCATGGATGGTCGCCATCGATCCTTCGTGGCCGGTGTTCATCGCCTGCAGCATGTCGAAGGCTTCCTCGCCGCGGCACTCACCGAGGATGACGCGGTCGGGGCGCATGCGCAGCGCGTTCTTGACCAGATCGCGCTGCTTCAGTTCGCCATGGCCTTCAATGTTGGCTGGACGCGTCTCCATGCGCGCCACATGCGGCTGCTGCAGCTGGAGCTCTGCCGCGTCCTCGATGGTGATCAACCGCTCGTCTTCCGGGATGAAGGCCGACAGCGCGTTGAGCATGGTCGTCTTGCCGGTGCCGGTGCCGCCCGAAATGATCGTCGTCTTGCGGGCATGCACGGCGGCCGCCAGCACTTCGGCCATGTTCTGGGTGATGGCGCCGAATTCGACCAGCTTGTGCAGGCCGAGCTTGTTCTTGGAGAATTTGCGGATCGACACCAGTGGCCCGTCGACCGCAACCGGGCGGATGGCCGCGTTGAAACGCGAGCCGTCCAGCATGCGTGCGTCGACCATCGGTTGCGATTCGTCGACACGGCGGCCGACCGCGGCGACGATCTTGTTGATGATGCGCAGCAGATGCGCCTCGTCCTTGAACGGAATATGGACCGGCGTCAGCTTGCCCCTCTTTTCGACAAAGCAGTTCTGGTGACCGTTGATCAGGATGTCGTTGATATCGGGGTCCTTGAGCAGCGGCTCCAGCGGACCGAGGCCGACCATCTCGTCGACAATGTCGTCGACCAGCGCGTCAAGCTCGACGGTGTTGATCGCCATCCGCTCCTGCTTGGTCTTTTCCGACACGAAATCATGTACTTGCCGGCGCATCTCATCCTTGGGCAAACGCTCCAGCGCGACAAGGTTGATCTCCTCGAGCAGCAGCCGGTGGATACGCACGCGCGCATCGAGCACCTTGTTGGCATTCTTTGCCGGTGCTGCGTCCGGCTTTGCCGGCAAAGCCTTTCGGTTCGTCGGAATGACGACGGCATGATGCGCGACCGGCATCGTCTCGGCAGCGCGCTGCGGACGCGCATCGCGGTTCTGCAGGGTGGAAAAGCGACTGGTCATCCGGCCTTCCTCTTCAGCAATCCCCGGCCCATGCCAAACAGCGAGCGCGATTTCGCCCGGGGTTGGACCGCTTCCTCCGGCAGGATGATCTTCTTCAGATCGTTGACGACATTGGCGTTCGGGTCGATCTCGTGCAGCGGCACGCCGCGATCGACCGCCTCGCGCACCAGTCGGTAGTTGTTGGCAATGCCGCCGACGAAATGCTCGCCGAGGATTTCCTGGACGTCCGCCTGCTTGATGCCGTTATCGAACATCTTTTGCTCGAAACGGTTGACGATGACGTTCGGCTTCACTTCCTTGCCGGCGGTCTCGTAGACCGCCTGGATCAGACGCTGCGTGTGGCGCAGGCACGGCACCGTCATTTCGGCGACGATGTAGAGCTTGTTGGAACCGAGCAACACCGTCTCCGTCCACGGAAACCAGGTGCGTGGCATGTCGATGACGACATTGTCGAAATAGGCCGAAACGAGGTCCAGCATGCGCACCACGACATCGGTCTTGAACGAGCGCATTTCCGCCGGATGCGTCGGCGCCGCCAGTACGCAAAGCCCGCTGGCATGCTTCGACAGCATCACGTCGAGCAGTTGCCGGTCGAGACGTTCGGGCTGGTTCTCGATCTCGGTGATGTCGAAACGCGGTTCGAGGTCGAGGTATTCGGCACAGGCGCCCTGCTGGAAATTGAGGTCGACCACGCAAGTCGACGCGCCGCGCGTCACCGAGTGATGCAGCTGGAAGGCGGTCTGCAGGGCCAGCGTCGTGGTGCCGACGCCGCCGGCGGCCGGCATGAAGGTGTAGATCTGCGACTCGGTGTTTTCCTCGCGCCCGGGGCCCTGCAGCGTCCGCACCACGGAGCGCACCAGGTCGGCGGTGGTGATCGGCTTGACCAGGAAGTCCGCGACCTTGAGCTGCACCAGGATACGCACGGCGGCGGCATTGAACTCCTGGGTGACGACGACGACCGGCACCTTGTCCTCCAGCCGGCGCATGATGCGCTGCAGCGACTCGACCTCCTCCAGCCTTGCCGCATCCATGTCGACGATGATGGCGCCGAAGTCGGCTTCCTGGATCTCGCCGCGCAGCTCGGTGACATTCTTTTCCACTGTCGACAGCTGGATGATCTCGGAGGCGGCGAATGCAGTCCGCGTGTCCTGAACAAAGGTCCTGTCGGTCGATACGAGCAGGATCTTCCTGGTCTTGATGCCGTTTGCCATTCTGTCAGCCTGTCCGGTCGCCGCCTGTTGGATCAGTTGCCTGTCGTGGATTGCGACGCCTTCGCACCGGCCGCCTGATCGGGAGTGATGGCCACCGCCTCGCCGCGCTGGGCTGGAACGAGAAGCTTTGTGTTCTGGACGCCGTATTTCCACGGATCGACCATCTGCATGGCGGTGTTGGCGGCTTGCGCATTGCCAGCGGCGGTCGTCAGCCCCTCGGTGCGCACATAGTCGTCGCTGGTGCAGCCGGCAGCGAAGCCGGACAGCAGCAAGGCGATGCTCGATCTCAAGATCAGACGCATGGCTTCAATCCTTCGGCAGGTCGAGGAAATGCCCGACCGTGGTAACGGCAGCCGGCTGCGCGACACTGCCGCCGGCCATTGCCAGCGCGCGATTGGTGTCGGACGTCTTCACTTCCTCAGTGTTGTTGAGAAAATAGTCGACGTTGCTCGGCGGCTGCGTGCCATCGGTCGGTTCGACGAGCTTCTTTGACGGGTCGACCGGTTTGACCAGATAGGGCGTGACGATGATGACCAGGTCGGTCTCGCGCCGCTGATAGGATTTCGACGAAAACAGCGCCCCAAGCACCGGCATTTTGCCAAGGCCGGGAATGCGCGACGTGGTGATGTCGTTTTGCGACTGCAGCAATCCGGCGATCATGAAGCTCTGGCCGTTCTTCAGGTCGACCGACGTCCTGGCGCGACGCACGATGAAGCCGGGCACCGAGATGGTGCCGATATTGTAGGAGGCCGACGGGTCGATCGACGAGACTTCCGGCGCGATGTCCAGGCTGACCAAGCCGTCCTTCAGCACCGTCGGCGTGAAATCCAGGCTGACGCCGTATTTCTTGTAGCTGACGGAGATCTTGCCGTTGTCCTCGGAAACCGGGATCGGAAATTCGCCACCAGCGAGGAAGCTTGCCGTCTGCCCGGAACGGGCAATCAGGTTCGGCTCGGCCAGCCTTCGGGCCAGGCCGCGCTCTTCCAGCGCCTTGATGGCGATATCGATCGACACACCGTTCGAGAGCAGCCGGCCGATGATCTCGCCGGTCCCGGCTGCCGGCACGGTGCCCGGTTCGAGGGTGACATCGCGTCCGCCGAGGCCGTAGGCGAAATTGGCGCTGTATTTGGCGCCGAGATCCTGACCCGCCTGGCGGTTGATCTCGACAAAGCGGACGTTGAGCTGGACCTGCTGCGACGACGAGATGTTGACCGAGTTGATCACCTCCTCGGTGCCGGAAAAGCGCGTCGCGATCTTGTTTGCCTTTTCGGCGGCAACCGCGTCATCGGCCTCGCCCGACAGCACGACACGGCCATTGGCCGAGCCGACCTTGATCCTGGCGTCCGGCACGCTGGCGCGGATGGTGCTGGCCAGCTGGTCGGTGTCGAGCGTCACCTCGATGTCGACGGTGCCGACAAGCTGCTTTTTCTCATCGAACAGCGCGATGCCGGTGGTGCCGAGGTTGTTGCCGAGCACGTAGAAGGATTTGTCGGTCAGCGGATTGACGTTGGCGATCTCCGGATCGCCGATGACGATCTGGTAGAAGGCGGCGTTCGTCATGATCGTCTTCGGCTTGCCCTTGGCCACCTTGATCGACGCATTCTTGGTCGACGACACATAGACGATGTCGTTGTCGGCCCTGGCCGAAGTGCCGAAAGCCGGCATCCCTGCAGCAGCCAGCGAAGCCGCGACAGCCACGGTGCGCAAAATGCGCAACCGCCCCATGACCCGATATGTGATCAGCCCCAACATTGTCCCGTCCCTCACCCAGTCCCCACTGGCTTCTATTTCTGGTCCGGCGAAGGAACCTGGTATTCCTCGGCCTTTGTGCCGCGCGTCACGATGACCGTCTTGAATTTCGGTTTCTCCGGCTCCTTCGCCATGGCTTCGAACAACGAACTGGCCGCGGCCTGCACGTTGGAAGCGACCGATCCGCCGAACGAAGAGATGGTGGTGACGCCGTTCTTGCCGTCACCGCCTTCGCTAGCGGAGCGAAGCGACAGCGACAGCGTGCCGACGGTGCGGGCCAGCGCCACTTTCTGCGCGCCTTCGGTGGTCACCTCGATGGTCACGGAATTGGCAATCTGCGGCGTGGTCTGGCGCGAGTCGGCGCCCTGCCCGACGCTCAGCACCTTGGCATCTGAGACGACGATCTCTGAGGTGATGGTCGAACCGGCAGCGCCTTGCGCGTTCTTGGCCACTTCCTGGATTTCGCCGGCATCGCGTGTCAGCACGACATCGACCCGGTCGCCAGGTGTGACGAAGCCGCCGACACCGGCAATCTCGTCGGTGCGGATCGTCACCGCCCGCATTCCGGGCGTCAGCATGTTGGCGAGCGTCGCGCGGCCATTTGGCCCGGACAGCTTGGTGAGCAGCACCGGTTCGTTGACCTCGATCGGCGTCAGCACCACGCGATTGCCGTCGCCAAGCAACCCATCGATGGTCGGGAAGGCGCCCTGTGGCAAGGAATCCTGCGGCCAGGGGATTTCGCTGAGCTTCGTGCGGTCGAGTTCCATGCCATACCGCAACGGGGCATTGGCCACCACGATGGTCTTGAACTCGATTTTGGGTGCGGCTGGCGCGGCGATCGACGCCGTCTTCTCTTCGCTATCTGCCTTGGCCTGGCTCTTGACCCAGAAATCCGCGGCAAAGATCGATATCGCGCCGAAAACGGCGGCGATGCCGATCATCGATATGGCCTTGCCCCTCACGCCCGAAACCCCTGATGCCCGCAGTTTCTTGTTTTGTTGGGCTCACACTAGGTGGCATTGTTAAAGAATCAGGAATCCAGCGCGGTGGCATTTGACCTATTTCCGCCGGCTTGGTTATCGAATGGTTTTGGGTTAAGACGGGGCAATTCCCCGAACGGAACAGGAACCTCGGTCGCTTGGCGCTGAAAAGCGTGGCAGTATCGCGAGGTGATTCGCAGCATCGGATGCTATGGCAGGCATGGACGACAACAACGATCTTTTCGGCAATCTGGACAAGCAGCCGCAGCCGGTGCGCACACCGGCGCGCCCGGCGGATCCGCTGGTGCAGGCCACCAAGCGCCCTGCCGCGACCAAGGATGGCAGCGAAGGCTATAGCGCCGCCGACATCGAGGTGCTGGAAGGGCTGGAGCCGGTGCGCCGCCGGCCAGGCATGTATATCGGCGGCACCGACGACAAGGCGATGCACCACCTGTTCGCCGAGGTCATCGACAATTCGATGGACGAGGCGGTTGCCGGCCATGCCACCTTCATCGATGTCGAGCTCTCTGCCGACGGCTATCTTGCCGTCACCGACAATGGCCGCGGCATCCCGGTCGATCCGCATCCGAAATTCAAGAAGCCGGCGCTCGAAGTGATCATGACGACACTGCATTCGGGCGGCAAGTTCGACTCCAAGGTCTACGAGACATCAGGCGGCCTGCATGGCGTCGGCGTCTCCGTGGTCAACGCGCTGTCGGACCATCTCGAGGTCGAGGTCGCGCGCGGCCGCCAGCTTTATCGCCAGCGCTTTTCGCGCGGCGTCCCGGTAACCGGCCTGGAACAACTGGGCGAGGTTCACAACAGGCGCGGAACAAAAATCCGCTTCCACCCCGACGAGCAGATTTTCGGCAAGGGCGCTGCGTTCGAGCCGGCGCGGCTCTACCGCATGACGCGCTCGAAAGCCTATCTGTTCGGTGGCGTCGAAATCCGCTGGACCTGCGATCCGTCGCTGATCAAGGAAAAGGACACGACTCCGGCCAAGGCCGAGTTCCACTTTCCCGGCGGCCTGAAGGACTATCTCAAGGCATCGCTCGGCGACGAGTTCCAGGTGACGCGCGAAATCTTCGCCGGCAAGAGCGACAAGCAAGGCGGCCATGGCTCGCTCGAATGGGCGGTGACCTGGTTCGGCGGCGACGGCTTCATCAATTCCTACTGCAACACCATCCCGACCGGTGAAGGCGGCACCCACGAGGCCGGCTTCCGCAACGTGCTGACGCGCGGCCTGCGCGCCTATGCCGATCTCGTCGGCAACAAGCGCGCCTCGATCGTCACCTCGGAAGACGTCATGATCTCGGCGGCGGGCATGCTGTCGGTGTTCATCCGCGAGCCGGAATTCGTCGGCCAGACCAAGGACCGGCTGGCAACCATCGAGGCAATTCGCATTGTCGAGACTGCGATCCGCGACCCGTTCGACCATTGGCTGGCCGACAACCCGCAGGAAGCCTCGAAGCTGCTCGAATGGGTGATCGCGCGCGCCGACGAGCGGGTGCGCCGGCGCCAGGAAAAAGAGGTGTCGCGCAAGAGTGCGGTGCGCAAATTGCGGCTGCCGGGCAAGCTCGCCGACTGCACGCAGAATGCCGCGGCCGGCGCCGAACTGTTCATCGTCGAAGGTGACTCGGCCGGCGGCTCGGCCAAGCAGGCACGCGACCGTGCCAGCCAGGCCGTGTTGCCGCTGCGCGGAAAAATCCTCAACGTTGCCAGCGCCGGCAACGACAAGCTTGCCGGCAACCAGCAGATTTCAGACCTGATCCAGGCGCTCGGTTGCGGTACGCGGTCGAAATATCGCGACGAGGATTTGCGCTACGACCGCGTCATCATCATGACCGACGCCGACGTCGACGGCGCCCACATCGCCTCGCTGCTGATCACCTTCTTCTACCAGGAGATGCCGGCCCTAGTGCGTGGCGGCCATCTCTATCTGGCAGTGCCACCGCTCTATTCGATCCGGCAAGGCGGCAAAGTCGCCTATGCCCGCGACGATGCGCACAAGGACGAGCTTCTGCGCACAGAGTTCACCGGGCGCGGCAAGGTCGAACTTGGCCGTTTCAAGGGACTGGGCGAGATGATGGCCGCTCAGCTCAAGGAAACCACCATGGATCCGAGGAAGCGCACACTGCTTCGGATCGATGTGATCGACGCCGAGGCCGCCACCAAGGACGCCGTCGACGCGCTGATGGGCACCAAGCCGGAAGCCCGCTTCCGCTTCATCCAGGAACGCGCCGAATTCGCCGCAACGGAAGTGCTGGATATCTGAGCCGCACCCGGTCTAGCTTGCGCTTCTGATACGGAGACCAGCGTGTGATCTGGGCGCGGCTGAAGGGCTATTTCGAGACCAGTTTGGCCGGGCTGACGCAGCCGACGCGTTCGGACTGGATTTTCTCGCTGCGCACCGTTTCGGCCGGCCTGATCGCGCTTCTGGTCGCCTACGCCCTCGAGCTCGACCACCCGCAATGGGCCATGATGACGGTGTTCATCGTCGCCCAGCCCGTCGCCGGCATGGTGCTGGCGAAAGGCTTCTACCGGCTGCTCGGCACGCTTGCCGGCGGCATAGCTGCGATCGGCATCACCACGGTGTTCGGCACCGGCCCCTGGGTGCTGGTGACGGTGCTTGCCGTCTGGATCGGCATCTGTACCTTCGTCTCGTCGCTGCTGCGCAATCCCGAAGCCTATGGCGCCGCCCTTGCCGGCTACACCGCGATGATCATCGGCTTGCCTGCCTTCGGACAGCCACACCTCGTCGTCGACCTCGCGGTCGCACGCTGTGCCGAGATCGTACTCGGCATTGTCTGCGCCGGCCTGACCAGCCGGCTGATCCTGCCCAAACTGGCCAGCGACGCCATCGTCTCGCGGTTGAAACGCTGCATCCTCGATCTCGCCACCTATGCCGGCGGCGCATTCTCCGGCGGCGATCCGGCAACGCTGTCGGGCCTGCATCGAAAGCTGGTCGCCGATACCCAGACGCTTGGCGAGATGCGTGCCTATGCCAGGCTCGAAGCGCCGAGCTTCGCGCCGCGCGCCCATCCGGTCCGGCGCACCATCGGGCAACTGCTCTCGGCCCTGTCGGCGGCGCGCGCGCTGCATTCGCACGCGGCCCCGAAGAACGCGGCGCTCATTCCGGTGCGCTCGGAGCTGCAAGCCCTTGTCAGCGAACTGGCGGCCAAACCCGGCGCGCTGGATGACACCGCACCCTGGGTGGCCCGGCTCGACGCGATCTCGGCCAAGGCCCGGCAAATGCCCGATGCCTCGGCCGATCAGGGCGATGACAGGGTCGGCACCATCACCCGCCTCACCATCGCCGCCGATTTCGCCGAAGCGCTCAGGCAGGTGCTGCGCGGCCTCGACGCCTTGCGCGCGCCTGTCACGCGCCCAGCCCGGGGCAGCAGGCAGCCCGCGCTGGTGGTGCATCGCGACTATGCCGGCGCATCGCGCAATGCCGTGCGCGCCGCCCTTGCCACCTTGCTGGTCGCGGCCTTCTGGCTGACGACGAAATGGTCGGAAGCCGCCGGTACCGTCATTCTCGTTGCCGTCGTGTCGAGCCTGTTTGCCGCTCGCCCCGATCCCGTGCAAGTCGCATGGGGCTTCTTCAAGGGAACGCAGCTCGCTTTGCCCTTTGCCTTTCTCGTCGGCCAGATCGCGCTGCCCGCTTTGCCCGGCTTCGGCTGGTTCATGCTGTTTGTCGTGCCGATCCTGGTGCCGACGGCGCTCGCCATGGCCAACCCACGCTATGTCGGCGTGGCGACGGCCTTCGCCATCAACTTCCTCGCCTTCCTCAGCCCGCATCAGGCGATGACCTACGATCCCGGCCCGTTCTTCGCCGGCTCGGCGTCGATCCTGGTCGGCATTCTGCTGGCGATCGGCGTCTTCATCCTCGTACTGCCCGCCGATCCGTGGCTCGCGGCCAACCGCATCGTACGCGCCATGCGGGAAGATCTTGCGCGGCTTTGCCTGCATGAGCGCGTGCCGAGACGTTCCGCCTTCGAGAGCCTCGCCTATGACCGCATCAACCAGCTGATGCCGCTGGTGCAGAATGCTGGCAGGAAGGGCGATGCGGTTTTGGGCGGCAGCGTCGCCGCCGTCACCGTCGGCCTGGAAGTCCTGCGGCTGCGCGACGCAAGCCAAGGCCATGCCATCCCGTCCGAGACCGCGCTGTCGATCGCCAACTTTCTGAGGGGGCTGGCGCGCGAACTGCTCTTCCGCGCTCCCGGCGATCCGCAAACGTCAACCATCGCCGTCGCCCGGCAGTATGCGACGAACATCGCCCAACGGAACGGCACCGGCGAGATGCTGCAGATCGCGGCATCGCTGCGCATCATTGCCGCCGCGATGGAAGATTTTCCGGATTTTTTTGCCAAGGATCGGAGCTAGAGCGGCTACGCGTGTCGAGATTCAGGTCAGGCCGGACCGCCATTCGCAGGCCGGCATCACCTTAATATCGATACACGTCAGGCCGCAGCGATCGCCAATGCATGACCCCGTGCGTTCTCGCGCAGCGCATCGAGATGGATCGACTTGACCAGCGCTGCGAGATCGCCTTCCACGGACTGTCCGCCCAACTCTTTCAGCATCAGCCAGCTGACCTCCTGCACCCCGGCGACACGCTTGCCATTGGCCACCTCGCGCCAGATTTTCAGCGCGCGCAGGATGATGGCATGCGTGGCGGCGGCGAGACCGGCGCTGCGAAACAGCGCCTGCAGAGCCACATCGTGCCCGCCGGCCAGCAGCGCCCTCACCCTTTGTTCGGATTGCCGGCTAAGCGCAACCAGCGCCGAGCCGAAGAAATCGACCTTGCCATGCGCGATGGTGCGGATGAGGAAGCTCGCGGTGAGATCGCCGCGCAGCCTGAGATGCTCGATCAGCGCCGCATGTTCTTCCTGTCGCGTGCCTTCGATCAGCGTGACCGAAGCCTTGACGCAGGCGTCGCGCATCACGCGGTCGGCTCGCGCCGCGCCCATCAACGCCATGACCAGCGGCGACGTTTTCAGCATCTCGCCGAGCTTAACGAGCAGCATATGCCGGCAGTCGGCAGGCAGGCGGGCGTCTGATATCAGCGCCTCGCGCACCAGGGGCAGATGGCCGTGGCGTTCGGCCATGCGGCGGAAGCTGAGCGAAGCGATGTCGGCGCCGCTGTTGGCGAGCAACACGGCGCAGGCTTCCGCCTCGCCGATCTCAGCGATGGCCGCCGACAGCGCCATCGAAACGAACGGCCGGTCAGCGATCAATTTTTGCGTCACCTTCGGACTGCTGGCCACGCGATTGATCAGGTCGGCGTCGGTGAGCAGCGGCGAGCGCGCCAGCACCACGCCGGCGACTTCCGGCTGGTCTGAGGCCAGCGCGCTGATGATCTGCAACGGCGCGTGTTGGCTCATCGACAGCGCTTCGGCCATCGCCAGCCGCACTTTCGACGAAGCGTCGTCGAGCAGCAGCGTCAGCGCCGCCTCGGCAGCACAGCGATCTTCGAAAGGCAGGTCGGAATTGACGTAGGCCCGGGCCAGTGCATTGGCCGCAGCAGCGCGCTCCGAGACCTTGGCGGTGCAAATCCATCTCAAAAAATGCGAAACAACCATACCGCCTGCTTACGCCCCCTGCCAGAACGCTCCTGGCCCCGTGCAGACGGTACGCAAAAAAGGTTTACGAACGGTTCACCATGTTCATTAACTGGCTTGCGAGCCCTGAATGCAGCGCCTATCAACCCCATAGGCAGGTGAGGAGCAGGATATGGCCGGGCTTTATTTCGAAGAGTTCGTCGTCGGCCATGTCTTCCAGCATACGTTGCGCAAGACCGTCACCGAAAGCGACAACATGCTGTTTTCGGTGATGACGCTGAACCCGCAGCCGCTGCATATCGACTTCGATTTTGCCGCCAAGAGCGAATGGGGCAAGCCGCTCGTCAATTCGCTGTTCACACTCGGCCTGATGATCGGCATTTCGGTCAACGACATCACCGTCGGCACCACGGTCGCCAATCTCGGCATGAAGGAAACCGTGTTTCCGCACCCGGTCTTCCATGGCGACACCATCCGTGTCGAAACGACGGTGATCTCGGTGCGCGAGTCCAGGTCGAAACCCGACCGCGGCATCGTCGAATTCGAGCATCGCGCCTACAACCAGAACGGCGATCTCGTCGCCAAATGCACGAGGCAAGCGATGATGCTGAAGAAGGCGGCCTGATGCGTTCCCTGCTGTTCGTCCCCGGTGATTCCGAGAGGAAGCTGGAAAAGGGTTTTGGCGCCGGCGCCGATGTGGTCATCGTCGATCTTGAAGATTCCGTGGCGCCGCAGAACAAGGCGCTGGCGCGCGAAATCGCGGCGCGCTTCATCGCCGAACGCAGGGCGCAAACCAGTTCGGCGATCTATGTCAGGGTCAACGATCTATCGACCGGACTGACGGATGACGATCTCGCGGCTCTTGTTTCAGCCAAGCCCGACGGCATCATGCTGCCAAAATCGAACAGCGGCCAGGATGTGCAGCATCTCTCGGTAAAGCTCAGGGTTCGCGAGGCCGAAAACGGCCTCGCCGACGGCGCGATCAAAATCCTGCCGATCATTACCGAAACCCCGGCAGGCGTGCTGGCGGCGGCCAGCTATGCCGGGGCGAGCGCGCGGCTTGCCGGTCTCACCTGGGGGGCCGAGGATCTGTCGGCGGCGATCGGCGCGCGCACGGCTCGCAACGAGCGTGGCGGCTACACCGACGTGTTCCGTTTCGCCCGCACCATGACCATCCTCGCCGCGGGTGCGGCGGAGGTCGCGGCGATCGACACCGTCTTTCCGAATTTTCGCGACATGGCGGCATTTGAAGCGGAATGCGCCGAGGCCGAGCGCGACGGCTTCACCGGCAAGATGGCGATCCATCCTGACCAGGTGTCCGTCATCAACGCCGCTTTCACGCCGTCGGTCGAGGCCGTCAAACAATCGGCGGCAATCGTCGCGGCGTTCGCGGCAGCGGGAAATCCCGGCGTCGTCGGCATCGACGGCAAGATGTACGACCGCCCGCATTTGCGGCTGGCTGAACGGCTTCTGGCGCGGGCCAAAGCGGCGGGGATCTCGGCTTAATCCTTGTCCCAGCGCGGCCGGCGCATCGAAAATATCTCGTTGACACTGGCATAGTCCATGTAGCCGAGACGAGCGACATTGCCGGCCTTGGTGATGTCGAACAGACCATCCTTCAGGAAGGCATCGTCGATGTGCACGCCGATCACTTCGCCGGCGACGACGACAGCGCTCGTCGGCGATCCGTCCAGCGCCTTTGGCCGAAAGACTTCCGTCACTCGGCATTCGAGCGCAGCCGGTGCTGCCGCCACGCGCGGTGGCGCGACGAGGCGTGACGGCGCCATGGCAAGGTCTGCATAGGCGAACTCATTGACGCCGCGCGGCGCGCTGACCGACGTGCGGTTCATCTTTTCGGCGAGATCACGGCTGACCAGATTGGCGACAAACTCGCCGGTTTCCTGCGCGAAGGTGGCGCTGTCCTTGTCGCCTTCGGAGGAAAACCAGACGATGAAGGGCCGTGTCGAAACGGCATTGAAGAACGAGTATGGCGCGAGATTGATCTCGCCTGCCCGGTTCAGCGTCGATATCCAGCCGATCGGGCGCGGCGCCACGATCGCCTTGGAAGGATCGTGCGGCAGCCCGTGGCCCTTTGAAGGCTCGTAGAACATTCAGCCCACCCACGGCCCCGAATAATCGGCATAGAGCTTCGCCGGATCGGGTCGCGGCCGCTCCGGCGCCGGGCCGGCGTAGGAGCCGATATGGACGAAGCCAATGACGCGCTCCTGCGGTGCCAGCCCCAGCAGCGCCCTGCCCTCCGCTACGTCGGAATACCAGTTGCTGATCATGTTGGTACCATAACCCAAAGCATTGGCTGAGATCATCAGGTTCATCGCCGCCATGCCGCCCGACAGGAACATTTCCCATTGCGGGATCTTTTGATTCTCCCTGGGGATCGATACCACGCCGATCACCAGCGGCGCGCGCGAGAACCGCGCCAGTTCCTGGTTGCGGCGGCCTTCCGGCAATGGCCCCTCCCGCTGCTCGGCAAGTGCCGCCAGTTGTCTTCCGATCTCGACGCGGGCATCGCCGCGGTAGAGGATGAAGCGCCAGGGTTCGAGCCGGCCATGGTCGGGCACGCGCGAGGCGGCGGTGATCATCGTCGCGATCTCCGCATCGCTCGGCGCCGGCTCCTTCAAATCGGGGATCGGTGCGGAGTTTCGGGTCAGCAGGAAGTCAATGATCGGCGACGCCATGGGCGCAAGTCTCCTAAAACAATCTGTTTTGAGCTGAAGCGCACCATCGGGAATTCGGGCGGCTCGGGCAATGGCGGCGCGCGCGCCGGACGGAAGAGTCGTATCGCTGGACTCTTAAGCCTTGAAATTGCCACCGCCATGGGCTTCAACGCAAGGCATGTTTGAGGGGACACTGCGTCTTTTCCTGGTCTGGTTGGTCGCCCTGCTGTTCACGGCGCCGGTTTCGCTCGCCGTGGCGCAGAACGCGGACGGTGTTGGCGATCTGAAGCTTCCCGGAATTTCGAGCTACGCGACGCCGAAAAGCGAGAGGTCGCTGGCGCTCGGCAGCGGCGGCGCCATCACCCTGTCCGCCCAGTTGACCGACAAGGGCGCCGACATCACCCGCGGCATCGTCTGGCGCGTCTTCAAGCCCGAGGCCGTCAACGGCAAATTGCCGATGGTCGCCTCCGCGCATGGCGGCACCGCCGTCTTCCAGCTCGAACCCGGCAGTTATCTGGTTCATGCCTCCTACGGCCGGGCCGGCGCCACCAAGCGCATCACCGTTGTCGGCAAGGACGCCAAGCGCGAAAGCCTTGTGCTCGACGCCGGCGGCCTCAAGCTCGACGCCGTTCTGTCCGGCGGGGTACGCATTCCGCCGAAGAACCTGCGCTTCTCGATCTACGAAGGCACCGCCGAGCCGAATGGCGAGCAAGCGCTGATCATACCCGATGTCGAACCCAACACTGTCGTGCGGCTCAACGCCGGCACCTACCACGTCGTCTCGACCTATGGCGCGGTCAACGCGGTCATCCGCTCCGACATCCGCGTCGAGGCCGGCAAGCTGACCGAAGCCACCGTCGAGCATCACGCCGCCGAGATAACCATGAAGCTGGTGCGCGAAACAGGTGGCGAGGCGATCGCCGACACGTCCTGGTCGCTGCTTAACGAATCCGGCGATCCGATCAAGGAAAGCGTCGGCGCTTTTGCCTCGATGGTGCTCGCCGAGGGCGACTACACCATCATCGCCAAGAACCGCGACCGCATCTACCAGAAGGATTTTACGGTCGTGGCCGGGCAGAATCAGGAAATCGAGGTTCTGGCCACCGAGGCTGCGGCGATGGACCCCGAGGAAGGCGCCGACTAGCCTTCAGCCTGACGTTTGCCGACTTCAGGCTGCCAGCTTGGTCCGCGCCGGCAGGAACGGAAGCCGGCGGCGCGCCACGATTGGCGCCAGGTCGAACACGCCGCGATAGAGACGGTCGAGCAATGCCTTGCGGTCGCGTAGCGGCTCCAGCTCGTTCCAGCTTAGCACATTGCCAACGCGCACCTCGATCGCCTTGCCGGACAGCCGCGCGAATTCGCGGATGAGCAGCGACGTGCGCAGCGTCAGCGAGGCCTTGCCGACGAATTTCGCCAGGCGGCCATCGCTCTCGGCCATGTTCATCGGGCCGCTGACCAGATGGAACAGCCGGCCGTTTTGTCCGGAAAAATGCATCGGAATGACAGACGCCTTGGCGTCCTGGACGAGACGAGCCGGAAACATCTTCCACGGCAGGTCGCGCGCCCGGCCAAAGCCCTTCGGCGCGGTGGCAACGCCGCCGGCCGGAAACACCACGATGGTGACGCCCTCTTTCAGCAGCCGCACCGCCTCGTGGCGCACGGCCATATTGTTCTTCAGCGCGTCCTTGGTCTCGGAAAAGTCGATCGGCAGCGAATAAGGCTCCATCTCGCGGATCTTGAGCAGATCCTTGTGGATGATCACCCGGAACGGCCGCCCAAGCTGCTCTACCAATGAAAGCACGGCAATGCCGTCGCCGATGCCGAACGGATGGTTGGCGACGATCACCAGTGGTGTGTCCGGCAATTGCGCGGGCGGCCATTGATCCGCTGTCCGCACCCGGACGTCGATCAGGTCGAGCATGCGGCTGAACACACGCTCGCCGGTTGGCACGACCTGGCGGCGCCAGAAATCGTAAAGCGCGGTGTAACGGTCGCGGCCCGACAGGCCTTCGACCGAATGAATGAACCAGCGCGTCAACGCCGGCTGGCGCGGATTGGCATAGGAAAGCTCGGGAAAGGACCGTTCGCGCAATTTCAGCTTGAGCATGAGGCTCGTTACAAGGTTGGCGTGACAGGGATATGAAAATGGCGGTGGATCGCTCCACCGCCATGTCGTCGGGACCATGCAGATCAGGCAGCGCGTTTGCGCTTGCGGTCGGGCGTGACCGCTTCTTCGGTCAATTGCGCGATCGCCTGGGCAAGGCCGAGCGATTCCTGGTCGCGCGAGCCCAGCCGGCGCATGTTGACCGTCTGCTCTTCCGCCTCGCGCTTGCCGCAGACGAGGATGACCGGAACCTTGGCCAGCGAGTGCTCGCGGACCTTGTAATTGATTTTCTCGTTGCGCAGATCCGCTTCCGCCAACAGTCCGGCGGCCTTGAGTTTTGCCACCACCTCGGTCGCATACGCGTCGGCGTCCGACGTGATCGTCGCCACCACCACCTGCAGCGGCGCGAACCACAGCGGGAAATGACCGGAATAGTTCTCGACCAGGATGCCGAGAAAACGCTCCATCGAACCGCAGATGGCGCGATGCACCATGACGGGTTGCTTCTTCTCGGAATCCGAGCCGATGTAGAAGGCGCCAAACCGTTCCGGCAGGTTGAAGTCGACCTGCGTCGTGCCGCACTGCCACTCGCGGCCGATGGCATCCTTCAGCACATACTCGAATTTCGGCCCGTAGAAGGCGCCCTCGCCCGGATTGATCGAGGTTTTGATGCGATTGCCGGACCGCGTCCTGATCGTCTCCAGCACGCTGCCCATGATCGCCTCGGCATGGTCCCACGCCTCGTCGGTGCCGACGCGCTTGTCCGGCCGCGTCGATAGCTTGACGCTGATCTCGTCGAAGCCGAAATCGGCATAGGTCGACAGGATCAAATCGTTGATGCGCAGGCACTCCGACGCCAGTTGCTCCTCGGTGCAGAAGATATGCGCATCATCCTGCGTGAAGCCGCGCACGCGCATCAGCCCATGCAGCGCGCCCGATGGTTCGTAGCGATGCACATTGCCGAATTCCGCAAGCTTTACGGGAAGATCGCGATAAGACTTCAACCCATGCTTGAAAATCTGCACATGGCCCGGACAGTTCATCGGCTTCAGCGCAAACACACGATCATCGTCGGTATCGTCGCCGGCGACCGTCACCTTGAACATGGCGTCGCGGTACCAACCCCAATGGCCTGAGGTCTCCCACAGGCTCTTGTCGAGCACCTGTGGCGCGTTGACCTCCTGATAGCCCTGCTCGTCGAGCCGGCGGCGCATGTAGTTGACCAGGTTCTGGAACATCTTCCAGCCCTTGGCGTGCCAGAAGACGACGCCCGGTCCTTCTTCCTGGAAATGGAACAGGTCCATCTCGCGGCCGAGTTTCCGGTGGTCGCGCTTCTCCGCCTCCTCCAGCATCGTCTGGTAGGCTTCAAGCTGCGCCTGGTCGGCCCAGGCGGTGCCATAGATGCGCGTCAGCATCGGATTGTTGCTGTCGCCGCGCCAATAGGCGCCGGCCACCTTCATCAGCTTGAAGGCATTGCCGATCTGCCCGGTCGAGGTCATGTGCGGGCCACGGCAGAGGTCGAACCAGTCGCCCTGCGCATAGATCTTGAGGTCCTGATCCTCGGGAATGGCGTCGATCAGTTCCAGCTTGTAGCGCTCGCCCTTGTCGGCAAACACTCTTTTCGCCTTGTCGCGCGACCAGACTTCCTTGCTGAACGGCTTGTTGCGCGCGATGATCTCGCGCATCTTCTTCTCGATCACCGGGAAATCGTCTGGTGTGAACGGCTCGTTGCGGGCGAAGTCATAATAGAAGCCGTTCTCGATCACCGGCCCGATGGTCACCTGCGTTCCCGGCCACAGTTCCTGCACGGCTTCCGCCAGCACGTGTGCGGCATCGTGACGGATGAGTTCCAGGGCGCGCGGGTCTTCGCGGGTGACGATCTCGACCTTGCCGGACTTGCCGAGTGGATCACCGAGGTCGCGCACGACGCCGTCGATGCTGTAGGCGACCGCCTTCTTGGCCAGCGACTTCGAGATCGATTCGGCCAGGCCGGCACCGGTCATCGCCGCATCATAGTCGCGGACGGAGCCATCGGGAAATGTCAGGGAAACGGCATTCAACATGGGTATCTCCTATCCAGTCCCGCAAACGAGCGCGGGTGGTCGTCGGGTAAAGCCGGATGCGTCCGGCAGCGGGCGGGTTTTAGAGGCAGCGCCGCGCCAGGTAAAGAGCACTGATTGGCCTGGCCGTCAGGAAATGTCGGCAGAGATGTCGCAGGCCGTTGTCAAGGCTTGCGAATATCGCCGGCATGGCTTTGGAATCATCGACATGGAAGACGCATCCCCAAGCAAAACCGCCCTGGGCGTCGCGCGCCTGAGAGCTCTCCATCAGATTTCACCTGAGGCGGCGCTGTTTCGCGACCCTTACGCGATCGCGATTCTGGGTGAAAGTACTCCCGCCGAGCAACAGCTTGCGCAAGAGGACAACCGCAGCCGGCGTATGCGCCTGTTCGTGGCGGCGCGCGCCCGCTTTGCCGAGGATTGGCTGGCAGCAGCGGTGCGTCGTGGCGTCCGCCAGCTCGTCGTGCTTGGCGCCGGCCTCGACACGTTTTCGCTGCGCAATCCATACCCAGGCCTCGCAGTGTTCGAAGTCGATCACCCGGCAACCCAAGCCTGGAAACGCAAATCTATCGCCGATGCCGGTCTTGCCGAACCGCCGGCCACCACATTCGTGCCGGTCAATTTCGAGCGGCAGCGTCTGCCCGAGGAACTGGCATCGGCCGGTTTGAAATCGACCGAGCCGAGCTTCTTCATGTGGCTGGGGGTCGTGCCTTACCTCACGAAAGACGCGATCTTCACCACACTCTCCTACATCGCCGGCACCCTCGGTTCGGAAGTCGTATTCGACTACAGCGAACCGTCTGAGAATCGCGACGCGGCGGGACAAGCCGCTTTGGCTTTCCACGCGGCGCGCGTCGCAGCAGTCGGCGAGCCATGGATCAGCTTCTTCATCCCTGGCGAACTGGCGAAATCGCTCCGCGACCTCGGATTCGATGAGATCGAAGATCTTGAGAGCGGCGATATCGCCGCCCGCCTTTCCGGGACACCGAAGGGAGAGACGACCAACGCCGGTGGCCACCTCATCCGTGCGCGCCGATCGGCGACAGCGGCACCTTGAACGTCGAAGCCGGGCTGAACCTCTGGTCGCACACTCCATCCTGGTAAAGCGTCTTGCAGCTCGCGGCGTCGAGGATCAGCGTGCCCTGCACATCCCCAAGCGGCGCTGATTGCGCGCGCAGCGGAAATCCCAGCAGCCAGGCGAGCAGGAACAGGATCCCGGCAAAGATGAAGGGAAGACGGTCGAAATTACGCATTTGATGCTCGCTCCAGAGGGGTTCGCGAGCGGCTTAGCGAGGTCTCTTGTCTCGATTTTGTCTCAAATGCGTAGTCTTTGTGCAGGCTGGCGTTAACCCTACCAGATCGTAAACGACAAGCTTGGCAGGCCGGTCAGCTTTGCGCTTCGCCGCGCTTGCCGCCGATCCGCCAGTACCGCCACGGCGCGAACCAGACATAACGATCCGCCAGCACCTCCGGCACGCGGTCAATGCCATGCGTTCCGAACGGCCCGCAGCGCAGCACCCGGAAAAATCCCATCCAGCCGCCGGCCCACAGGCCGTGACGGGCGATCGCCTCATGCGCATATTCGGAACAGGTCGGCAGATGCCGGCAGGAATTGCCGACAAAGCCCGACAGCGTCAGCTGATAGAGCCTGACGAACGAAGTACCCAGGACCCGGCCCGGCGTCTTGCGCCACGGGCCCGGCCAGTTGCGGCCGCGCTTCGGCGGTCCGGCAATGCGCCCATGCTGGTGGCCCACCACAAGTCTCCGCTCCAGAGCATGATCCCAAGAAGTGGGAACCGGTTTTCGGGATCATGCTCGATACATTCGCGTTTCCCAGGCGATAGATGTGGGCTCCGGTTGGAGAAAGCAATCCCTTCTACCCGCTCGCCATGCCATCAGGGTCGGGAGCGGCGAAACGGCTGCCTGTCAACGGAAGGCGCCCAGCGGCCAGGACTCACTGGCCCTTCGCGGCGCCTTGCATGCCCTCTGTCGTCTCGCCATTGGAACGTTGCGATCCGCATGACATCGCCAAGGATGTTCAGGATCTGGATCATGGCCGTGTCTCCTTTGACATGGATTAGACCGCCGCTGGCCTTCGCCTTCAAACGAGTATAATTTCCACTTCGGATAATCTTGGGTTATGCGAAATGAAGCGCGGACGCCTGCCGCTGACGGCATTGAGGAGCTTCGAGGCGGCGGGCCGGCATCTGAGCTTCAGCAAGGCCGCCGAGGAGCTTTTCGTCTCGCAGGCAGCGATCAGCCGGCAGATCCGTGAGCTCGAAATCTTCCTGCGCCGGCCCTTGTTCGAACGTCACCATCGCCGCGTCGAGCTGACCGACACCGGCCGGCGTCTGCTGGACCAGCTCGTCAAGAGTTTCGACGCCATCGACACCTTGCTTGGGGAACTGGTGGCGACGCCGGCGCAGTTCGTGGTTCGCGTCAGTGTCGAGCCATCGCTGGCATCCGTGTGGTTGGTACCCCGGCTCAATCGGTTTCGCGAATTGCGGCCCGATATCGACGTCTCCCTCGAAGTCGATCCGAGGCCGATCGAGTTCCGCAGCGATCAGCCCGAGCTTGCCCTGCGCTTCAGCGCGCATGCCACCTCGTGGCCGCGCAGCCAGGCCGAGCGACTTGCCTCGACAGTCGATTCGCCGGTGCTGTCGCCGGCACTGCTCGCCGCGGGTCCTGCCCTCGAGAGACCGATTGATCTTGGTCGCTACACGCTTTTGCACGAGGAAAACCGTCAGGGTTGGGCGCGCTGGTTCGAAGCGGCCGGCGTGCCCGCCGATGCCGTGCCCGCGCGCGGTCCCATGCTGGCGGATGCGTCGCTTTCAAAGCAGGCCGCCCTGCTCGGACATGGCGTGGCACTGGGCGATCTCTTGCAGATCGGCGGGGAAATCGCATCCGGCGCGCTGATCAAGCCGTTCGACATCGACGTCGCATCCGGCGCCTATTGGCTGGTGGCCAGGAGCTTGCGCGATCTCTCGGAGCCAGCCGCGGCCTTCGCCGACTGGCTAAGAAGCGAATTTGCCGAAAGCAGACGGGCGCTGGAAGCGCAGGCTTAAGGCGGGCTTCCTAGGCGGCACTCTCGCTACTTTGCCTTCAGGCCGCTTGTTCGGCGCGCTTCTTCTCGATCTGGCCGATCGCGTCGACCACGGCGTCGAAAGTCAGCATGGTCGAGGCATGGCGCGCCTTGTAGTCGCGCACCGGTTCCAGATATTTCAGGTCTGCGAAGCGGCCGTCGGGCGGGGCGCCATTTTCCTTCAGCATCTTCAGCATGGTGTCGCGTACCGCGCGTAATTCCGCGGCACTCGCGCCGACGACATGCTGCGCCATGATCGAGGATGACGCCTGGCCGAGCGCACAGGCCTTCACGTCATGGGCGAAGTCGGTGACCACGCCGTCCTCCATCTTGAGGTCGACGGTGACGGTCGAGCCGCACAGCTTGGAATGCGCCTTTGCGGTCGCGTCAGGATGGTCGAGGTGGCCGATGCGGGCGATGTTTCCGGCAAAACCGAGAATTTTCGCATTGTAGACGTCGTTGATCATTATTTTCCAATCTGTCGCCGCCAAGCGAACAGCGATTGCCGCTGTCGTGTCTTCCTTTCGCTCGTCATGACCATATATAATGCTGGCAGTCCGGTATCGACAAGACAACGAAAGCCAGTGTCCTTGCCGGGAAGTTCACGCCACTTGCGGGGCTGGAAACGAGGCGAGTTTCCGACACCGAAAGGTCGTGGTCCGTTCAACTCGTTCCTCCGTCGAGAGGAACTACGGGAGACGCCTTTTATGGATGCCGTCATCAAGAAACTCATGCCCCAGTCAGCCTATATGGAGAAGCCGGTTACCGACCGGCCGAGCGAAGCCGAAGTCGAGGCCGCCGTGCGCACGCTTTTGCGCTGGACCGGCGACAATCCGGACCGCGAAGGGCTGGTCGACACGCCGATGCGGGTGGCCAAGGCCTTTCGCGAAATGTTCGGCGGCTATGACATGTGCCCGGCCGAAGAGCTGGGCCGCACCTTCGAGGAGGTCGCCGGCTATGACGACCTGGTCATCGTCAAGGACATCCAGTTCCACTCGCATTGCGAACACCATATGGTGCCGATCATCGGCAAGGCGCATGTCGGCTACCTGCCGGACGGTAAGGTCGTCGGCCTGTCCAAGATCGCGCGCGTAGTCGATATCTTTGCCCACCGCCTGCAGACCCAGGAGGCGCTGACGGCGCAGATCGCCGGCGTCATCCAGGATGTGCTCAATCCGCGCGGCGTCGCCGTCATGATCGAGGCCGAGCACATGTGCATGGCCATGCGCGGCATCCGCAAGCAGGGCTCAACCACCCTCACCTCGACCTTCACCGGCGTCTTCAAGGACACGCCCGAAGAGCAGGTTCGTTTCGTCACCATGGTGCGCGGCGGCGGGGCGTAAGCCCGTCACCGACATCGCCAGACCATGATCCCGAAAAGTGGAGACCGGTTTTCGGATAAGATCATGGTCAAACAGGAAAATAGACCGGCGATGTCGGCACTGGAATTTCCCAAAGCTCCGTCAGACAAGAAAGCGCTCGAGGAAGGCGCGGTGTTTTCACCTCGCTTCGACGCAGCCGGCCTCGTCACGGTCGTCGTCACCGATGCCGAAGACGGCATGCTGCTGATGGTTGCGCACATGAATGCGCAAGCGCTGGCGCTGACGCTGGAGACAGGCATCGCCCACTACTGGTCGCGCTCGCGCAACGCGCTGTGGAAAAAGGGCGAAACCTCGGGCAATTTCCAGCATGTCGTCGAGATGCGCACCGATTGCGATCAGGATGCATTGTGGCTGCGCGTCAAAGTGTTGGGCCACGACGCAACCTGTCACACGGGCCGACGTTCATGCTTTTATCGGACGGTGGGCCTGGTCGACGGCAAGGGGACGCTTGCCGATGACGGCAGCAAGCCGCTGTTCGATGCGGAAAACACATATCGGAAACCATCAGCTTGAACCTTCCACCCGACACAAGTCACATAGATTCACCATTTCGATACGGCCCGCCTGTATATTAGCCTTGGGACAAGGGAGATCATGATGCTCGAGTGGGCGTCATTGCGTAACAGACCGGATGTCAGGGAGGCCAATGGCCTGTCCTCGTCAGGCGGCGCATCGGAAACAGACCTGCCTAAGAAAACCGGTATTTCGCTTGCCTTAGGCGGCGGTTGCGCCAGAGGCTGGGCGCATATCGGCGTGCTGCGCGCGCTCGATGAAGCCGGCATCGAAGTATCGATGATCGCCGGCACCTCGATCGGCGCGCTGGTCGGCGGCTGCTACCTCTCAGGCAAACTGGACGAACTGGAAGAATTCGCCCGCAGCCTGACCAAGCGACGCATTTTTGGCCTGCTCGATCTCAACCTGCGCGGCAGCGGCCTGTTCGGCGGCATGAAGCTCGACGCCCGGCTGCGCGAGCACATGACTGGTATTCGTTTCGAGGATCTGGCCAAGCCGTTCGTCGCAGTCACCTCCGAAATCCGCACTGGCCACGAAATCTGGCTATCGAGCGGGTCATTGATCACCGCCATGCGCGCCTCCTATGCGCTGCCCGGCGTGTTCGAGCCGGTGAATTGCAACGGCCGTGTGCTGGTCGACGGTGCGCTGGTCAACCCGGTTCCGGTCTCAGTCTGCCGCGCCTATGAACAGCCGCTCGTGGTGGCGGTCAATCTTCACTACGACCTGTTCGGCCGCGCCGCCGTCATCAAGCACAGCGCCGGCGAACTGGTCGTCGAAAAGGATGCGCCGCGGCCCGGCCAGATCGACGCCGGGCGCCAGTCGCATCAGACGCGGCTCGGCATCACCGGCGTCATGGTCGAGGCCTTCAACATCATCCAGGATCGCATTTCACGCGCCAGGCTTGCCGGCGATCCGCCCGACATGTCGCTGCAGCCGAAGCTCAGCCATATCGGCCTGACCGAATTCCACCGCGCCGACGAGGCGATCAACATCGGCTATCAGGCGACGATGGCGCAGATCGGCGAGCTGACCCGGCTGCAGTCCGTTCTCGCCTGATGCATGTCTCCCAACGCATGGAAACAAACACTTGAAGCGCGTCGACTAAACGCGACGCGCTTCAAGCAGCGGTGACTGAGGGGAATCAGCGGGCAGCTTCGGCAGAAGCGGCAGCATCCTGAGGTATCGCCGGATTCTGCTTAAGTGCCAGAGCCAGCACCGCGCCAAAGAAAACCGCGGCGGCGGCGAACAATCCTGCCATACGCAATCCGTCGACGACATCCGACGCGGTAGCGGGCCCGCCACCCAGACCGACATTGGCCACGACAAGACTGGCGGCCAGACCCAATGCCGCGCCGATCTGCAGGGAGGTCGACCCTAGCGCTGACGCAACCCCCTGTTCGTTGGGAGCAACTCCGGAAGCGGCGGCTACGAACAGCGTCGTAAAGGCGATGCCGCCACCGAAACCATAAATGAGGATTCCGGGCAGCACGGCCCAATACGAACCGCCTGGCGACAGGGCAAGAGAGATCGCCACCAGCCCGATCCCGTAAATGAACATGCCGGCGAACATCGTGGCACGAGTCCCCCACTTGTTGAGCAGCAGCGCAGCGCCCTTCCCGCCACCGATCATCGCCAGCACACCGAGCGGGACGAATGCCAAGCCGGCGGTGAGTGCGTTGTAGCCGAGCAGGTTCTGAAAATAGGTGGTGAGAAGGTAGTAACCGGAACTCAGCGCCATGTGGTGAAAGAAGCTCACCGCCATGGCCGTGACGAGGCTGCGATTGGCAAACAGCCGCAGTGGCGCCAGCGGATCGCGCACGCGTCTCTCGATGAGAATGAAAGCACAAAGCAGCAGCACGCCAATCACAAGCGATCCGGAGCTGCGAACAGCATTCCAGCCCACCTCGGGCCCGCTAGCCAGGCCGAACACCAGCAGTGTGACGGCGGTCGTGACAACCAGCGCACCCGGTAGATCAAAACTTCGCCTCTGGCCCTTACCTGCTGGATCGGGTGCCAGCAGAGCCGGCGCTGCGATAAGAGCAGCGCCCAAAGCCAGTGGAACGGTGAAGAAGAAGACTGCTTGCCAGCCCCAGCCATTGGTCAGGACGCCTCCGATGATGGCACCAGCGGCTAGGCCGCCACTCCCGGTGGCACCCCAGACCGCCAGCGCCCGATTGCGTTCGGCACCTTCCGCGAAGCTTGTGTTGATCAGCGCTAGTGTTGCAGGAAATAGAAGCGCCCCGCCTAAACCCTGGACTGCCCGAGCAATCACCAGCGTGAGAGCGTCAGGCGCAAATCCGCCTGCAAAGGACGAGACGCCGTAGAGCACGAGCGCCAGCATGAACATACGCCGCGGGCCGCGCCGGTCAGCCGCCCGACCGCCGAGCAACAGAAAACCGCCAAAAGCCACAGCGTAAGCGCTTACTACCCATTGCAGCGACTGCGGCGTAAAGCCGACATCACGGCCGATATCCGGCAGGGCGACATAGACGATGTTGTAGTCGATCGCGATTATGAACTGTGCGAATGCCAGCAGCGCGAGCCTGAGCCCGGACCAGCGTGGCGGTCGCGTGACGCCGGTTGCGTCCAGCGTACTCAACGCGTCCGTATCGGTTTGATTTGGCGATTTCTGCATTGGTCTCTTTCCCAGCTATGGATTCCGCAGCCTGCTCTTCGGCAGCCAGGCGCGCATACGGCCACCCTGGAGGCGCAGCACCTATTTCGGAATTGGCATTTTTGACAAAGATTGTGCTAAACTTGCCATCGGCGATAACGATACCGGGAGTGCCGCGAATGGCTGCCAAGTGCATCCATGTTGTGATCTGGCTGCCGTCCGACTTCTATTCGGCGGTTGTCTCGACGCTGGTCGAAATGTTTCAACTCGTGAATGACGTCGCTGGTGCAGAGGTTCTTTCATGCGAGTTCGTTTCCAGGGCATCGCCTGCAATTTCGACGGCCGGAATTTCCTTCCCTGCGAAGGCGCAACCGTCCCGAAAAATGGATGTGCTGATTCTCATCGCGATGCCGGGCGCCGAGATTCCTGAGCTTCTGCGCTCGCTTGACCAGGAGAGTGAATATTCAAAACCTCTGATTGCACTCGCGCGACAACAGCAAGCCATCATCGCGGCACATTGCGGGGCATGTTATTTGCTCGCCGATACGGGCCTGTTGGACGGCAAGCGCGCGACGATATCCTGGTGGCTGAAGTCCCACGTCAGCAGCCGGTTTCCCCAGGTTCAATGGGACTCATCGCGCATGCTTGTTCGCGACGGTCGCCTTTACACCTGCGGAGGCGGATTTTCAGGACTGGAACTCGCCAAAGCCCTGCTGGTCGATTTGGGCTTCTCGAAGGAGGAGCGGATTGTTCGAAAGCTTCTGGTTCTTCCGCCTTCGCGCAAATATCAGAGCCCCTACGAATTCCCTCTCGAGGAATTGCCGAAAGAGACCAACCCGCTGGAATACAAACTGCGTGGACTTTCGGAAAACAAGATGCGGGAAATCGATTTGAGTTTTCTCGCGGCGGGACTTGGCATGTCTGCGCGAACGCTGTCCCGCAGGTTTGCCAATGAGCTCAAGACGACCCCGGGAAAATGGATCCAGGAAAAGCGGCTTGAATTGGCAAGGTCGCTGCTTGAGGGAACGAAATTAAGCATTTCGGAAATCTGCTATCGAGTGGGCTACCAGGATGTCGCTTCGTTCAGTCGTACTTTTTCCAAAACGACCGGAATGGCGCCGGGCGAATTTCGGAAGCAAATACGCTCCTAGGTCGCCCCACTGTAACCTTACGCACGCGCCGCGTCGGTGATGCGAAATTGCACCGTGCGGTTGCCGTTCCAGTGATTGCCCGACAGCGAGCCGGCGACATGGATTGTCTTGCCCCGGTTCTTGAACAGGAATTCGCCAAGTGCGGTATCGACCGCGCGAAAGGCGATCGCCTGGATGCGGCCGCCGCTTTCCGACTGCAAGTCGACGCGGATGTGGTTGGTGCCAACCGGCCGCGCATCCGCCAACCGATGACGCGGCAGCACGAAGACCGGCGCTGCGTGCCCGGCGCCAAACGGGCCGGCTTTCTCCAGCGCGTCGAGAAGGCTGAGTGTCGCGCCTTCGGCGGCAAGCGCACCGTCGATCGCCAGGCTTTCCTCGCCTTGCAGACGGAACACGTCGGCCGCCGCCCGCTCTTCGAAAAACGCCCTGAGCTCGCCAAGCTTCGCCCGTTCCACGGTGATGCCGGCCGCCATGCCATGGCCGCCGCCCTTGACGATCAGCCCGGCATCGGCCGCTTCGCGCACCAGACGGCCAAGGTCGAACCCCGACACCGAGCGGCCCGAACCGGTGCCAATGCCATTGGCGTTGAAGGCGATGGCGAAGGCCGGCCGGCGCGCGTGATCCTTCAGCCGTGAAGCGAGCAGGCCGACAATGCCCGGGTGCCAGTTGTTGCTGGCGGTGACGACGATGGCCGGGCCGTTGCCGCCGGCAAGCTCGGCATCCGCCTCGGCGCGCGCCGCCGCCAGCATCTCCTGCTCCATCAGCTGCCGTTCCTGGTTGAGCCGGTCGAGCGTCTCGGCAATGGTGCGCGCCTCGACCGGATCGTCGGTGGCAAGCAGGCGACTGCCAAGTGCGGCATCGCCGATGCGCCCGCCGGCATTGATGCGCGGGCCGATCAGATAGGCGAGATGGAAGGTGCTGATCGGTTCGCCGATGCGCGACACCCGTGCGAGTGCAGCCAGCCCTTCGTTCTTCTGCTGGCGCGCCATCTGCAGTCCTTTGACCACAAAGGCGCGGTTGATGCCGGTCAGCGGCACCACATCGCAGACGGTGGCAAGTGCGACGAGATCGAGCAGGGAAAGCAGGTCCGGCGGCGTGGCATCGGCCAAGCGGCCGCGCAGGATCTTGGCCGTCTGCACAAGAGCGAGGAAGACCACACCGGCGGCACAGAGATGGCCCTGCCCCGAAAGGTCGTCGTCACGGTTGGGATTGACGACGGCAATTGCCGCCGGCAAAGCACCGCCGACCTGATGGTGATCGAGCACGACGACATCGGCGCCGGCCGCATTGGCGGCATCGATGGAAACGGCGCTGTTGGTGCCGCAATCGACGGTGACGATCAGTGTCGCGCCGCGCGAAACAAGTTCGCGCATGGCATCCGGATTGGGGCCATAGCCCTCGAAAATACGATCCGGAATGTAGATTTCCGACGGCACCGAGAAATGCGTGAGGAACCGTTTCAACAAGGCCGACGAGGCGGCGCCGTCGACATCATAGTCGCCGAAGATCGCCACCTTTTCCCTGGCCACCACCGCAGCCGCAATGCGGGCCGCCGCCTTGTCCATGTCGGTCAGCGATGCCGGGTCCGGCAGAAGGTCACGGATCGTCGGGTCGAGAAACCGCTCGGTCTGTTCGGCGGTGACGCCGCGACCGGCAAGTACCCGCGCGACGATGTCGGGCACGCCGTGGCCTTGCGCGATGGCGAGCGCAACCATGTCCTGCCGCTCAGTCAGTCGGTGCTCCCAGGAAACCCCGGTAGCCGACTGCCTGACGTCGAGGAAGAGGCGCTTTTCACCGGTCATGCGGTTTGCCAACTCATAATTGGCCGCAGGATAATGCATGTCGCCCAAAAAGTGTGCAGCGGTTTTGGGACAACGACATGCACAAACAACAACCTAAAGCGCGTCGCGTGAGCGCGACGCGCTTTAGGCCAAAGGCAGGCAAAGCCAAGCGGTTCGCGTTGATGCGCCGTCACGGGAAATTTCAAGAAAACTACGCTTTCCGCTTTTCAGCCTGGCGCCGAAGCCATTCGTCGGCCGCATCGCCCATCGTCTTGCCCGCACCGTCCTTGAGCCAGGCCATGAAAGGCCGGTCGAACCTGAACGCATCGCCGCATACGCTAGTGAAAAAGCGGCGCACGTTCTGGGTGTTGCGATAGGACTTCGTGATCGCGGTGGCGCGCGAAATCGCATCCGCGTGCCAGTCGAACGGTTTCATCATCAAATCCTTGCGGCCAGCATCATCCGATGCAGCGACAGGGCTAACAACTGCGATGCTGGTCCGCAAGCACCCGTGCCAATAACAGAACCTAGAACTTATCCAGGTCCTGATGGCGTGCCTTGATCTCGCGCACCGTCCGCGACGACGAGCGCAGCACGATCGTGTGGGTGGTGATGGTGTTGCGGCCGAACTTGACGCCGGCCAGCATGTTACCGTCGGTGACACCGGTGGCCGCGAACAGCACGTCGCCGCGAGCCATGTCTTCCGTCCGATAGACCCGTTTCGGATCGGAAATACCCATCTTGGCGGCTCGCGCGACCTTTTCCGGCGTGTCGAGGATCAGCCGGCCCTGCATCTGGCCGCCGGTACAGCGCAAGGCGGCCGCGGCCAGCACGCCCTCCGGTGCGCCGCCAGTGCCGAGATAGATGTCGATGCCGGTTTCCTCGGGATCGGTGGTGTGGATGACGCCGGCGACATCGCCATCGCCGATCAGCCGGATCGCAGCGCCCGTGGCGCGCACGGCATCGATCAGCTTGCCGTGGCGCGGCCTGTCGAGGATACAGGCGGTGATGTCCGATATCGCGACGCCCTTGGCGCGGGCGAGGCTGGCGATGTTCTCTGCCGGTGAGGCATCGATGTCGATGACGCCGTCGGCATAGCCCGGGCCGATGGCGATCTTGTCCATGTAGACGTCGGGCGCAAACAGCAGGCTGCCCTTCTCGGCGATCGCGATGACGGCCAGCGCATTGGGCAGGTTCTTGGCGCAGATCGTCGTGCCTTCGAGCGGATCGAGCGCGATATCGACCGCCGGGCCTTTACCCGAGCCGACTTCCTCACCGATGTAGAGCATCGGCGCCTCGTCCCGCTCACCCTCGCCGATCACCACCGTGCCTTTGATGGCGAGCCGGTTGAGCTCCTGCCGCATGGCATCGACGGCGACCTGGTCGGCCGCCTTTTCGTCGCCGCGCCCGCGCAATCTGGCGGCCGCGACGGCGGCCCGTTCGGTGACGCGCACCAACTCCATGGTGAGTATCCTGTCAAGGCCGGCGACAATGTTCTGGGCCACATTCATCTGGCAATTTCCTCGTTGATATGCGGCCTCCCGCCGGAGGCGCGTCTCTTTTGTCAAACGAGCATGACAACGGCAAGACCTGCTGGGAGTTTTATCGAATATCCAGCAATATCAATCGATTAAACCGCATTCTTGAAACGACGCCGGCCCGGTCGCAAAGAACCGGGCCGACTTGAAAAAGTGAAAATCGCGCCTCCGCTGCCTAAAGCGCGTCGCGTTTGAACGGATTCAGGCGACACGCTTTAGGTCTTTGTCTTTATGCATGTCGTTACCCCAAAACCGGGGCCACTTTTGGGCGACATGCATTAGAAAACCGCGAGGTATTTGAGCAGTGAAATAATGCCGATAATGATGACGATGATCTGGGCGATCTGTCTCATCCGGGCATCGAGCGGCAGACGCTGAACCAGATAGAGAACGAGGATGATGACGAGGAACGTGATCAGGATGCCGATCAACATGGATGAAGCCATAGTGCCCTCCTGGAAATGACGTGCTGAAAACAGAGAAATGAGCCGACAGGGCCGGCTCCGTCACGACGCGATCAATACCAGCGGCGCGAGTTGTCGTTCATCGACTGGCCAACGGCGAGGCCGGCCAGAAAGCCGAGCAGACCGATCACGCCGACCACGGCTGTCGTCGTACCGGGATTTTCGCGCGCGACTTCCGACACCGCCTGCGCCTGGCTGCGCAACTGCTGCGCAGTCCGCGAGGCGCGGGTCGCGGCTGTGTCGTAGAAATCCGAAGCCTGCTCGCTGGCGTCGTCGAGCATTTCCGCACCGCGCGCCGAAATGCTCTTGTTGATCTTGGTGATCTCCTTGCGCAGTTCGGCGATCTGCTTTTCCAGCGTCTTCTGGATGTCGTCGATGTTGGGGCTGTCGGACTTGTTGGTATCGGCCATGAAGCGGTTCCTTTGGTTGCTTACCAAGAGAACGGCGCCAAGGCGAATTCGTTCCGGTCGATCGTGGCTGCCCGCCATCAGACCGACGCGCAATACCGGCGGGATTCTTGCCCCGCGCGGCGACCGGAAGGGGAAAGCTACCCTGCCCGCTCGATGCGGATGACCTGCGGCTTGTCGGTCAGATGGCCATCCTTGGTGATGCCGTCGACAGCCTTGCGTACGGCGGCCTCGGTCGTCTCATGGGTGACGAGGATCACCGTCTTTTGCGCCTCCGCCTCGCCGTTGACCGCGTGCTGGACGATCGATTCCAGCGAAATATCGTTATCGGCCATGCGCTTGGCGATTGCCGCAAACACCCCGATACGGTCATGCACGGTCAGCCGGATGAAGTAGCCGCCGGCATGGCTGCGCATCTGCGCCTTCTTGTAAGGCTTCAGCTCCTTCGCCGGCCGGCCGAAGACCGGACCGTGCTGGAAGCCGGGCCGGCTCTTGGCGATATCGGCGATGTCGCCGATGACGGCCGAGGCGGTGGCGTTGCCGCCGGCGCCGGGGCCGGAGAGCAGCAATTCGCCCAATATGTCGGTCTCGATCGCCACCGCATTGGTGACGCCATGCACCTGCGCGATGACCGAGGCGGTTGGCACCATGGTCGGGTGCACGCGCTGCTCGATGCCGCTGTCGGTGCGTTGGGCAACGCCCAGCAGCTTGATCCGGTAGCCGAGGTCGCCGGCCGCGCGGATGTCGGCCTGGGTGATGTTGGAAATGCCTTCCATGTAAATGTCGTTGGCGGCGATTTTTGTGCCGAAGGCAAGGCTGGTCAGGATCGACAGCTTGTGCGCGGTGTCGTGGCCCTCGATGTCGAAGGTCGGATCGGCCTCGGCATAGCCGAGCCGCTGGGCGTCCTTCAGGCAGGCGTCGAACGAGATGCCCTCGGCCTCCATGCGGGTCAGGATGTAGTTGCAGGTGCCGTTGAGAATGCCGAACACGCGGGTGACCGAATTGCCGGCCATCGCCTCGCGCATGGTCTTGATGACGGGAATGCCGCCCGCCACCGCCGCCTCGTAGTTGAGCAGCACGCCGCGCTTCTCGGCGATCTCGGCCAGCGCCACGCCATGCTTGGCCAGCAGCGCCTTGTTGGCGGTCACGACATGACGGCCGGCTTCAAGTGCCGCCTTCACCGACGACCGCGCCGGCCCCTCGTCGCCGCCGATCAGTTCGACGAACACGTCGATATCGGCTGTCTGCGCCATCTTGACCGGATCGTCGAACCACTTTGCCGAGCTGACATCGACGCCGCGATCGCGTTTCTGGTTGCGTGCCGAAACCGCGGTGACGACGATGTCGCGCCCGCATTGCCGGGTCAGTTCCGCCGCCTTGTCGCGCAGCACGCGGGCCACCGACGCGCCGACAGTGCCAAGGCCGGCAATTCCAACACGCAATGCTTCAGCCATAGCCGGCGATGTCCCTCAAGTCAGATCGAAATTGTCTGCGGCAAACTTACCGGTGAGCGGAAAGCGGCACCACATTGTTGGGTTGCTTGGCGCTGGTCGACAGGAAGCGCTTGATGTTGCGCGCCGCCTGCCGGATCCGGTGTTCGTTCTCGACCAGCGCGATGCGCACATGATCGTCGCCATGTTCGCCGAAGCCGACACCGGGCGCCACCGCCACGTCGGCGTGTTCGATGAGCAGCTTGGAGAATTCGAGCGAGCCGAGATGCCGGAACGGCTCCGGGATCGGCGCCCAGGCGAACATCGATGCCGCGGGTGCCGGAATGGTCCAGCCAGCGCGGCCGAAGGCATCGACCATCACGTCGCGGCGCTTGTGGTAGATGTCGCGCACCTCGGCAATGTCGGCGCCGTCGCCGTTGAGCGCGTGTGCTGCCGCCACCTGGATCGGCGTGAAGGCACCGTAATCGAGATAAGATTTCACCCTGGTCAGCGCCGAGATCAGCCGCTCGTTGCCGACGGCAAAGCCCATGCGCCAGCCGGGCATGGAGAAGGTCTTCGACATCGAGGTGAACTCGACACAGACGTCGATGGCGCCCGGCACCTGCAGCACCGAGGGTGGTGGATTGCCGTCGAAATAGATCTCCGAATAGGCAAGGTCGGACAGGATGATGATGTCGTTCTTCTTGGCGAAGGCGACCACGTCCTTGTAGAAATCGAGCGAAGCGACCAGCGCCGTCGGGTTCGACGGATAGTTGAGGATCAGCGCCAGCGGCTTCGGGATCGAGTGACGGACGCCGCGCTCGAGCGCCGGAATGAAGCCGTCGTCCGGCTCGACCTGCAGCGAGCGGATGACGCCGCCCGACATGATGAAGCCGAAAGCGTGGATCGGATAGGTCGGATTGGGGCACAGGATCACGTCGCCGGGGGCGGTAATCGCCTGTGCCATGTTGGCGAAGCCCTCTTTCGAGCCGAGCGTCGCCACCACTTGCGTGTCGGGGTTGAGCTTCACGCTGAAGCGGCGGGCATAGTACGCGGCCTGGGCGCGGCGCAGGCCCGGAATGCCGCGCGACGAGGAATAACGATGCGTACGCGGATCGCGCACGACCTCGCATAGTTTGTCGACAATGGCCTTGGGCGTCGGCAGATCCGGATTGCCCATGCCGAGGTCGATGATGTCGGCGCCGCGCGAGCGGGCGCTGGCCTTGAGCCGGTTGACCTGCTCAAAGACGTAAGGCGGAAGCCGGCGAACCTTGTGAAATTCTTCCATGGCAGTTCCAGACAGCAAAAGGGGGCCAGATATCTAAGGGCTTTGGGCGCGCGCTATATACTTATTTGCAGGTAGGGTCGAGGGCGGGGTCGCATTTGCCCTCGATCTGCTTCAGCGTTTCATCGCCATGCTTTTTTGCAAGCTCCGTGAGCGCAGCCTGGTCGGCCACGTCGGGGGTGCCGTTTTTTGCCGCCTGCGCGCTCTCGTCCGCCTTCAATTGCGCAAGCTTGGCGTTCTTCTCGGCGTCGGTGAACTGCGGCGCCGCCACTTGCGGCTTGATGTTCAGGTTCGGAAAGGTGCCGGTATCCTTCGGACCCGTGCCCGCCGCGACCGACGTCGGGCTGCTGGTGCTCGAGCACCCGGCAATCCCCAGCAGGACGATTGCCGCCCCGATGCGGAAAAAACGTCCGGCACCAAAAAAAACAGTCTCGCCAATGTTAATCGTCATATTGTTTCCTTGGCAGCCGCGGTAGAGCGAGATTGGACCCGGTCGGATGTCCCATGTTAGTATGTCAAGAAAAGGCCTCGGGAGGAACCCCGCGAACCATGTCCAAAACACCCGATTCGGGCAAAGCGGAAGATGACGAGCCTTCGACCGTCGAGCAATATCTGGTGAAGGACCCGGAACGCTTCGCCCTGAACATGGCGCGCATGATCGAGCAAGCCGGCAAAGCGGCTTCCGCATGGGCCGAGCCGCGCGAAAAAGGCGACGTGCGCGATCACGTCGCCGAGCCTGTGGTCGACATGGTGAAGACCTTCTCCAAGCTCAGCGAATACTGGCTTTCCGATCCGCAGCGCGCGCTGGAAGCGCAGACGCGACTGTTCTCCGGCTACATGACGGTCTGGGCCAACGCCATCCAGCGCACCAGCAACGCCGCGGAAGCCACCGAAGATGCCGTGAAGCCGGAGCGCGGCGACAAGCGCTTCCTCGATCCGGAATGGGGCCGCAACGCCTTCTTCGATTTTCTCAAGCAGGCCTATCTCGTCACCTCGCGCTGGGCGGCCGATCTGGTCGAGCACGCCGATGGTCTGGACGAGCACACCCGCCACAAGGCCGGCTTCTACGTCAAGCAGGTGGCCAACGCCATCTCGCCGTCGAATTTCATCCTGACCAATCCGGAACTGTTTCGCGAAACCGTCGCCTCGAACGGCGAGAACCTGGTGCGCGGCATGAAGATGCTGGCCGAGGACATCGCCGCCGGCAAAGGCGACCTGAAGCTGCGCCAGGCCGACTACTCGCCCTTCGAGATCGGCAGGAACATCGCCACCACCCCCGGCAAGGTGGTTGGCCGTAGCGATGTCGCCGAGATCATCCAGTACGATCCCGCTACCGAGACGGTGCTCAAGCGCCCGCTGCTGATCTGCCCGCCATGGATCAACAAGTTCTACATCCTTGACCTCAACCCGCAGAAATCCTTCATCCGCTGGGCGATCGAACAGGGCCACACCGTCTTCGTCATCTCCTGGATCAACCCGGACGAGCGCCACGGCACCAAGGGTTGGGAAGCCTACATCCGCGAGGGCCTGCAATACGGCCTCGACACGGTCGAGAAGGCCACCGGCGAACGGGACGTTAACGCGATCGGCTATTGTGTCGGCGGCACGCTTTTGGCGGCGGCACTGGCGCTGATGGCGCGAGAAGGCGACGACCGCATCAAGTCGGCCACCTTCTTCACCACGCAGGTCGACTTCACCTATGCCGGCGACCTGAAAGTGTTCGTCGACGAAGAGCAGGTCGCGGCGGTGGAAAAGTCGATGAGCGAAAAGGGCTACCTCGACGGCACCAAGATGGCGACCGCCTTCAACATGCTGCGTTCGGGCGACTTGATCTGGCCCTATGTCGTCAACAACTACATGCGCGGCAAGGATCCCCTGCCCTTCGACCTGCTTTACTGGAATGCCGATTCGACCCGCATGGGCGCGGCCAATCACTCTTTCTACCTGCGCAACTGCTACCTCGAGAACAACCTCTCGCAAGGCATGATGGAACTGGCAGGCCACACGGTCTCGCTCGGCGATATCACCATCCCGATCTACAACCTCGCCTCCAAGGAAGATCACATCGCGCCGGCGCTTTCGGTGTTCCTCGGCTCGAAATATTTCGGCGGCAAGGTCGAGTACGTCATGGCGGGATCAGGCCATATCGCCGGGGTCGTCAATCCGCCGGCATCCAACAAATACCAGTACTGGACCGGGGGGACGCCGACGGGCGATTTCGGCCAGTGGATAGCCAGGGCCACCGACCATCCCGGATCCTGGTGGCCCCACTGGCAAAGCTGGATAGAGGCCAGGGACAACACCCGCGTGCCGGCCCGCAAACCCGGCAAGCATATGAAAACCTTGGGCGATGCTCCCGGCACCTATGTGAAAGTGCGTGTGTAACGGACTGTAATGTCTGGTGAGTTGACGGAGCGGTAAAAGCGGGCGAAATGGTGTCGTCAACCATCGAGCAGCCGTAATTCGGCAATCACTGCAAAAATACTTCCAGGCTTGCGGATTTGACGCAGGTCTCGTTTCCGGATCGGAGACAAAGGTCACCTTGGCACCGATATCAGTGCCGCGCCAAGGATATACCGACCGGACATCGAGGGGGAATTTGACTTTGAAATCAGCAGGATGGAGCCTCGCAAAGGGAGAACGCCGCGCCATCGTGGCAGCGCTCTGCTCTTTGCTTCTGGCCTCCTGCACCTCGGCCGGTGACCCGACGATGTCGGTTGGAATGCCCGGCTACAATGCCACTGCATCGGACATAAGCGCTGCCTCGAACGGCAAAACGACCACCGTTACCGATTCGACGCAGACCACGACCGAGCAGACGACCGTGATGACGGCAAGCGATACGGCACTCCCCGAGAAGGTCGCCTATGTGCCGGTGGCCAAGCCGCAGGCGGCCTTTCCGCTGACCACGCCGGCTGGCGCTGAGACGATTGCGGGACAAACCCCGCAGCCCTTGCAGCAGCCGGCACAGACGGCGCAGCAGAACGACGCGGTTGCCCAACAGATTGCCGCCGCCGATGCCGGCGTGAACGCGCCGAAGCCGGCTGCCGCTCCGGCGATGGACAATCCGGTCTATGTGACGGCAGGCGAGATGCCGCAGGTCGACGCACCGAAGAAAAAAGGCTTCCTGGCCTCGATGTTTGGCGCCACGCCCGCCTCGGCTGCGCCTGCGCCGCTTATCAACACCAGATCCGGCGAGCAGCCCGCGGCGCAGGCCAAGCCGGCGCCGGCAGCGGTAAAACCGATCATCACGCTGGCCTCGGCCGATTCCACGATAAAACCGCTGCAGCTGGCCTCAACCGGCGGCGAGACTGGCCACATCACCGGTAGCGATGCGCTGCCCGGCGTGCGCCAGACAGCCCTGTTCGAAATCAAGCGCAAATCCGGCCTCGATGACGAAAGCGACGTCGACCTCAACGAGGACGAGGGTCCAATCGGCGGCTCCTATCAGGTTGCATCCGCCGCCGGCATGGCACGGCTGGCGCCCAACGGCTTGCTCAAGCAGAACGAGAGCGTCGATGTGGCTTGCCTGAAGCCGTCGCTGGTTCGCGTGCTGAAGACGATCGAAGGCCACTACGGCCGCAAGATGACGGTGACCTCAGGCTATCGCGACCCGGCCCGCAACCGTCGCGCCAATGGTGCCAAGAATTCGTTGCACATGTATTGCGCCGCCGCCGACATCCAGGTCCCCGGCGTTTCGAAATGGGAACTGGCGAGTTACATCAGAAGCATGCCCGGCCGCGGCGGCGTCGGCACCTACTGCCACACCGAATCCGTCCACGTCGACGTCGGCCCCGAGCGCGACTGGAACTGGCGCTGCCGCCGACGCAGCGGTGGCGGCGACGGCTAGTCTTCCCCATTCTGCCCCAGATTTGCAGAGCTGCCGCGCAGCATGACTGGCGGCATACCGCAACTGGCCAAACGTGGCGAAATCCCCGATTCAAACGGCTGGAAAAAAGTTGTCCAAGGCGGCAACTGACGGGTTGCCGGTTGCGTGCAACGCCAGTATAAGCCGCTTTCATCTGAGCGCGCCCATCGTCTAGCGGTCAGGACACCGCCCTTTCACGGCGGTAACAGGGGTTCGATTCCCCTTGGGCGTACCAACGATTTCAATACCATAACAACAATTTGAGATTTGCGGTCCCGACAAAAGACCCGAAATGCACTGCTGTGCAGGCCATTTCTCGGGCAAGCCTCGCAATCTCCGACCGAGGGCGCGCTGTGCCAGGCCTTGTCGAGGTGTCGGCGACACCTAGGTCCAATAGACCAATCCCTCTTCTTTGGTCTGATCGACCAATGGGCCGGGCGCCATCCGGGTCTCGATCGCCAAAGCCTGCGGCTGGGTGCGTTGCGAGGTGAGCGACAACGGCGGATTCACGCGCCCCGCGGAGCCGGGTCGGGGTCGCCCCCGGGTTGCGGCTGTTTCATCACGTTCGGCACGGGATTGACGCCGGCCGCCCTTGGCTCGGCCTTCGCGACGCTCGTCGTTTCTGACATTGTCGCGGCCCATGACGATCTCGCCCGCCGTGGCATTGAAGCGAGCGACATGTGGCATGGCGCTCCGGTCCCTCCTGAGGCGCGGATCCCAGGTCCCGACCCCAAACGCACGAGTTACGGGTCTTTCTTCGCCTTCAGTGATCCCGACGGCAATGGGTGGATCGTCCAGGAGGTCACGACGCGGCGTCCCGGCCGAGCCTGACCAGGACGGGAACGGACATCATTCGCAGATCCGGCGTCAGCGCCAGTGAGACGTCGGACACCGGCCAGATTTATCTACCTATATCACCGCGACGACCCAACCCGCCGCGTCGAGGCGACATCCGACCCGCGCCTGCCGAACCTCGATACCGCCTTGTCTTGCATAGTCTATCCGCACCTCAATCGGTGCGGTGAGGGCGCCGCGACGATGCCGGCGCAGGGCACCTGCGCTGGCTACGTGCACACGCACGGCACCAAGTTGCTTCGCAGCCGACATGATCGCCTGACGGCAGACGCGAACCACGGCAGGCGGGGTGCCAGGTATCGCCTTTAACGGCACCTGGAGCCGTAAGGGATAACCTGTGGTGCTCTGCCTGAACGTGTCGCGACCACCTCTGGAAGGCCAGAGGCTGCGTGGCAGGTCGATTGCGTATCGCATGCCCCTGTTCACGACTTTGGCGGCCGTCTTCTTGCCGGCACCGACACTCGCTGGCCCTGTTGTGGTACCCCCCAACGCAGCGCTCGCTCGACCACTTGCCGTACCGCCCGGAGCTGCGCCAGCACCGGCTGATTCGTCTCCCGCACTGGGGCCTGCCGAAAGGCCGCCGCTTACGCCGCCGAGGTTGGCACCGGCTCCAACGTTGGGGCCAAGCGATCCGTTGCTCGTGCCGACCGACCCTCCAACGTTTGCTCCCCCGATTCCGTCGACGCTCGCGCCAACACCGACGGAGGCGCCGTTCGAGCCGACGCCCAGACCGGCGCCGACCCCGATGCCACCGACGTTGCCTCCAAGGCCCGCCGATCCCTTGCTCGTGTCGACCGACCCTCCAACGGTTGCTCCCCCGATTCCGTCGACGCTCGCACCGACACCGACGGAGGCGCCGTTCGAGCCAACGCCGAGACCGGCGCCGACCCCGATACCACCGACTTTGCCTCCAAGGCCCTCACCAAGAGCCGAAGCAGGCCCGATCGCAACTGCGATCGCCAATGCGGCAGCCAGATACTTGCGCATCACCATATTCCTTGTGCTGAGCGCAATGGCGCCCGCGTCGGGAGCAACGCGGCGGGAAGGCTAATCGTCGTCAGCCGAACAGGTTGCGGCGACTTGCGGACCGCAACTTTGCGGATTTCTCGCCCTTCGGGCTCACGGGCTGATCGAGCCCGTTTCCCTGCGAGTGCACTGGTACGTGGGCCTGCGCGATCACCGGCGGATGCTTTGGGAGCGGGCTCGATGCGCTGATCGCGAGGCGCATCGCGAGCTTTCAGGATGTCGGTTTCGTTGCGCGCCGCAGCGAGGTCGCGGGCCAGGCCAACGGCCGTTTCGCGCTGTTGCTCCAATGCAGCAGAGAGCCGGGCGACTTCGTCTTTTGCCGCGTCGCGATCATGGCGAGATGCATCGAGATCGCGCTCGAGAGCATCTGCTCTCCCGCGTTCCAATGCGAGCGCTTCGCCGGCTCGCTTTGCAGCGGCCTCGGCAACCTGGCGGTCCTGAATGCCGGCCACTTGTGCAGCCGCAGCCAGTTTTCCGCTTGCCTCCAGAGCATCGAGAGATTGGTGTGCCGCGGCAAGATCGCGTTCGAAGCGCTCAATCTTCTGCCGCTCCTGCTCAAGCGCGCGCCTCGCTCCAGACAGGGAAGCCTCCGCAGCCTGGTGCGCTCCGAGTGCGGCGGCCTTTTCGCGGATCGCGAGAGCGGCCTTGGCTTGCAAGCTTTCGACTTCGCGCTGCGCCATCGCCAGATCCTGCGCGAGCCGTTCGGCTCTTTGCTTCTGCTCTTCAAGGGCTTGTCCTTGAAGAGTCGTCGCCTCTGCAATCGCACGCGCCCGCACGCCTGCGTCGGCTGTGACGCGCCGCATCTCATCAAGTTCTTCTCGCGCCACTTCCAGCTCGCTGCGAAGAACTCGCTCAACCTTGTCTGCGGACTGACGATCTGCAGACGCTTGCTGGCGAGCCGCCTCAAGCTCCTTGCGAACGGCCGATAGTTCATGCAGTGACGCATCCGTCTTGGATCGTTCCCGTTCTAGCCCGGTCGCGGCAGCCTCCACCAATGTGCGAGAACCGTTCACGTCTGGTGGCGCCCCAGGCGGGTGTCCCTCGACTTTGGCGCCGCCCGAAGACGCTGCCGATTGCCTGCGCTGGACGGTCGTGACAGGACGCACGTCGAAGCCACTTCTGGCCTGTAAGCGATCGGTAATCAGCTTTGCCAATTCACTCTCACGCAGACCCGCGGCCGGAACGTGCCCAATGACCGGAAGATCTAGCGTCCCGGCTGTACCGATCGTAAAAGCACCGGTGAGCTCCGCGCCCTCAGTAACGCCGCCGCGCAAGGCATCCCACCCCGAGACCTTTAGCTCGACAATGTCTTGAGGGACGAGCCTGTCGTCAGTCTCCGATTGACCCCTTGCTGGGGCACCAAATAACAGGATGAGACAGAACGGGATGAGGCTTATCGTGGCGCAGCGTGACCTCTTACGGGTGTCATGGAACAAGGCTGCCATGGTTGAGAAAGGTCGGTTGCCATCAGGGAATGCAGGGCTGTGGCAATCCGCCTTGGATCTCTGGACATGATCCATGACTGGACCTCCATGACTCACTGACCACGCGCAGCACAAAGCTCACGGCGTGAGCCTAACAAAATCGATCAGCAGTAGTGAGTACCAAATAGAGCGTAAGCTGCATCGCCCAATTGAGTAAGCGGCGCGTCCGTACCAGGTTCGACAGCCAACTGCTCTGCGATTCGACCTTCCTTATCGCGTTCAACGGCAGCTGCATTTCGCCAAAAACACCAGAGATAGCCCCCTTTATTCGCTCGTCACGGTTTCTGGCGGCCGATACCGCGCGATCGGCGGCGGCGTCCCGCTCACCGACGCAGGTGAGGCGTCGCCAGCGTCGGCGTAGGCGGAGGCGCGGTCCGAGGAGGATGTTGCCATCATTGAAGCGGCGCTGAGATGGATCGCGCGAAACCCCCGAATGGACTCGGCTGCTGCGCGGATCGCTCCTGTGGGGTTACCCGGAATACGCACGCTGTGTCTCCGCTTCAAAAGAACGCCGCTCGTGCGCGAACTGGCTGTGCCGGTAATTGCTGCTGGTGGGATCATGGACGGCGCCTCTATCGCGGCCGTGCTCCGGTTGGGAGCTAGCGCTGCACAGCTAGGCACGGCGTTCGTGCTCACTGACGAATCCGCCGCGGATCAAGGGTATCGCGATGCTTTGCAAAGTGAAGCCGCCAACCATACGGTCATGACGCGTGCAATTTCCGGGCGTCCAGCGCGCTGTCTCACAAACCGTTTCACGGATCGGCGCGGGCGTAGCCCCCCCCGAGTACCCCATCGCATACGACGCGGGAAAATCACTGAACGCTGCGGCAAAGCTGGTCGGCGACTTCGGCTACGGCGCTCAATGGGCCGGTCAGGGGGCGCCTCTGGCGCGTTCGCAATCAACCGGAAAACTGACGCCGAATTGATTGCCGACCTGTCGAGCTAGCCAGCAGAGCGTCGCCATTTCTCGCGCGGCGCGTCATTGAGTTGCGGCCTGTCAAAACGGAAGTCGGGCATTCTCCTTGACCTCTTTCATGACAAAGAAAGTCCGGGTTTGCCGAACGCCCGGTAATGCGATCAGCTTCTGCCCATGAAGCTTGTTGAAATCGGCCATGTCGCGAACTCTTATCTTCAACAGATAGTCGAAGTCGCCCGCCACGAGATTGCAATCCAAGACCTCTTTGAGCTTGTGCACGGCCTCCTCGAAAGCGGCGAAGCTTTCGGGTGTCGAGCGGTCGAGCACGACGCCGACCATCACCAGCGCGCCAAGTCCCACCGCCGCGGGCGCGATCTCCGCCCGAACCCCGGTGATGTAGCCCTCATCGAACAGGCGTTGCGTGCGCCGATGGCAGGTGGCGGCGCTAACATTCACGCGGGTCGCCAGGTCCGCATTGGTCAGCCGTCCCTCGTCCTGCAGGGCGCGCAGGATTTTTATGTCGATACGATCGAGAGCTTGAGTGGAAGATTCTTCCATTTATATGAGCCTCTTCGGATGATAAGACCATAGATATCATGAAATGATGCAGCATGTGAGGATTTTAGAGGCAAATTCGAGAGCACCTTTCGCATGATTTCGCCTATTCTCGGTTCATCGAAAACGACCACGGCGGAGACAGATCGGTGTCACTTCTCGGAAATTTCGAACGTTATCCGCTGACATTCGGCCCGACGCCAATCGAGCATCTGCCGCGGCTGAGCGCGGCACTGGACGGAAAAGTACAAGTCTACGCCAAGCGCGACGATTGCAATTCCGGGCTCGCAATGGGCGGAAACAAACTGCGAAAGCTGGAATACATTGTGCCGGACGCAATCGCATCCGGCGCCGACACGCTGGTGTCGATTGGCGGCGTCCAGTCGAACCACACGCGCATGGTCGCCGCGACGGCCGCCAAGATCGGCATGAAATGCGTGGTGATCCAGGAGAAGTGGGTGCCCCACTATGATGCGGTCTACGATCGAGTCGGAAACATCCTGATGACGCGCCTGATGGGTGCGGACTGCCGGCTCGTCGACGACGGCTTCGACATCGGCATCCGCAAGAGCTGGGAGGACGCGATCCAGTCGGTGAAGGACGCAGGCGGCAAACCCTATCCGATCCCGGCCGGCGCCTCGGTGCATAAGTTCGGCGGGCTGGGCTATGTCGGCTTCGCCGAGGAGGTCGCCAGGCAGGAGGCCGAACTCGGCTTCGCCTTCGACTACATCATTGTGTGCGTCGTGACCGGTTCGACGCAGGCCGGCATGATCGTTGGCTTTTCCGCACAAGACCGTGCCGACCGGGTGATTGGCATCGACGCCTCCGGGACACCAGACCAGACCCGCGCGCAGGTCCGCCGCATCGTCGACGACACCGCCGCCCTCGTCGGGCTGGGCCGCGCTGTGCGCGACGACGAAATCGTGATCAATCCCGACTATGCCTATCCGGCCTATGGCGTTCCTTCGGATGCCACGAACGACGCGATCCGGCTGGCTGCCCGCACGGAAGCCATGATCACTGATCCTGTGTACGAGGGAAAGTCGATGCAGGGCCTGATCGATCTGACCAGGAAAGGCTTCTTCCCCGAGGGCGCCAGAGTTCTCTACGCCCATCTCGGCGGCGCCCCGGCCATCAACGGCTACAGCTATTACTACAAGGACGACGGCGCCAGCCTTCCGAACCGGCCGAAACCAGCAGTGGTCCCAGTGGGTGAACCTCGCATCCGGGAGAGCCCGCAGCACGACGCGCTACCGCCGCTTTTTCCATAATCCGGCTTCCGTTCAGGCGATCCACGCAACCGTGTGTCGCCGCCCGCGAGGGCTTTGGCCCGTCCAGAGGTGATGGACGGCTGAGGCCACGCGAATCCAGGCGGCCGCCATGGTCATCGCAGCGGAATCCACAGGGGACCCTTCCAGGCCTTCAGCTCCTCGAGGAATACCTGCAGCTTCGCCGGCAGAAATCGGCGTGTCGGATAGACGGCATGCACGAAGATTTCCGGCGACGACCAGTCAGGCAGAAGCCGGACGAGTTCGCCACTCGCGATCTGAGCATCGCAATAGGTCGATGGCAGCAGGCCGATGCCGTGGCCCCGATAGGTGAAAGCGCTCACCGCCTGGAAATCTCTCGCCGCTACCGGCCCAGTAACGTGGAGCTTGATGGATTTCTTGCCGCTGACCAGATGCCATTCCACCTCGTTGTTGCGCGCTTGCAAGAGGACGCATTGATGCTGGCGCAGGTCCTCGGGCCGCGATGGGGCAAGCCGACCGTGCAGATACTCCGGCGCGGCGACGACATAGCGCACGCTCTTTCCGATGCGCTGGGCAATCAGGCTCGAATCCCGCAATTCGCCAAAGCGGATGGCGACGTCGACATTCTCGGCTATCAGATCCAGGAACAGGTTGGTGATGAACAGGTCGGCCTGGATGCGCGGATAGGTCTTCAGAAACGAGGACAGGAATTCAAAGAACGCTTCCTGGCCAAGGATGACCGGCGCGGAGATCCGCAGAAGGCCCTCCGGCTTCTTCTGGGTCTGGGCAAGCACCCGTTCCGCGTCGAAGAGATCGCTCAACGGCTCGCTGCATTGATTGTAGTAGGCACGGCCCTGCGCCGTCAGGCTGAGCTTGCGTGTTGTCCGCTGCAGCAGGGTCACGCCGAGCCGTTCCTCCAGCGCCGTCACCTTGCGACTGACGGTAGAGACGGGCATGCCGAGTGCGTGCGCGGCGCGGCTGAAGCTCTCGAACTGCGCAACCCGTACGAAGACGGCGATATCGTTTAGATCGGCCATGTCGGACTTTTGCATGGGTGCAAAAGACATTCCAGATATTTCCGCCTAATCGAGAAATCTTGGCTGCGCCATATAGGCCTCACAAGGGCAATCCAGCCCATGGAGCGATCAATATGACCGACAAGATCGTCATCATCGGCGGCGATTCCAGCGGGACCGGCGAAGCCACGGCGAGTCTGGTCGCCTAGGGGTCTACCGCTATCATGAAGACGCTCAAGCCACAGACAGACGAAACGGCCCCGGAAGGTTCGAAAGAAAACCTCCGGGCGATCCGCGAACGGTTCGGCTTCGTGCCGAACCTCATGGCGACGTTCGCCAATTCTCCGGCGATGCTGAACGGCTACCTGGCCCTCGACACCGCCTGGGAGAAATCGTCATTCAGCGCCCAGGAGCGGGAGATGATCCTGCTGACGGCGTCGGTGGCGAACAGATGCCTCTACTGTGTCGCCGTGCATGCGACGGCGCTGAAGGCATTGCATCTCGAGGCGGCGGCCATTGACGCGATCCGCAACCGGTCACTGCTGGCAGATCCGAAACAGGACGCGCTGGTGACGGTTACTCGAGAGCTCGCCAGCGATCACGGCTACGTCTCGGAGGCCGCGAAGAAGGCCTTCTTCGACGCCGGCTACGACATCGTGGCCTTGATGGAGATCCTGGCCGGCATCGCGCTGAAGACGATGAGCAACTACCTCGACCACTTGAACCCGATCTCGATCGACCCGGCCTTCGAGGCCGAAACGCAGCAAGTGACGCTGCCCTATCATTGGAGATGAAAATGCAGACGCAGAAAACGGCCGTCATCACCGGCGCCTCTCAAGGCATCGGTGCCGGCCTCACCAACAGCTTTCTCGAAAGGGGCTACAACGTCGTCGCGACCTCGCGGCAGGTCAGCCAGTCGGCGGAGCTCAACGCATCCGACCGCCTGGCCCGCGTCGATGGCGACATCGCCGACCCGGAGACGGCCAAGGCCGTCGTCGAAACCGCGCTTGCGCGGTTCGGCTCGATTGACGCCCTGGTCAACAATGCCGGGATCTTCTTCACCAAGCCCTTCATCGACTACACGATCGAAGATTACCGCCGCCTCGCGGCAACGAATCTCGAAGGGTTTCTGCACCTCACACAGCGCGTCGTGCGGCAGATGCTGGCGCAGAAGCGCGGTGGCAGCATCGTCAGCATCACCACACCCATGGTGGATCGCCCGATCGCCGGCGTGAACGCCTCGGTCGCCATGCTGACCAAGGGCGGCATCGAAGCGATGTCGAAGAACATCGCCATGGAATATGCGAGGCAGCAGATCCGCGCCAACACGGTCGCCCCCGGCGTTGTCGACACGCCGCTGCACAAGGACAACCCGAAGGACTTTCTGAAGACGCTCTCGCCGATGCATAGCATCTCCAGTGTTCAGGAAATTGTAGATGCGGTCCTGTTCCTGACAGAGGCGCCGCGCATTACCGGAGAGGTGCTGAACGTCGATGGCGGCGCACATCTGGGAAGATGGTGACCGCGATGAGCACGCAAGCCAGCGCGGAACAGCGCCTGAGCGATCTCGGCATCGCGCTTCCCCCGCCGCCCACCCCCTTCGGCGCCTATGTCGAGACCGTGAAGATCGGCAATCTGCTCTATCTGAGCGGTATGCTGCCGGTCGTTGGACGCGAGCCGCAATATGTCGGACGCGTCGGCGGCGCGCTGTCGGCGGAGGACGGGCGAAAGGCGGCGGAGATTGCTTGCCTCAACGCCTTGTCCGCCGCCAAGGCGCATCTCGGCTCGCTGGACAAGATAACCGGCGTGGCGAAGCTCGGCGTCTACATTGCGACGGAAGGCGACTTCCGGGACCATCCCAAAGTCGCCGACGGAGCGTCCGAGCTGCTCGTCAAGGTCTTTGGCACCGGGATGCTCTCGGGCCGCGTCGTTCTCGGCGTCGCCAGCCTGCCCCTCGGCCTGCCGATCGAAGTCGAGTTCGTTTTTGAAGTCGCCGCCTAGGACACATGGAGGTCACGATGAAATACCGACGCGCGTTGCGGGGCATTTTGACCGAAAAATCTTGCGGCGAGCCTTCCCGACATGTCGGTGACGGCGGGGTGTGGCGGCTGCATTGGCAATGAGAGAGAAGCCGCCGTCCATCTCGAACGAAACACCTGTTGTGTTCGTCGTTGATGATGATGTCTCTATCCGCGAATCGCTGGAGTTGCTGATCAGGCACGCCGGCTGGCAACCGGAGACATTCAAATCCGCTCGGGAGTTCCTCTCTCGCTCCCGAGCGCTTGTCCCCAACTGCCTGATCCTGGACGTCCATCTTCCCGACCTGAACGGGCTCGACCTGCAGAGGCTGGTCTCCGTCGACCGCGCCGATATGCCTATCATCTTCGTGACCGGCTACGGAAACGTGCCAATGACGGTCAAGGCAATGAAGGCCGGCGCGGTCGAGTTCCTGATGAAGCCCTTCAGCGAAGACGTTCTGCTCACCGCAGTCGAGCATGCGCTGGAACTGAGCAGGGCTGCGTTTGCATTGGACCTCGAAGTTCGCACGTTGCGGGACCGTCACAAGACGCTCAGCCGACGCGAGCGAGAGGTCATGGTCTTGGTCGCTTCAGGGCTGTTGAACAAGCAGATCGCCTTCGAGCTCGGCATCAGCGAGGTCACCGTGAAGGCGCACCGGGGCCAGGTGATGCGAAAGATGGATGCACGCTCACTCCCCGACCTGGTGAACATCGCGGCGAGACTGGGGATAACGCCATCTCACGGCGAAACAAACAGCTTTCGCGACCAGCGCGTCATCGGATGACCTCGGTAAGGCGAACCGGGCTCGTGCCCGGTTCGCCACGCAGATTCAGGAAACGCCAACGTCAAGGATCGCCGGGACAAAGGCCTGAGGAGCTTCCTGCGGCAAGTTGTGACCGATCCCTCCGGTGATGAGGCGGTGCGAATATTTGCCCGAGAACTTCTTGGCGTAAGCGCTAGCTTCCGGATGCGGAGCGCCGTTTGCATCACCCTCGAGGGTGATTGTCGGAACGCCGATGACCGGCGCAGCGGCGAGTTGCTCTTCCAGCCGGTCATATTTTGCCTCGCCCTCCGTGAGGCCGAGCTTCCAGCGGTAATTGTGGACCACGATCGCGACATGGTCCGGATTGTCGAAGGCCGCCGCGCTTCGCTCGAAGGTGGCATCGTCGAACTTCCACTGCGGCGATGCGAGCTGCCAAATCAGCTTGGTAAAGTCACGCCTGTACTTTTCGTAGCCGGCGCTTCCGCGTTCCGTGGCGAGGTAAAACTGATACCACCATTGCAGCTCAGCCTTCGGCGGCAACGGCACCTTGCCGGCCTTCTGGTTGCCGATCAGATAGCCGCTGACGGCTACCAACGCTTTGCACCGCTCGGGCCAGAGTGCGGCAACGATGTCGGCGGTTCTCGCGCCCCAATCAAAGCCGGCTAGAATTGGCTTGTCGATCTTGAGAGCATCCATCAGGGCGACCAGATCGACCGCCAGTGCCGACGGCTGGCCGTTGCGAACAGTTTCGTTCGACTGAAATCGCGTTGTGCCATAGCCGCGCAGATATGGAATGATGACGCGATAGCCTGCCGAGACCAACATGGGGGTGACATCGACAAAGCTGTGGATGTCATAGGGCCAGCCATGCAGGAGAAAGACCGCGGGGTCACTCTCGGCGCCAGCCTCGACATATCCAATATTGAGGATCTCGGTATCGATCTGCTTCAGCGGTCCAAAGGACACGTTTGTTCCAGGTTTGATTGCGGGCGTTGCTGTTTTCTCTTCAGCAATCGCAGAATCCGTCAAACCGAATTGGGCGGCAGCAAGGGCGATCGCGGCGGCGGAAACAAAGCGGCGGCGGTGCTGGTCGACTTCGTCCAAGGCGTCCATTGGAAACTCCTCCTTCGATGGCAGCGAACGTCAATCATTGGGAGTCCTACCGATTTACTCGCATGCGGCCCCGATGATCCGGATTTCCCGCGTGACAAGCTATTGCACGAAGGTATCGCTCAGGTTGGCATCGGTTCGCCACGCGGTCTTCATCTCGCAGCCGACCGCGGTCGCTCGTGTGATCGAGGATGCCGCGAAGTAGACCAATAGAACGACAAACATTCAACGGGCCATCCGCTTCGTCTACGAACGCACATACTTTGCTGTTTACCAACTAGCGAAGTATGTGCGCATGGTCCAGCTTGGTCGATGCGCCGCCACCGTTGTCAACGAACGCGATGAAGCCCGAAGCCGACGCCATGAAGCCCGCCACGGATACCAACTGAAACGGACCCTGTGGCCCGTATCAGGTCCCGGCTTGAAGCCGGGATGGGTTTCGGGCGCCAGCGTGACGCTCCGCCGATCCCGGCGCGTCACAAGCCCGTAGCCAGGCGCAGGTCAATCCGCACCAATCAGCCCTGCATCATGGAGTGCAAGATGGCCTGCATGTGCTCTTCCAAGTCGAGTTCGCCCCGTGCCTCAACAGTCAACAAGTACTCGGCCTTGGCCCGGCGGTCGCCTCGGCTGATCGCAGGACAGGAACAGATGGCGAGCAGTGCTTTCTCTTCAATCCGGTCTGCCCGCTGGCGGTCGTGCCAGCTGCTGCCCGGTTGATGAACAACCCGATAGAGCGCGGCATAGGCGGTCTCATGGGTTGCGATCAGCGCCTGCAATTCGTGTGAGGTACCCTCCCCTTCAGCAAACGTCGGTTTAACGACAGACGCAACGGCGGTGAAAGCAAGTAGCGTACGGCGGGTGACTCCAGGCATGCTCGTTATCCTTGCCGTCTGATGAGTTCCGGCACACGATAGCACCAGCGCAACGGTTCGCAGAGGTGCTCTGCAGCGCGATCACATTGTCTGCTGACAAAACGGTTCCGCTCCAGAAGCTGATCCTCTGCCTATGCTCGCCGATTAAGCCCGCCTGAAAACTTGCCTGGTGTGGCGTCCCACAAGCCACCCTACCCTGCTGCCGACGGACCCCGGCGGGTGGGTATCGGCCAACCGGCCACCTGGCTGGGCAGAGATATCTGCTTCGGGCCGGAGAACGAACCCGCTGCGCGGGAGGGCGCCTGCGGTTGAGGTAGAGATCAAGAACCGGTCGTTGCGCCTGCATTGAGCGGGGTTCGGCAGCGGCAGAG